>NZ_JBYVJY010000002.1:0-445476 GCF_058147145.1 Patiriisocius sp. 208BN25-11
TAATTTTAATACAAATTTTAGCGCTTTGATGTTTTAATATTTTTTGAGTGCCTCCTTATATGTGTACTCCTTCGTTGAAGCTTCAGAGCACGAGAAAAAAATAAGTTTTATTTTGTCCATATTCTATCTTCCATGCTCCATTTAGTTAAAGTGCCTATTTTTTAGAATCAAAGTGTAAAGCAAAAGAGTCTTCTACTCCCGAAACTTCGGGAGTAGAAGGGTATATGCATGACGTATTCTAAAATCTTATAAGATAATAACTGTAAAATGGATTTATAGATCAGTAGTATGAATCTGCCAAAACCGCAATAGGGATAGCAGCGGCATCCTCTCCTTCGCCAAAGGCAAGGGGAGATATAGCGGATAGCCCGGCTATTTGCCATAAAAAAAGGGATGCACAGCATATGCATCCCAAATATTTTGATAGTATGGTTGTATTATAGTACTGTTAGGGTACCTGATCTTCCATTCCATGACCAAGTTCCAGATGTAGTTGCATTACAATCGTTTGTAACATAAGATTCGGGAATATCATCGCCTAATGGATTTGTAATCTGAGTAGTATAATTTAAGCTCCAACTCGCTTCATTACCAATGACCATAGATGTTTGACCTCCAGCACTAATAGCGTCTGCTACATCTCCTAAGGGAACAGGAGCTGTAATAATAATATCAAGTAGAACGGGTTCTGTAGTAGGTATAGTAACTCCTACTGGAGCACATGCAATAGCAGTATTTGGGTCGAAATCATCCATGCCATTCACTACAACTTGACTAGTAGCTCCTGTATGGCTTAGTACCAATGTGTTAATTTCTTGAGTGACAGCGTTACCACTAACAGGAAATGGAACCCCAGGCAATGTTGATGAAAAGGGAGAACCTTGTGTTGTTAGTGGATCTCCTATTAAATCCCAGTTACCAAAAAATGCAGGGTCTGTTGAATCTACATAGGTACCTAAACGAACAAATGCATTTGCTCCATTTTGACTTTTAACTAGGGAAATATAGGCCTCTTCATTTTCACCATTCATGTATACATTGGAGACTAATGGAGTAAAATAATTGGCAAAATTTATTTGAAAACTTCCAGATTTTCCTGTAAAAATGACAGTGTGCTTTGAGTTTTTTATTTTCTGGCCTTTAAATTTCAATTCTTGACCATTTACAAGCTGAATAAGAGCAGAGTATCTTGTATCAAGCCCTGCGTTAATGTATATTTTTCCATGAAGATCTGCATTGAGATAATGCCCAAAAACACCTGTATATTTACCTATGGGAGAATTGTCATACTGAGTATCGGCTACCAAGTTTACAAGATCTGTAATTTCTGGAATGTATTCATTTTCTTGAATTGAATCGCTATCTGTGCTACATCCTAAAGCTACAAATAGCGATGCGCCTAGTAACATTGCTTTTAATTTCATAATCATTTAATTTTTAGTTAGATTACAAAAATAATTAAAAATTAAGGCAATAGATACATTCTTTTCTTTTATAAATCAATGTTTAAAGAAAAACAAAGACACAAAAACTTTATAGTATCTCAAAAAATGAAATTTGTGCTCGATTGTTTGCTACCATGAGATGCTTTCTACCTTTTATAGTAATGAGTTGTACATCTCTAGCATCTTTATCGTTAAATAATCCCGTATTTGTTGTTGCTGAAATTTTATTTTCAGCTGTTGTTAAAACGGTGCCTGTATGCGCGTCATAGCGACCTGTTTCTACCTCTACTGGGTATAAATTTCCTACCGTAATGATTTTGTTTTCACCGTTCATTACTATCGTAATGCTACTATTGGTGGGAGCTACCTGATTTTCGTTAGGTAGTGCTTTTATTGTAAAGGATGTCTTGTTATTATAAAAAATGGCCGATTGGAAATACGTTGCTTCAAGAGAAATCGCATCCGATAAATCGTATTTACTATACACTTCATTGAAGGTTAGATTTGCAAATTCTGAGTAGGAGTGAATGCTTTGTTTTAGATCTGGATTTTGCTCTGCAGAACATTGTAAACCGCGCACTGGATACAAGTTATTATTATTGTAATATCCTAATGCAATATCGTTCGTTCCATTGTTGTCGAAATCTTTTGCTAAAATTTTAAAGGGTTGCCCTAAATTAGCTTTATGTTTTGAATTTAATCCAAGGTTTCCAACGATTAAATCTTTGCTGCCATTGTTATCAAGGTCTACTACTTCGATGCTATTCCACCATCCTTTTTTATCACTTATACCATAGCTGTTTGTTGTGTTTTTATAAGTGGTTCCATCTGTTTCAAAAATGGAAACTGGCATCCAATGGCCTACTACTATTAGATCCTTTTTGCCATCATTATTAATGTCTTCTATGGCGGCATCTTTTACCATACCTATGTATTCTAAATCTGGAGCTAGGGTTGCTATTTCGTTAGTAAAAACACCGTTATTATTAATTAACAAAAGGCTTTTTCCTGCTTTAGGATATTCTTGTGGCGTTTGATAACCACCAACAAAGAGATCTAAATCACCATCATTATCGATATCATTTGCTATTACACAAGAACCACTGGCTTTATCGTTTGGAATGCGATTTTTTGTTTTACTGAAATTTCCTGACCCATCATTTTCATAGAGTCTGTCTTGCATTTGTGGAGCGTCTAAACTATGCTCATTGCTTCCACTTACCACATATAGATCTTGATCTCCATCAGCATCATAATCAAAAAAGACAACGCCTAGGTCTTCCGAAGCTTTGTCTGCTATAAATGCTGTTTGATTTCCCTTTGTAAAACTTCCATTTTTTGTTTGTAAGTATAAGGTACCAGCATAACCAGCACCGTTTCCTTGAAAGAAATCGTCTAGACCATCACCATTAACATCGGCAACCGCTACAAAAGGACCTTCTTGGGATTGTTTTTGGGGTAGTAAAATTTCAATTTTATAATCATCAAATTCTTTTTCTTGATGCTTTGCTATGTTTTTGAAACTAGGACTCACATCTTTAAATAGGGGAGTACTCTGTTTTTTTGAATAGTCTATAAAGGTTGCGTCTTCGTAGTTGATCGTATGGTTTGTATTTGCAGCAAGACCTAGATGCATACTTTTTTTGTTATTGGGCCACGTAATCATTATGGAGTCTGCTTTGGTAGCAGTATCAAGACCAAAATGGATTCTATGGTCTGACACCGACTGAAATCCTCTTGTGTTTGTTATTTGAGATACATTTACTTTGTTGTCTTTTAAAAGGCTTGCTTTTGCTCCATATGGTATTTTACCATTTTTGGTCAAGGTAAGTGTAATTGCGTTGGTTGTTTTTTCACTATTATTTCTATAAAGTGCAGCTGGTTCTTCTATATTATTTACAACAAGATCAAGGTCTCCATCATTGTCGAAATCTGCATAAGCAGCTCCGTTGGAGTTAAAGGCTTGTGTTTTTAAACCCCAATCCATAGCGCTATCTGTGAAGGTTAAATCACCATTGTTTTTAAACATGGCATTATACGCTTTTTGGGCAGGAAGAAAACTGATGGTGCTCTCAAATAATTTTGGATTATCTGTTAATCCTTTGCCTTGTTTATTCATAAAATCTTTGTTAAAGACTTCTCGCTTGATACCATTAGTTACAAATATGTCTTTATGTCCATCGTTATCAAAATCAGCAATAAGCGGACACCAAGACCAGTCTGTTTCAGCTACGTTTGCCATCCAAGCTATTTCACTATAGGTGTTGTTACCATTATTTATCTGCAAGCTATTATGCATATCTTGGTAGTGGTATCCAGAGTTTACAAATCCCCAATAAAGTTTTGGATTCATAGAGGCCATATTTACCTTTTTGGAATAGTTGTCTTGCCCTAACATTTCAGAATTAAAAATATCCAACAAACCATCGTTGTTAATGTCTGCAATATCTACTCCCATAGAGAATTTTGACATATGCTTAAGCGAAGAATTTGTTGTATTATTAAACCCACCTTTTTTGTTGTTGATGAGCACAGCATCTGGTTTGGAGTAGTCGTTAGCAATATAAAGGTCTTGATAGCCATCGTTATTGAGATCTGCGGCAACAATTCCTAGTCCGTAATCTGCATTTACGAGCCCAGCTTTTTTGGTGATATCTTTAAATTTTCCATTGGTATTAAGATATAATTTATCACTGTCTTGGTAGGTGCTCCCAACATCAACAAGTCGAATGCTTCCATCTTTGTATTCTCTTGTTTTGGTGTGTTCTTTTGGGTTATTAATAAGGTACATATCCAAATCCCCGTCATTGTCTACATCAAAAAAGCATGCTTGGTTAGATCTAGACAAATCTGTAAAGCCATATTCGGCACTTTTTTCAGTAAATGTGAGGTCTTTATTGTTTACAAATAATAAGTTGCTTAACTTTTCTTCTTGGTCGTTTTCAAACCAACCTGATCTTGAAATAAATATATCTTGATATCCGTCATTGTTAATGTCTACCACGGTTACACCCGTGCACCAATCTTGCGTATTAGAGTTGATACCTGCTGTTTGCGTTACATCTTCAAAGGTAAGATTACCTTTATTAATGTATAATTTATTGGGAGCCATATTGGCAGTGAACACAATATCTAACAAGCCGTCGTTATTAAAATCTGCTGTGGCTACACCGCCTCCATTATAAAAGTATTCGTAAGCATAATAATTATACTCGTTATTTTCTTTGTTGTAGTTTATAAAATTGATTCCAGATTCTTGGTTCGCTACAAGTGAAAAAACTGGGGTTTTCTTTTCTTCGGAAATTTTAGTGGATTGTTTTTCTTGCTTTGTTTCTTTTTTGGTGTCGTTACATGCAAACAAAAATGTAAGAATTAAAATTGAGTTTAGTATGTTTTGTAGTTTCATCTTAGTACTAAAATTTTGGTTTAAATATGGTAATAATTTTTGAAATATCGAAACGATTGTTGTAGAGTATTTTAAGCATTCAATTTGTCGATGATTTGTGTTTTTAAACTTTAAAATATGATTTTAAACGAATAATTATAAAAAAAAAAAAATGAGCGTTTGATTTTATTATATTGCTTTTTATTAATGTCCTAATTGGAAGCTCCAAAGAACGAGTTTTAGGCATTTTAACTCACAATAACTTATTAATATTTCAACTTTATTATGAAAAAAATTACAAATTTTTTAATGATTGCTTGTCTTGCACTGTTTTCGTGGCAAGGTTTTGCGCAAAATGGGGGGGATGATTGTGCTAGTGCAGTTATAGTAACTCCTGGAACCATTACTGGTGCCCAAATTACCAATACCGCAGGCTCAGCAACTAATTCTGGTGCAACAGGAGCAACAAATGCTATTTGGTATTCCTACACTCCTGCAGGAGATGGTACCATTACTCTTTCATCAGATGATGATCCTACAAGCCCAGATACAAGATTAACTGTGCATTCTGGTACTTGTGCTGCTTTAGTTCAAGAAGGTTTCAATGATGATATCTCAGGAACTAACTTTTCATCATTAATTACAGACCTTCCAGTTGTAGGTGGAACTGAATATTTTATTGAGTGGGATGATAGATGGTCTACAGCTCCATTTGAATGGACATTAACATTTACACCTCCGCCATCATGTATTGCGCCTTCTGATTTTGCGTTTACTGTAGATTCTCCTACAGACGCTACGGTAACTTTTACAGATGGAAATGCACCAACTGCAGATAACTATGAGTATGAATTAATTGATGTTACAGCTGGTGGTGCCGCTACAGGTACAACCATTAATGTAACTACTACTTCTATTTCATTAACTCCTTTAGTTGCTGGAAATGACTACCAACTATTGGTGTTTACACAATGTGGTAATCCTTTGGTGCCTAATCCAAGTGCAACAACAACATTCGATTTTAACTTTACTCAAGTTCCAGATTGTGTTACAGATCCTGTTCCTGCTTCTGGTGCTGTAGATGTTAGTACTGGAGCTACGTTTAGTTGGACTCCTGCTGCTACTGGAGAACCAGCTACTTCTTACGACTTTTATTTAACAGCTGCTAATGATGCCGCTGGTACTTTAAATAATATTGGTAATGTTGCCGCACCTCCTGTAAATATTACAGGTTTAGATTTAGAAGCTGAATACGGATGGGCTGTTGTACCAGTAAATGCTGGTGGAGCAAACGATGCTTGTTTAGCAACAGTTTACACATTTACAGTAAAAGGGCCTCCAACACCACCAGCTGGTGTTACTTGTACTTCTGGTGACCCATCAGTTGTTGTATATTCTGACGAATTGGATGCACAGGGGTCATGGACTGGAGATTTTAATGCAGGAAATGGAACATGGCTTTTTGGAGCTACAACTCCTTCAGGAGCCGCAGGACCTACAGGTGGACCTGCTAGTGGTTCAGCATTTATGTTCTATGAAGCATCACAACCTTTAACAATCCCAACAGCATCTGCTGTTTCTCCTGCAATAGATTTAACCTTCCTTACTGTTGGTGACCCTGTAGAATTATCTTTCTTCATGCATGCATTTGGTGCTGGTATTGGAAACTTCACCGTCGGTGTTGGTACTAGTGCTGCTGGACCATTTACAAACGAATTTACATGGGATGGTGCACTACAAGGAGCTCAAGGTGATGCGTTTATACAAGTAGGAGTAGATTTGTCTGCTTATAATGGACAAACTGTATTCTTAGAATTTTCTCATACTGGAAACACTAATTTCGTTGGGGATTTAGCTATTGATTTAATTGAAATTAATGCGTGTACAGATGCATGTTTAGCTCCTACGGGATTAACAGCATCTAATTTCCAAACTGGTGTTGTTGATTTAGGTTGGAATGATGTAGCAGGAGCTGTTTCTTACGATTATGAAATACAAGATGTTGGTGTTGCGCAAGGTGATGCTGGTGCAATTGTAGCTTCTACGAATGTTGCTGTATCTGAAGCCCTAGCAGTAGCTGGAGCTTTTGTTGACGGTAATGACTATACTGTTTATGTAAGAACAAATTGTGCAGCAGATGATTCACCATATACTTCGATAGATTTTACATTCACGCCACCACAACCAGGTGATAACTGTGATGTAGCAATCGTTCTTGCTGGTCCTGGTATCACCACAAGTACTGTAGGTGACGGTAATGGTTCTGCTACAAACTCTGGTGCTACTGGTGCTACCGACGCAATTTGGTATTCTTATACACCACCTGCAGATGGTACTATAACTATAACATCTGATGATGATCCAACAAATCCAGATACAAGACTTACGGTTCACTCTGGTACTTGTGCTGCTTTAGTGCAAGAAGGATTTAATGATGATATTAGTGGAACAAACTTCTCTTCTTTGATCACAGATCTTCCTGTTTTAGGTGGAACAGAATATTTTATTGAGTGGGATGATAGATGGTCTTCTGCTACGTTTGAGTGGGAATTAACTTTTGTTGATCCATTAGCGTGTAACGCTCCTGCAAATGGTGCTGCTTCAAACTTACAAACTGGACAAGTTGATTTAGATTGGGATGATGTTGCATCTGCTACTACATATACCTATGAAATACAAGATGTAGGTGTTGCTCAAGGTGATGCTGGTGCCATAGTTGGTAGTACTACTACTTTAGGTGCAGTATCTGAGGCATTAGCTGTTACAGGTGCCTTTGTTGAAGGAAACTCTTATACGGTGTATGTCGCAAGTAATTGTGCAGGACCTGTAACGTCTGACTACACTTCATTTGATTTTGATTTTGTTTTACCACCATCAAATGATGATTTTGCAAATGCAGAAGCTTTAACAGTTGGTACTTCTTGTTCAAATACAGGTGGTACATTAATCGCGGGAACAGAATCTCCTGAAACTCCAGCACCTTCATGTGCTAGTTTTGATGGCCCAGATGTATGGTATCAATTTACCGCACCAGCAAACGGTAATATCTTTGCTGATATTTCTGTAGGTGCTAGTGGATCTCCATTTGACACAGGAATGTCTTTATATAGCTTTAATCCATTATTAGGTACTCTAACTGAAGTACAATGTAACGATGATGGTGCAAATGGTACTTTCTCTTCTATTGTTGTAACAGATGGTTCTCTAGTTCCTGGTGATACGTATTACTTACGTGTTTGGGCATTTAATGCTGCAAACCTTGGTGACTTTAACATTTGTGCATTCTCTCCAGATTGTCCAGGTGCTGTTAAAACTTGGACAGGAACAGAATGGCAAGTAGCTGGTGTAACTGACACACCTCCTACAGCCATTGACACTGCAATTATCGATGGTGGATATGATACTGCTACAGACGGTAGTATTGATGCTTGTAGTTTGGTAATAGACTTTGGTGTAACTGTAACTGTTGACGCTTCAACTTATATGAACGTAGTGAATGATATTAATGTTAATGGTACATTAAATGTAGCACACACAGGTAGTGTTGTACAGACTGATGCAGCAGCAGTTACTGCTAATGGAGGTACTATAAACGTAAATGTTACAACACCAACGATAGGTGCTCGTCAATTTATGTTATTGGGTAGCCCAATGTCTACTGCAGATCGTGGAGAATTTGCAGGATTTAGAATGTTAGCACACGACACCAATGCTTTTGATATGTTTATTGATCCAGCTTTAAGTGATGCTACAAATTTTGTAGATTCTGACAATAATGACTGGTCTAATCACACAGGGACGCTTAATCCTGCTGAAGGATACGCATATTGGCCTGGTGCTGATATCAACGATGCTGGTTCTTTCGATTTAGTATTCAACAACGGTACATTAAATAGTGGTACGTATGCA
Source organism: Patiriisocius sp. 208BN25-11 (assembly GCF_058147145.1). Classification (NCBI taxonomy): domain Bacteria; kingdom Pseudomonadati; phylum Bacteroidota; class Flavobacteriia; order Flavobacteriales; family Flavobacteriaceae; genus Patiriisocius; species Patiriisocius sp. 208BN25-11. Next base: position 8,740 of record NZ_JBYVJY010000002.1, read on the forward strand.
TACCCAACTGTTTTTGGTACAGACAAGAATGATAGTCCAAACATGATGTCTAATCCATATGCTAGTGCTATAGATTCGGATGCATTTATGACTGCTAATGCTGCTACTATTGATGAATTGTATTTCTGGGAGCATAATACTACACCTAGTCCTACATTCCCTGGAGCTAACTCAGCAAACTTTAACATGGAAGATATTTCTGTGAGAAACTTAGGAGCTGGTGTAGCTGCATCAACTGGAGGTACTGCACCTGGAGGCTTTATGGCTTCTGGACAAGGATTTGGGATCAAAGCAACTTCGGCTGCTGCTGTAGTATTTACTAACGGCATGCGTGTTACAGGTAATAATGATGATTTAAGAAACCCAATTGTTTCGGACCGTTTATGGTTAAATGTAACTAGTGACCAATACGGTCTAGCTAGTAACATGGCTGTAGTATTTACAGATCAAGCAACTGCTGGTTATGATGGAGCTTTTGATAGTCAGAGATTAGGTACTATTGTATCTCTGTACACTCAAATGGAAGGTTCAGATAATGGATATACTATCCAAGGTAGAGAAGCTTTCACAAGTGATGCTACTGTTACAACTGGATTCTCTTCATTAGTAGATGAGAGCACTTCGTATACTATTAGTATGACAGATCGTGATGGTGCTTCTATGGAAACCGCAACTGTTTTCTTAATCGATAATGAATTAAACACCATTACAGATTTAACAGCAGGATCGTATACTTTTGAAAGCGTTAAGGGTAACTACCCAGGACGTTTTACAATTGTATTCGAGGATGAATCATTAAGCACAGTAGATAATGCTTTAGCAACTGTTGCTATGTATCCTAACCCATCTAGCGATATTGTAAATATTGCTTCTCCTAATGCTCCAATTTCATTAATCGAAATTACAGACATTAGAGGTAGAGTTGTTTTATCTCAAACTGTAAACGCTCAAAACGTTGCAACAATTAATGTTGAAACTCTTGATAGTGCAGTTTATTTAGTAACAACAACTACAGATCGTGGTTCAATTACAAATAGATTAATTAAAGAATAATTTCTTTAATATCTATAGATATAAAGAGCACCCATACGGGTGCTCTTTTTTTATGCATACCTTTGTATTTTTATCTAGCAATTACTAATGAGAGGACAAACTCCAAAAGAAGAATTCTATAATTACAGTACCCATGCCATTGGTTTTATACTTTCGGTTATAGCACTTTTACTTCTTATTTTTGTTCCAGAATATCAAAGGCCAATACATTTGTTTTCTGTAGTTGTATATGGTATTTCTCTATGTATGCTATACTTTATTTCTTCAAAGTACCATTATGTAACTACGATAAATAAAAAAATACGCTATAGAAAATTAGATCATATTAGTATTTATATATTAATAGCTGGTACCTATTCACCAGTAACGCTCATATTTCTTTCCAATAGTAAGGGCGTTTTATTATTCTCTATTGTGTGGGTTATTGCTGCTATAGGTACGGTTTTAAAAGTTTTTTTTACTGGTAAGTTTGAAGTAATCTCTTTGCTGCTGTATGTTATTATGGGCTGGTTGATTGTGCTAGACTTTACAGCATTAAAAGAAGTAGTATCTACTGCTTCAATAAACCTATTAATTGCAGGAGGAGCTGCCTATACAGGTGGGATTATTTTTTATGTTTGGGATAAACTGAAGTACAACCATGTAATTTGGCACCTGTTTGTACTTGCAGGAAGTATTTGCCATTTTTTATGCATCTACTTGGCACTTATATAAAATAGGCTATTACAATTGCTACGATAATAGTACTTAATTTGGTAAGATTAAATTTGTGGTCTTTACTGCTTTCAAATAAAATAGTAGTAGATACATGAAGAAAAATACCAATCGATACAGCATTCAGTTGTTCTTTGTAAGCCATTACTTCGGGAATATTAGATGACAACCAACTTCCCAAAGGAGTCATACTTGCAAATAGTAGTAGAAATGAAAGAATCGTAGTACCTGGATATTTCGCCTTTATAAAAAAGAAAGAAAGTATCATTGCTATCGGGATTTTATGAACCAAAACTCCAACAAACATACTAGAATGCCCTGCTACTGGAACTCCTTCAAACAACGCATGAATGGATAAACTAATAAAGAGAAGCCACGGAAATACTTGTTTATTTGCATGTATGTGAACATGCCCGTGTTCTGCACCTTTACTTAAAAATTCCAAACATATTTGAAGTAAAATTCCTAGCATGATAAAAGGCCCTGTATACTTGTTAGAAGATTGATATACTTCTGGTAATAATTCAAATAGCGTTACAGCCAATAAAAAAGCACCACTAAATGCTAAGGGTAAAGACAAATACTGTGCTTTTTTATTTTTAAGCACTAAAGCAACTCCATAGCCTACAAATACAGCGAAAAATAAAGCTTGGTATATCATAAGCCAAAAATAAGAATTAATCGTTCAGAATCATTTGCATTGAATGGGGTAAGATGATAATCTCCAAATGTTTCCTTTAATTGTAATCCTGCACGCTCAAAATAAAATTTAAAATCTTCTAGGGTCAAGGCTTTTACTTTTTCTGTATAGGAATATGATTCATTCTTGTCGCTAAAAGAAATATTTTTATAAATAACCCCGTTTTCTAATTGTCTGCTAATATGAAATGTAATACCCTCTACTACTTTAGTTTCATTATCCACTAGATTTGACACTACCTGGTGTACATTTAAAAAATCTATAACAGCAAGTCCATTAGAAGTGAAATTTTGTTTGATTGCTTTGATAGTTCTTAAGTTATCTTCTTCTTTTTCAAAGTATCCAAAACTTGTAAAAAGATTAAAAACAGCATCAAAAGTATTTTCTTTATAGGGAAGACACATATCATGCACTGCAAAAGTGAGGTTCTCTTTGGTATGTTTTTGAGCAAATTTAATGCTCTCCACAGATAAATCTACTCCAGTAATATCATAGCCTAAGGTTGCTAAATATCTAGAGTGTCGTCCTTTACCACAGGCAAGGTCTAGTATTTTAGCATCACTTGATAGGTTTAAATGTAAGGTGAGCCTACGCATAAAATTGGCTGCTTCTGTATCATCTCTGTCCTTATAGAGCACATGATAATAAGGACTATTAAACCATGAGGCATACCAAGTTGTATCTTCTTTTTGCATTGTATGATTTTACAGCGCTAAAATACTGTATTTTTGCAGGAGAACGAATAAAAAAACATGGCAAAAAATTTCAAAATGGTGGCCAAGACACTTTATGGTCTTGAAGAGCTGTTAGCACAAGAACTTAGACAGCTTGGTGCTTCAAATATCGAAATAGGAGTGCGTAATGTTTCTTTTGAAGGCGATACCGGTTTTATGTACAAGGCAAATTTGTGCTGTAGAACCGCCATTAAAATTTTAAAGCCTATTACTGCCTTTAATGTCTTTAAGGAAGATGATCTGTATCAAAAGATATATAACATTAACTGGCAACAATATATGGATGCCAATGGGACTCTTGCGGTAGATGCTACTGTATTTTCAAAATACTTTACCCATTCTCAATACATCGCATTAAAAACAAAAGATGCTATTGTAGATCGTTTTAGAGATATGGAAGGTGAGCGCCCTAACGTGGATCTAGATCATCCAACACTTCGTATTAATATCCATATCGATAGAAATATTTGTACGGTTTCTCTGGATAGCTCCGGACAATCTTTACACAAACGTGGCTATAAAGTGGCAAATACATTAGCACCTATTAACGAAGTATTAGCCGCTGGAATGATATTAAAGACGGGCTGGACGGGACAATGCGACTTCATTGATCCTATGTGCGGGGGCGGTACTTTATTAACTGAAGCCGCAATGATTGCCTGTAACATACCTGCAAACCTAAATAAAGAAGAATTTGGTTTCGAAACATGGCCAGATTTTGATGTGGATTTGTACGAACTCATAGAAAATGCTGCGCTAAAAAAGATTAAAGAGTTCCATTTTAAAATTATTGGCTACGATAATGATATTGTAACGCTTAAAAAGGCCAAGGAGAATATTATGTCAGCTAATCTTTCAGAATTTATTACCGTAGAACATGCAGATTTCTTTGAAACAGAAAAAGGAAGAGACAGACAATTGTTTCTTGTTTTTAATCCGCCCTACGATGAGCGAATCTCTATTCGTGATGTAGAACATTTTTACGGAAATATTGGTAACACCCTAAAAAGAAACTACCCAGACACCCAGGCATGGATGATTACCTCAAACCTTGAAGCCCTTAAGTTTGTTGGCTTAAGACCTTCAAAAAAGATCAAACTTTTTAACGGAAAATTAGAAAGTAGATTGGTGCAATATGAAATGTATGCTGGGAGTAAAAAGGCTAAAAAACAATAATTAGTTTTTAAAAAGTGGTAACAAATAACTTATGGTATAACCATATCCAACACCCCATTCACTAAAATCGTAGGTTCTATTAAAGCCAGGGATGTATAGATTATCGAAGTTTTCTGGTGTGTCTTCTGCAAGTTTTCGTTTGAGTTGTAAATTTACTGAAAGGAATACATTGGTTAATATTTCGGTTTTAAATCCCACAACTAGCTCTGCCCAATGCGCTGTAAGACCAGAGAATTCTTGGGGATCGACTACAATAGTGGGAGGGAAGCTTTGATCTGTAGTATAGATGCTGTAGGCTAGTAATTCTTGACTAAAATTAGAAAATCCATACCGAAGTCCCGCAAAAATTTCATTTGTCATCCCTAACCAGTTTTCGTAGGCATTATAATTTGCTCCTATTTTAAAATAACTACCACTGGTACTGGCATTTAAATTTGACTCAAAATAGTCTTTTGTTTCATTTCCAAATTCTGCAGCGAGGTAGTAACGTTCTTGAATTCTAAAATCGGCTAGCACTTCAAATCCAGTATAGCCTTCTTCCAATAAAGAGCGCAAAGGTTTTGCTATGTCTAGACCAAGTCTAAGTCCGTATTTGGTCTTAACCGCAGTGGTATCCTGTAGTTTCTCTGTCTCACCTTGTCCAGAAGCAAAATGCGCAGCACCAAGTGTACTAATGAAAAATAGTAATATGCGTAACGTCTTCATTTTCTACTGTTGCGTTGTTAATAGTTGTACTTAGCATCCAATTTGCACTTCCTTCTGGCTGTACACTCAGGTTTACATCTGTAAATGTTGTTCTAAATGCACAGGCTCTGTTAATATAGACATCTTCACCTCTTTGGTAGCTTATCGTTACTGCATCTGTATTTGGAGTAGCACTGTCAAACTCTTTTGTGAAATTATAAGAAGCACTGGTTGCGGTTGGATTTAGTGGGATACGATATAATGTGTCGGTTCTAGAGGCTAACACTTCTGTTTGTTCAGCATTTGGAAGGGTTATCCTTAAATTTGTAACAGCTTTTACTTGTGTTGGATTGCTGATATCCATAAACTTAATAATCAACTGAGGTGTTGTTTCTGTATCTTCTGGACAAATATCGTCTCGTGTACAACCTGCAATGCAGAAGGCAATAATAAGTATGAGTAGTATTTTTTGTGTCATTTCTGAAATATTATACAGCGCTATTGAGTTATTTTTTTTCAAGTAAGACAACGTTTTCTACGTGGTGCGTTTGTGGAAACATATCTACAGGCTGCACTTTTGTTACTTTATAGTGCTCATCTAGTAACGCTAAATCTCTTGCTTGTGTTGCGCTGTTGCAACTTACGTATACTATTTTTTTTGCATGTAAAGAGATTAGTTGTGCTACAACATCTTTGTGCATACCGTCTCTTGGTGGATCTGTTATTACTACATCTGCTATGCCATGCTGGTTGATAAAATCTTGGTTAAATACTTGTTTCATATCACCTACATAGAATTCACAATTTGTAATTCCATTTCGTTCTGCATTTTCTTTTGCAGCAGCTATTGCATCTGGAACAGCTTCAACTCCAATCACTTTCTTTGCTTTACTAGCCACAAATTGTGCAATAGTTCCAGTTCCAGTGTATAAATCAAATACAAGCTCATTACCCGTTAATCCAGCAAAGTCTCTTGTTATCTTATATAACTCATAGGCTTGATGACTATTGGTTTGGTAAAATGATTTGGCATTTATCTTGAATTTTAAGCCTTCCATTTCTTCAAAAATATGGTCGCGCCCTTTATAACAAATTACCTCTTGATCGTATATGGTGTCATTTCCTTTTCCATTAATTACATATTGTAAAGAAGTAATCTCTGGAAATTCTGCGAATACCGCATCTAAAAGCTGTTCTCTCTTTTCTTTGTTTTCAGCAAAAAACTGTACTAGCACCATGAGTTCTCCATTACTAGAAGTTCTCAACATAAGTGTTCTTAAAATTCCAGTTTGATTTCTAGTGTTAAAAAATGGGATCTCTAATATTTCCGCAGTGTGCTTTATAAAATCACGAATGGCATTACTTGGATCTCGTTGTAAATGACATTTATTTAAATCCAGTATTTTGTCCCACATACCTGGAATATGAAAGCCTAAAGCATTTTTATTCTCAATAATAGCATCACTCTTTATTTGGTCTAAGGTTAACCACTTACTGTCGCTAAAGGAGAATTCCATTTTGTTTCTGTAGAAATACTGCTCTTTTGAACCAAGAATTGGGGTTATGTCAGGTAATTCTATCTTCCCAAGACGTCTTAAATTATTATCTACTTCTTTTTGTTTGTAGAATAATTGGTGCTCGTAGCCCATGTGCTGCCATTTGCAACCCCCACAAGTACCAAAATGTTCGCAAACAGGAGCGACTCTTTTGTCTGATTCTTTGTGGACTTCAATAGCTGTACCTTCGAAATATGCTTTTCTTTTTTTGGTTGTTTGTACCGTAACAATATCACCAGGAACAGCATTATTGATAAAAACGACACGGCCATCTGGAGCTTTTGCAACTGCTTTACCTTTTGCGCCTGCATCAATGACCTCTAAATGCTCTAATTGTATTCTGTTTCTGGATTGTTTTCTTGCCATGCTGTAAAAATACTATAAATGCACTATTAATATTGTTGATGCACTTTAAAATAATATAATATATTAGTAATTTTACAACGGGATGATTTCTCTCCTCCGCTGAATTTTCTCCCGAGTCTTCGGGATCTCGAAAAAATAAAGGTATAGTAGGAATTTCATATATTAATTTTTTAAATTTTAAATGTTATGTCTATAGCAGAAAAAACTTTATCGCAGCAAGCGATTGATGTGGAGAACAAGTATGGAGCTCACAATTATCACCCATTACCCGTAGTCTTAAATAGAGGAGAAGGAGTCTATGTTTGGGACGTAGAGGGAAAAAAGTATTATGACTTCCTATCAGCATATAGTGCTGTAAATCAAGGTCACTGTCATCCTAAAATTGTGGGTGCAATGACAAAGCAAGCAGAAACGTTGACGCTGACTTCTAGAGCATTTTATAATGACATGCTAGGAAAGTACGAGCAATTTGCTTCTGAATATTTCAATTTCGATAAAATGTTACCAATGAACACAGGAGCCGAAGCTGTGGAAACGGCTTTAAAGCTATGTCGTCGTTGGGCTTATGAAGTAAAAGGAATTGATGAAAATAAAGCAGAGATTATTGTTTGTAATAATAATTTCCATGGAAGAACTACTACTATCATTTCTTTTTCTAATGATCCTGTAGCTAGAGCTAATTTTGGTCCGTACACAAACGGATTTATTAAAGTTGAATACGACAACCTGAATGCTTTGAAAGAAGCACTTGAATCTAGTAAAAATATCGCTGGTTTTATGGTAGAACCTATACAAGGTGAAGCAGGAGTTTATGTGCCAAGTGAAAATTACTTAAGAGATGCGAAAGCACTTTGCGAGGAGCACAATGTTCTTTTTATTGCAGATGAAGTACAGACAGGTATCGCAAGAACTGGACGTTTACTAGCTACTTGTGGAAATTGTTCTTGTGAGCAAAAAGACTGTAGCGGCACTCCAGATGTAAAACCAGATATTTTAATTTTGGGTAAAGCAATGAGTGGTGGAGCGTATCCTGTATCTGCTGTTTTGGCAAACGATTCTATTATGAAAGTGATTACTCCTGGATCTCACGGGTCTACTTTTGGTGGGAATCCAATTGCTGCAGCTGTAGCAATGGCTGCATTGGAGGTTGTGACAGATGAGTCATTAGCAGACAATGCTTTTAAGCTCGGAAACATATTTAGAGCAGAACTTAATAAATACATAGAAACAAGTGCTATTTGTAAGTTAGTAAGAGGTAGAGGCCTTTTAAATGCCATTGTTATTAATGATGATGAAGAAAGTGATACTGCATGGAATATCTGTATGAAACTACGTGATAATGGATTGTTGGCAAAGCCTACCCACGGAAATATTATACGTTTTGCACCTCCGTTAGTAATGAATGAAGCGCAATTACGCGATTGTATTTCAATTATAATTTCAACATTAAAAGAGTTTGAGATATAAATTGAAATGTATACAAATTAAAAAGAGCGACGTATCACTAAGTCGCTCTTTTTGTTTGGAATATAATGAACGTTACGCTCCGTATTGTTCCATCATTTCTCTTTGCATTTCTTGAAGACCATCTAATCCATACATTGCAATTAAAACTACGTTTAGTATGATATAGAGCGCACCCAGTGTAATACCAATATATGCAAGTACTTTTCCAGTGCTTACATTTTTAATTCCTTTATACAATTCTGGATTTTCGTTGTGTAAAGCGGTTGCTTTTTTTGCTAAGACTAAGGCTATAATTCCTAAAGCAAGTCCAACAACACCGTAACAGCAACATAAAGGTATTGATAATATCCCTAAAATGAGTACGGCTTGCGAATTGGGTAGTGTTTGTTGTTCCATATTTTTCTTGTTGGTTATTATTTTTAAATGTAGTTGAAAATATTGAATTTTTAAAATAGGAAACTCATTTTATAAAAATAACTAACTATGATAATGACGCCGCTGAGAATTCCTAAACCAATCTTAATTTTGTGCGCATGTTTTATTTTGAAAAACATAGAGAGGACAATAAAAAACCCTAATAAGAGTAGGGTATACACAGCTGGGTACATTTTAAAGGCTGCAACAAACTCACCCCTAAAAAATAAGGCTGTGGCTCTTTGAAAGCCACAGCCAAAACATTCTAAACCGAATAATTTTTTATTAAGGCAGGGTAACATGAAATCTTCCATACCTTATACTACTTATGAGTATTAGTTTTTAACTACTATTTTGTAATCAATGTTTAAGTTTTCAGAGGTCGTTAATACAACAAGATACACACCATCACTGAAAGTTCCAGTAGGGAAGGTAAGCTTTGTGCTATCCCCTAAATTTGTTTTGTACATTACCATTCTTCCTCTCATATCAAATATTGTGGCTTTATCGATAACATATCCTTCAGGATTTGCTACTTCTAATTGAGATAATGGGTTGTTCTGGAACATTGTTACTAGTTCTGATGCTTCTATTGTAGCCTCTCTAGTAGCATTTGCATGTACAGTTGTTTCATCTCTAAAAACGATAAAGAATCTATCATCATATTTACCTTCATCTAGGACAAATGATGCGCTTTCACCAGAAACAATACTACTGTATGTGTTTTCTAAAGAATCAAAGACATACACTTGGTCTACTGGTAGATCTATTTCTTCGATACCAGTGATAACAACATTCATTTTTTCTTCTATTTCTAAAGTAAAAGGAATCTTCTTGAATTCATCTTCAAAAGGAACTGCATTAATAACAAATGGGAAAGGATTGAATTTATCCCATGCATCCACTTGTATAGGGAAATACATTTCAGAAGTAGCATCCATTGGGCTAACTGCATCCCAACCAAGATCAAAATTATCAGAACTATCGTCATTAAGAATCAATAGAGTCTGGCGCATGTGAGAATCGCCTAAGTACGTATTAATTCTAATCTGTGGTGAATAAAAGAAATCTTGAGGGTCGATTGGGTCTATTTCATTCTGTCCTAATCCTGAGGTTAAAACTCCATTACTTTCTAAATCTCTAAATTCAGATCCACCAGCGACTGATGAATATTCACCTTCTTTTACAAATCGTCTTTGTGAATTATTAAATTGTATTGTGGTAGCAGATGTAGTATTAATTGATTGAATAAAGAAACCTTGTCCTATTGGAGCCATTCTTCTATCTACGATAGGTCCGTAATGAGATAAGTTGGAAGTGTCTCCATCTGTGTCATCAGGGTCAACGTTACTTATTGGATCTCCAGAACTATTAAAATTTTGAAATTGAGGTACTACATAGTTTCCAGGGTTGTATGCACCAGATGTCGGATCTGGTTGGTATGGACCTGGTGTCCATGTTCCGAAACCAGCTTTATTATCTATGTATAAATGTGAGTTTATAGTTCTATCTTCATCATAGAATTGAATCATCGAGAATTTATTTCCAGATCCATCATTTGCATTGTTTGCAGCATCATAGAAGAATACGTTAAGATCTAGCGCAGAAGGATAAGGATTTCCGACAAGCATATTACCTCCTGAGAATACTCCAGGCGATTCAACAACTGATGCAGGAATATTTAAGGTGATATCACCACTATTTGGTCTTCCTCTAAAATCATAATTTTGATTTTGAGTTTCTGGAACTCCCGCTGCTGTAACATCAGTTCCTTTCATAATAAATCCTTTTCCCGCCGGAACGATTACACTTCCGTACATTGGCTCAAAGGTCTGGCTGCCATTAATCCATCTATACAACCATCTATGTGATATCTGTAATGGACTTGAAACACCATTTGCGTTACCAGTTATAGAAGCTGGCGCAGATTCAGTAAGACCAGTTGGCTCATGAAAGTTTATTAAACCGTAATTTCTGTTACCAGCAGTAGTAAGACCACCAGAAACTCCTTTGCTTACAGGAGATGACCAGAGGTTATAATCGTAAGCATCAGAATTACTATCTTGGTATACAGAAATACTTCCAGCACCTCTGTTTTGATTGTCACTTCCTCCCTGAATGAGCTGTGCTTGATTTCTTAGGTAAATACTAGCCTCTGTGGTAGCATCATTTGTATTTGGTTTTAGTGAAATGTAATCTTCAACATACAACTGGACATCACTTGCGTATATGTAGGTGTCAGTAGATGTAGCTACATTGGGGGCAACATATAGTTGTGCTAATGCTGCAGTAGCAGATGCAACACATATGGTTGCAGTAAGTAGTAGGTTTTTCATATTACTTGGTTTGATGAAATATTCGGACTTGGGAATTCAAATATTTCTGTTACGCGTTAAAATTAGGAAATATTTAGAAAAGAAAGTTGTATTTCCGCTTATTTTCGATGAATTACACACTTGTAATACTGATATTTGCAGCTATAATTTACTTTTCAATCAAAAATTTGTATGAAAATAGGGGACAAAGTCATGGTTATTGACGACAATTTAGAAGGAATTATTTTAAAAATTGATGGTACTAAAGTCTCCATTGAAACGCTGGATGGCTTCGAAATTTCTTTTGAAAAAGATGAACTTGTATTGTTACAAAACCCTATTGCAGCGAGTGCTTTTTCGGTCACTAATATTTCAGAAATACTTAAAGAAAAAACAACAAAACCAAAAAAGAACACTATACGCAAAAAGCCTAAAGAGCGTGTACAGCCAACAATGGAGGTTGATTTGCATATACATCAATTGGTGAAAAACCAAAGGGGGCTGTCAAATTATGAAATGTTAGAAATTCAATTAGATACAGCAAAAAGACAATTGCAATTTGCCATAAGCAAAAAGATCCAACGCGTTGTTTTTATACATGGAATTGGAGCGGGTGTCCTTCGTCAAGAATTAGAATATTTGTTCAACAAATATGAAGCGGTTAGTTTTGAAGATGCAAATTTTCAAAAATATGGTCGTGGGGCTACAGAAGTTTACATCCATCAGAGTAAACTATAGGTTTAAAAATCGGGTGTTTCTGTAATTGTTTCGTTTCTTACACTATTTATGGTCCCAAAGTTAAATGCCTCAATTACTATTTCTTCTTGGTCATTAATTAAAACGAGATTATCTATAACAATAGTCCCATCACTCATTCTTGTGAAGGTGTGTGGTCTAAATTCTTGTACAATAACGGCATCAGTTTTTGAGGCGTCAAGATAATTTGGCATAGCACCAGCCTCACTAATATCATCAGCAGGATTTAAATTTTGATTGATGTCTTCGTTGATGGTCAATACGCCATCATCGTCATCATCTATATCTAAATAATCAAACATCCCATCACCATCAAAATCACGAGGGTTTTCTGGGTCATCACCAATTTCGACAGCAGTGGGTACATTGTCGCCATCATCATCAAAATCATAAAAATTTGGAATTAGATCTTGATCAAAATCTCCAAATCCCTCTTCCGTTAAAATTTCAGAATCTACAAAATCAACACCATCATTATCATCTAATGTCGTTACTGAGATAAGTCTTGCAGTACCAGAGGTTCCTAGGTACTCTATAGTAGTAAGTGGTGTCGTGGGAGGAATAGGGTTACAAAAGTAATCTTCAGTTACGGTATCATCAAAACTTCGATAATTTACGGTTGTCCCTGAATTGTTTAGTGTGAACGTTTGTGTTCCAGTTGTAAAGAATAATTCTTCATTACTTGAAAGTACTAGCGAAATACTCTCATTTATGTTTGGATTAATTTTAAAAAAAACTTGATTCCCTAAGTCACCACATTGCATGAGCTGTGCATCTTCAAAATCGAAATTTGTTACAATAATGTCACCATCATTGCAACTTACTATCGATAAGGCAATGAAAAATAAAAGGATGCTCTTTTTCATAGATTACTTCTGAAATTTTAGTTCACTACAAAGTAACGCATTTCTTTAGGATGCTGGTATGAATGATGAAAAATTTATCTGTATTTTTGTAATAATAGTACACATAATCCATATAATATTTCCTCATTGAAAAAAGTATATTTTGATAGTGCAGCAACGACACAACTTCGCTCTGAAGTGATTGATGTTATGAAACATGTATTAGAGACAGAGTATGGAAACCCTTCATCTACGCATACCTACGGAAGATCCTCAAAGTCTTTAATTGAAACTGCGAGAAAAGAAGTAGCAACAATATTAAATGTAAGCGCATCAGAAATTATATTCACTTCTGGAGGTACCGAAGCCGATAATTTGGTGTTGCATAGCAGTGTAAAAGATTTGGGTGTTACTAGGATTATCTCTAGTAAAATTGAACATCATGCTGTCTTGTATGCCATAGAACAATTACGAATATCTCATAATATAACTGTTTCTTTTGTCGAGTTGGATGCTAATGGTCATATCAATTATGAGCAATTAGAAATGCTGTTAAAGGACACTTCTCATAAAACACTAGTGAGCTTAATGCATGTTAATAATGAGATAGGTAATATACTTGATATCAAACGCACAGCGCTTTTATGTAAAGAACACAATGCTTTGTTTCATAGTGATATGGTGCAATCTGTAGGTCATTTTAATGTGGATTTACAAGATATTTCGGTAGATTTTGCCGCTGTTGCTGCACATAAATTTCACGGACCAAAAGGAGCTGGATTTGCTTTTATTAGAAAGAATTCTGGTTTAAAGCCTATGATTCATGGAGGGGAACAAGAACGTGGCATGCGTGCCGGCACAGAGGCCGTGTATGCTATTGTGGGTATGGTAGAGGCTTTAAAAATTTCTTATAAAAATTTAACTGAAGAGAAAGCATACATAACAAGTCTAAAAGATTACTTCAAAGAAAAATTACAAGTAGAAATACCAGGCATCCATTTTAATGGTTCTTGTGGTACTAATGAAAAGAGCACTTATACTTTGTTAAATGTTTGTCTTCCTGTATCTGCAGAAAAGGGAATGATGTTATTGTTTCAGCTAGATTTAAAAGGAATTGCTTGTTCTAAGGGAAGTGCTTGTCAGAGTGGCTCTACTAAAGGGTCTCACGTTTTAGCTGAAATCTTAACAGACGAAGATATGGCGAAACCTTCTATTCGTTTTTCTTTTTCTAGTTTTAATACCAAAGAAGAAATAGATTATGTCGTGGAAACACTTAAAACCTTTGTTTTAGAAGAAAATGTACTAAAACATTAGTAGGTTTAAGTCACTATGTGGCATATCAAACCAATCACTTACTTGTTTACTTGTTAAAATCCCTCTATAGAAATACAATCCGTTTTTTAATCCAGCATCAAACCGAATGGCTTGTTCAAGCCCACCAGATTCTGCAATTTGGAGTAGGTAAGGAGTAAAAATATTACTAATAGAAATGGATGCCGTTCTTGGGTATCTTGCAGGAATGTTAGGGACTCCGTAATGTATAACACCATGTTTTGTATAGGTTGGATTGTCATGTGTGGTCATTTCAGTGGTTTCAAAACAACCTCCCATATCTACACTCACGTCAATAATGACGGCACCTTCTTTCATATTCTCTACCATGGCTTCTGTGACAATAACTGGTGATCTATTATTACCTCTAACAGCACCAATTGCAACATCACAGCGACGTAAAGATTTCATTAAGTTTTTGGGCTGTATCGTAGAGGTATACAAAGTACACCCTAAATTAGACTGTAATTTACGTAAACGTGTTATAGAACTATCAAATACTTTAACATTAGCTCCCAATCCTATGGCAGATCGAATTGCAAATTGTCCTACTGTACCAGCACCAATAACTACAACCTCTACAGGTGGTACACCACTAATATTTCCGAAGAGTAAACCTTTCCCTTTTTTTGCATTTACCATGAGTTCTGAAGCAATAAGTACTGATGCAGTTCCGGCAATTTCACTTAATGCTTTTACGGCAGGGTAGGAGTGGTCTTCATCTTTGATAAACTCAAACGCTAGGGCTGTAATTTTCTTTTTTGCAAGGGCCTCAAAATAACTTTTTTGTCTTGTTTTTAGTTGTAATGCAGAAATAATCACCGTTTTTGGGTTGATCATTTTAATTTCTTCTAGCGTGGGCGGTTCTACTTTTAAGATAATAGGGCAGCCAAATACTTTTTTAGTGTCTTTTGTAATAGTTGCACCCGCTTCACTGTAGGCTTTGTCTTTAAAACCAGCTTCTAGGCCTGCATGTTCTTCTACCAATACACGATGTCCATTTGCCACCACTGCAGCAACGGCGTCAGGCGTAAGACATATACGCTTTTCTTGAAAGTAGGTTTCTTTGGGTAAGCCTATGTATAATTCACCTTTTTGTTTGGCAATTTCCAGCATTTCTTCCTGCGGAAGTAATTGTGCTTTTGTAAAAGGGGAGGTTGGTTTTGACATGGTATTGTGTTATTAGTACCAATGTACGTTTTATTTTTTAAAACATAAAAAAAGCAAATCACCTTTTCATTCTTTATGAAAATAACTCCCCAGTTATAGCATGTTAGTAATGAGATGATTTGCTGGTTCAAATATGTTGGTAATTTCCGCTGTTTGCAAGTCATAACGGTCAGTATTCTTGAAAAAGCAGTGTATATTCATGAATTGAGAGTTGTTGTTTCTTGTTTAAAATATTGTAATTCAGTGTGTTGTTTTGTGCAACTTAAAAACAAGGGATTCTTATGACTTAGAAGAAGTAGTCATTGCATTTTTTTCTACATTTAACCTAAACCATCTCTCCTTATGAAATCATTTCTTTTTTTAAGCTGTCTTTTACTTAGCATCCTACTGCACGCACAAGAATACACCGATGTTGATTTACAGACTTTGGGGGATGAGGAGTTGTTGGAATATTTCTCTAAAGTAGAATATGATTCTTTAAAAGCCGAGAGGGTTGCACGAGTTTATTTAGATCGAGGTCGAGAGCGTAAGGATACCATTATGATGGCTCGAGGCTATGATCGATTGGCGCAATCTTTTAGCCCGAGAACAAATATTAAATATGCAGATAGTCTTATTGCATTGACAAAGGATTTGGAGCATGTTACGTATCCTGGGATTGGGTATTTATGTTTGGGGGTTGAATACTCCAACTTAAATGATATAAAAAAATCAAACTTATTTTTTGAAAAAGCAATTGAAATCTCTAAAAAAAATAAAAATATTTCTCATGAGCTTTTTTCTCTATCATTTTTAGCTCTAAGCCATTCTTATTGGGGAAATGTTGATAACAGCATAGATTTACAAAAAGAGGCAGATTCAATAATTAATTCAAAGGATTACAAAAATCTTTTGTTGAAGACAACAAGAAAAAAAGCTGTTAGTAAAATTGATGAGTTTCTATTATTTGAAAGAATTGACTCTCAAATTAATTTGATTATCATTTATGTCAATTCAGGAAATATAGAAAAAGCAAAATTCCATTTAGAAAAAGCTATAAAATATGAAAAGAAATATTTTGGGGATTCAAAACTTAAACTATCTCTAACTATAAAACAATGTCTTATTGAAATTAACTATTATCAAGAAGATTTTTCAACTGCAAAAAAATATTGCGACTCTATAATTTTTCATAAAGATAAATTAAAAGATGGGGCCTACTTTGATGCTCTTTATTTTAAAGCTCTCTCTAATAAAAAAATTGGTTTATTAAGTGAATATAGAAAAGGTTTGGAAGATGCATTTAATTTTTATGTGAATAAAAAAATTGAATTTCTTCCATACAGACAAAGTTTATTTGTTGAATTATATAATAAATCAAAAAAGGAAAAAAAATATCTAGAACAAATTGAATATTTAAATATAATTATTAGTAATGATAGCATCATTAGACAAAATTCGATGCATTTTGATCATTTTTTCAGGGTGAATATAGAGAAACCAAATTTTCAAGAAGAAAAGAAATTGTTAGAGCAAAAACTCCGATATGAAGCAAATCAAGCTAGGAATAAAACATTTGTTATTGTTATAATAGCTTTTCTTTTATTATGTATTTCCGTATTTTATTTTGTTAAGCAAAAAGTATACAAACAACGCTACATAAAATTGGTTGCTAGTTTTGAAAATAACGAAGGAGTTATCAAGTTAAACTCAAATAAAGAAACGTTTAATGTTTCTCAAGAAGTAGTTGCCACAATTTTAGAGCGCTTAGAGTTATTTGAGCAAAATAAAAAGTACCTGTATCCTAAACTGTCTTTAAATACCTTAGCTAAGCAATTGCAAACCAACCCCAATTATTTGTCGCGAGTCATTAATTTAAAGCGTGAAAAGAATTTTTCGCAATATATTAACGAACTGCGAATCGATTATGCGCTAAAAGAACTGAAATTAAATACAAAGTTTCGAAAGTATTCTATCAAGGCCATTGCTGCCGAGTGTGGTTATAAAAATGCCACATCTTTTTCCAAAGCCTTCTATAAGCATACCGGTTTGTATCCTTCCTTTTATATTAAGCAGTTAGAAAAGGAGGTAAGTTAGTTTTATCGAAACAACTCTTTTATTTGTTCCCAAATAGAGCGTTTGCGACTTAAATCAGCTTCAAAGGCCACCATGTCATCACCTCGCATTTTGTTAAACAATTTTGCACGGGTGAGATATACCAAAGGTGCTATGATTAGCATAATAGGGAAGACCCACCAAATTTCAATCTCATCCAAAAATCTTATATCATCATTGAAAAAGGAGAATATTTGAAAAATATATGTAACCATTGGAACAATGAGGGCGTGGTACCACCAATGTTTACAAGTAAAAAACCATAATACTAAAAACAATAAAGGCACTACCTTACCAAATAAAATCCAAACTGAACTTTGTATAGAGCCCCAATTTTGACTGTTGTATGTACCTAAAAAAGTTTCCCATGTTTGAGTAACAGGGAAACTTTTATAAACGTATAATAAATAGGGTGATACAATTAATATCGCCGCAATAATACTACCCGTTAGTAGGTGGTTTGATGTTTTTTTGTTTGTCAATTTGCTGTTCTGTTTGGTCATTGTCTAGGTTCTCTGGGGTACAAGAAGTGGTGAATAAAAGAGTTCCAAAGATTGCTACGATACATGCATTTTTTAAAGTTTTCATACTTGAGGATTTTTGTTTATTAATTTTGTTTTGTAAGATTTACACTACAAATTAATGCTTAAATTAATCAAGTATGTTAATTAAGATTGCTGTATTTTTATAGGTTTTTTTAATATTATGGTGATTAATAGATTGTCCTATTTTTTATCTAAATAAATCTTTTAATTGATTTAAAAAGGTTCTATTTTCACTAAGCTCTTTTTCAAAGGCTTCTAGATCATTTCCACGAATCTTATTAAAAAGTTTTGCTCTAATTAAATAAACAAAGGGTACTACTATCATCATTAAAGGAATTATGTAAATTAATTCTAATGAATCAAGATTGTTACTTTCATTAATTACTCCCCATAATTGGAATGAGTACATAGCAATAGGTACTAAGAGAATCCAATGCCACCAATGCTTGCAAGTAAAAAACCATATTAACAATAAGTATAATGGAATTGCTTTACCGGTAAAGTACCAAGCAAAGGCATACCAATTTGGAAAACTGGTCTTTATATTAAAAAAAGAAGTTTCCCAAACATCACTATCTGGAAAACTTTCATAGGAATAAAATAAAAAAGGGGTAATGGAAATAAGAAAAACTAAAAGCCCCCCTACAAATAAACCTTTATTATCCGTTTTGGAGTGGTTTGAGTTTTTTATCGACTTGTTGTTCTGTTTGGTCATTGTCTAGGTTCTCAGGAGTGCAAGAAGTTGCAAATAATCCTACTGATACTACTGCTACGATACATAAATTCTTTAGGGTTTTCATACGTTTGTTTTTAGTGAGGTTTAATAAAAATTTGTGAGGTTATTACCACAAATCTATCACGAAAAAACGCATGTTGCTAAATTATGTTCGCCGTATCTTTCCAAGTTATTTTAATCTTAACATTTTGTTTGCTAAGAATTATTCAAAAAATTAAGAAATTTACTTGAAAATAGGCTGTTCTATGTATGTTTTCTTAGTTGTTCAATAAAAGGTTTAGGGTTGCTGTTCTTGTTCCATTGGCATTTGCTATTAGTTCAATTTTGTTACTATCTGTCGGTAATAAATTTTTAATTTTATCTGGCCACTCTATAAACGTATAGTGTCCGGCATCTAAATAATCTTCAATCCCAATATCAAATGCTTCCTCTTCACTGGTTAGCCTATAACAATCAAAATGGTACAATAGGGCGTCTTTAGCTTCATACTCGTTAACTATCGAGAATGTTGGACTACTCAGTGTTTCAGAAACACCAAGTTCTTTTGCCATTTGTTTGATGAGTGTTGTTTTGCCTACTCCCATATCTCCATAAAACAAAACTGTCTTATGGTCAAGCTGTTCCATAAGCTTGGAAGCGACTGCGGGAATCTCTGAGAGTGAATAGGTTATTTTCATATTTGGGATAACAAATATATCATTTTTTATGATTTTCAGTATCTTTTCCTCGATAAAAAACACATATTAGGAATATTCCTACCTTAAATCTTACTTTGGAGACAATGTTACAAAAGGTATCACCATTTCTTCTAAAGACACACCACCATGTTGGTAGGTATTTCTATAATAGCTTACATAATGGTTGTAATTATTTGGATATGCAAAGAATAAATCTCCCTTAGCAAAGATAAAAGAGCTGCTCATATTTATTTTAGGTAGGTGCACTGTAGCAGGGTTTTTTGCTGCCAAAACATCTTTGTTTTCGTAGGTAAGACTTTTACCTGTTTTGTATCTTAGATTTAAGCTAGTATTCTTGTCTCCAATTACTTTACTTGGGTTCTTCACGTTAATAGTACCATGATCGGTAGTAATCATTAATTTAAACCCTAGCTGTGCTGCTTGTTGTATAATATCCATTAAAGGAGAGTTCTTAAACCAACTCTGGGTTAAAGATCTGTAAGATTTGTCTGTAGATGCCAACTCTTTAATTACTTCCATTTCAGTTTTGGAATGGGAGAGGATATCCACAAAATTGTAAACAAGTACCGTTAAATCTTCATTTTTATGACTCTTGAAGTTCTCAGCAAGTTTTTTTCCTTGCTTCAAACTTGATATTTTGTGATAACTCCAGTCTAAGTTCAATCCAAGACGTTTTAACTGTGCCGCTAAAAATTTGTCTTCATACATGTTTTTTCCGCCTTCATCTGTGTCATTTAACCAGAGGTCTGGATGTAATTTCTCCATATCACTTGGCATTAAACCACTAAAAATAGCATTACGCGCATACTGTGTTGCCGTGGGTAAAATACCATAGTACATTTCTTCTTTGTTCTTCTTGTAACTATTGGCTACAAAAGGTTCAAAGGCTTTCCATTGATCATATCGTAAATTGTCTACGACTACTAATAGCGTTGGTGTTCCTTTTTTTAGCTCTGGTGCTACTTTATCTCTAAATAAGGTATAAGACATTGTTGGGGCGTCGATGCTTCCGTCAAAGCACTTAGGGTAGTTTTTGTCTATAAAACGACAAAATTGGTTGTTTGCTTCTGTTTTTTGGGATTCTAAAATCTCGAACATTCCCGTGTCTTCAATGCCTTCTAGTTCTAGTTCCCAATACACCAACTTTTGGTACATGTCTGCCCATTCTTCAAAACTATTGACCATGGATAAGTCCATAGCAATCTTACGAAACTCTTGTTGGTAATTTGAAGTGGTTTTTTCTGAAACCAATCTAGAATGATCTAAATTCTTTTTTAAGCTAAGGAGAATCTGATTCGGATTTACAGGCTTTATTAAATAATCTGCAATCTTAGAGCCAATGGCTTCTTCCATAATATACTCTTCTTCACTTTTGGTAATCATAACCACAGGAAGCGAGGCATTTATTTCTTTAATTTCGGCAAGGGTTTCAAGTCCTGTAAGCCCTGGCATGTTTTCATCCAAGAAAACAATATCGAATACAGTATTTCTTATCTCTTCAAGCGCTTCAGTACCGCTTTGGGCTTTTGTTACCTGATAGTTCTTTTTTTCTAAGAACATAATGTGTGGTTTCAATAAATCTATTTCGTCGTCTACCCAAAGTACTTTTATGTCGCTCATGTGCTATATGGTTTGCTACAAACGTAGCTTTAATTGTTGATACTGTATGTTTCTGAAATGTTATTTTCTTCTGAAATATGAGAAGATACTACTGCTTTAGATAATGATTGCTTAGTTTTGAATCTTAATACAAGCATAAACTTCAACACTTCAATTTGAAACCCTTGAATAAGAGTAACAAGCTTAAAATAGTTAACGATCCAATCTATGGTTTTATTACCATACCTAGTACGCTAATTTTTGATTTAATTGAGCATCCGTATTTTCAACGCCTTCGAAGAATTACACAAATGGGGATGTCTTACCTTGTGTATCCTGGAGCACATCATACACGTTTTCATCATGCGCTTGGTGCCATGTTTTTGATGCAAAAAGCGGTACAAGTGCTACGTTTTAAAGGTGTTAACATTTCCGAAGAAGAAAAAGAAGCATTGCTTATTGCTATTTTATTACATGATATTGGACATGGTCCTTTCTCCCATGCCATGGAACATAGCATTGTAGAAAACATAGCTCATGAAGAGATTTCGCTCCTTTTCATGAAGGAACTAAACACAACATTTAACGATAGATTAACACTAGCCATCACAATTTTCAACAACGAATACAATAGAAAATTTTTGCATCAGTTAATTTCTAGTCAGTTAGACATGGATCGCTTAGACTATCTAAGACGCGATAGTTTTTATACAGGCGTAAGTGAAGGTTCTGTAAATAGCGAACGTCTTATTGCGATGCTTAACGTGAAAGATGACAAACTAGTTGTAGAAGAAAAAGGTATTTACTCTGTAGAAAAATTTATTGTAGCGCGTAGATTAATGTATTGGCAAGTATACCTTCACAAAACTGGACTTGTGGCAGAACAATTGTTGATGCGTTTGTTAAAACGTGCCAAGGTGTTGACACACAATGGGGAGGCACTCCCTGCAAGTAATGCATTATACTATTTTTTAACAAATACTATTGAAACCAAAGATTTTGACACTGCTGTCTTGGCTCAATTTGCAAAGTTGGATGACTACGATATTGTTGGCGCCATGAAATCATGGCAATACCATGATGACTTTGTACTTAGAACCTTATCTAACATGCTGCTTAATAGAGATTTGTTGAAAATAAAGATGCACCAAACCCCAGTTTCGGCTCAGAAAATTTCAGAAAAAATTAAGGATGTCATGTCGCAATATAAACTCAGTCAAGAGGAAGCATCCTATTTTGTTTTTAGTGATACCATTTCAAATCAGGCCTATAGTATGGAAAAGGACACTATTAATTTACTAATGAAAAATGGGGCTATTGTAGATGTAGCAAGGGCTAGTGATCAATTAAATTTGGAAGCACTTTCAAAAAAAGTCACCAAATACTATCTCTGTTATCCTAAGACAGATTAATTGTACTTTTTTTCTATTTTTGTAATCATGAACAACGACCAATCAATCTATGAAGCAAATGCTATTCCTTCTAAGAATATGCACCTGTTAGAAACCCCTTTTATTTCATGAAATTTACAGCAAGCCAAATAGCAGGTATTCTAGAAGGTGAAGTAGATGGCGATGCTACTGTAGAAGTCTCTAAACTTGCAAAAATTGAAGAAGGGCAACCAGGAAGTTTAACCTTTTTGGCAAATCCTAAATACACTCCCTTTATATATACCACGCAAGCTTCTATTACCATTGTTGATAAAACGTTTGTAGTAGAACAGGAAATCGAAACCACATTGATACGTGTTGACAATGCCTATGAATCTTTTTCTAAATTGTTGGAATATTACAATCAGGTAAAAATGAATAAAACGGGCATAGAAGAACCCGTTTTTCTTTCCAAAAGTGCTTCGATAGGCGAGAACATCTACATTGGAGCATTTACATATGTTGGTGAAAATGTTATTATTGGAGATAATGTAAAAATTTATCCCAATGTATATATAGGAGATAATGTAACAATTGGAGATAATTGCGTCTTATTCGCAGGATCAAAATTGTATTCTGAAACTGAAGTAGGTCAAAACTGTGTCATTAACAGTGGTGTCATTTTAGGGGCAGACGGATTTGGTTTCTCACCAAACGAAAAAGGAGAATTTGTAAAAGTACCCCAAACTGGAAATGTTGTTATTGAAGATAATGTAGACATTGGTGCGGGAACAACCATAGATAGAGCAACATTAGGATCTACCATCATCCGAAAAGGAGTGAAACTAGATAACCAAATACAAATTGCTCATAATGTAGAAATTGGTGAGAATACTGTTATTGCTGCACAGACAGGAATTGCAGGTTCTACAAAAATTGGAAAATATTGTTTGATTGGCGGCCAAGTTGGTTTTGCAGGTCATTTAACGATAGGAAATAATGTACGTATACAAGCGCAAAGCGGTGTAGGTAGAAACATAAAAGACAACGAAACCATACAGGGCTCTCCATCTTTTAATTATGGAGATTTTAGTAAAAGCTATGTTCATTTTAGAAATTTACCTAAAATAATGAATCGCTTTGATGCCCTAGAAAAAAAAGTAAACAATGAGTGATTGCCTTGTGAAACAATGCACCCTTAAAGAAGAAGTAACCCTTACTGGTGTTGGTCTTCATACTGGTAAAGATGTAACCCTGACGTTTAAACCTGCTCCTGAAAACACAGGCTATGTGTTTAAGCGTGTCGATATGGAGGGAACACCTACCATCAAAGCAGATGCTAATTTTGTTACCAATACACAACGTGGTACCAATCTAGAACATAATGGGGTTACCATACAAACTTCAGAGCATGTGCTAGCTGCTTTAGTCGGACTTGAAGTTGATAACTGTATTTTAGAACTCGATGCCTCAGAACCTCCTATTATGGATGGATCATCTAAGTTTTTTGTAGAAGCCATAGAAAAAGCGGGGATTGTTGCACAGGATGCTGCTCGTGAAGAATATGTGGTGACCGAAGTAATTAATTACCTAGATGAAGAAACGGGTAGTGAAATTACCATCATCCCAGCAGATACGTATCAAGTGACTACCATGGTCGATTTTGGCACCAAAGTATTAGGAACTCAAAATGCTTCGATCAAGCATATTTCAGATTTTAAAACTGAAATATCCGACTCCAGAACCTTTAGTTTTTTACATGAAATAGAAATGTTATTAGATCACGGCCTTATTAAAGGGGGTGATTTAAACAATGCCATTGTCTATGTAGACAAAGAGCTTTCTGAAAAAACCATGGGGAAATTACGCCACGCCTTTGGGAAAGATAATATTTCAGTAAAACCAAATGGAATTTTAGACAACCTAACATTACACCATCCAAACGAAGCTGCACGTCATAAGTTATTAGACGTAATTGGCGACTTGGCTTTGATAGGAACACGTATTCGTGGTAAAGTAATTGCTAACAAACCTGGGCATTTTGTAAATACTCAGTTTGCTAAAAAGCTTTCAAAAATTATTAAAAACGAAAAACGTAATAATATTCCAAAATTTAATATCACTGCAACGCCCGTAAAAGACGTAAATGCGATTATGGAAATGTTGCCGCACAGACCACCTTTTTTGTTGGTTGATAAGATCATGGAGTTAAGTAGCACACACGTTATTGGACTTAAAAATGTCACCATGAATGAGCCTTACTTTGTGGGTCACTTTCCGGGTGCTCCCGTAATGCCTGGGGTTCTTATTGTTGAAGCAATGGCACAAACGGGTGGTATTTTGGCATTGAGCACAGTACCAGATCCAGAAAATTATTTGACATTCTTCATGAAAATAAACAATGCTAAGTTTAAGAGACAGGTAAATCCTGGTGATACCTTAGTATTTAAATTAGAGCTTATTACACCTATACGTCGTGGTATTGTTCATATGAAAGGAAATGCCTACGCCAATGATAAATTGGTGACCGAAGCCGAATTAATGGCACAGATTGTTAAAACAAAAAACATCTAGATGAACTGTATTGCTTGAATAGCATCCAAGTTAGATAATAGCACTACATTTTTGAAAGACAACTAATATAGAAAACAAATGAACCAACCACTTGCTTACGTACATCCCGGTGCTAAAATCGCCAAAAATGTAGTTATTGAGCCATTTACAACCATTCATAACAATGTTGTGATTGGAGAAGGAACCTGGATTGGTTCTAATGTCACTATCATGGAAGGGGCTCGTATTGGTAAAAATTGTAATATTTTTCCTGGTGCCGTAATTTCTGCCATTCCTCAAGATTTAAAATTTCAGGATGAAGAAACTACCGTAGAAATTGGAAATAATGTAACCATTCGTGAGTACGTAACAGTAAACAGAGGTACCGTAGATAGAGGAAAAACAGTTATTGGTAATAATTGTTTGATTATGGCCTATTGCCACATTGCACACGATTGTATCGTAGGCGATAATTGTATCTTCTCTAATAACAGTACCCTTGCGGGACATTGTACCGTAGGAGATTATGTAATATTAGCAGGTATGACTGCCGTGCATCAATTTTGTATGATTGGTAATCATGCCTTTGTAACTGGGGGATCTTTGGTTCGTAAAGATGTACCACCATACGTAAAAGCAGCAAGAGAGCCTTTATCTTATGTAGGTATCAACTCTATCGGACTAAGAAGAAGAGGTTTTGACTCAGAAAAAATTAGAGAAATTCAAGGGATTTATAGACTCTTGTATCAGAAAAACTATAACACATCTCAAGCGGCATCGATTATAGAAGCAGAAATGGAAGCCACTCCAGAGCGTGATGAGATATTGCAATTTATCAAAAACGCGAAACGAGGTATCATGAAAGGATATTTCAGCAATAATTAATCTGAAATATTAAATAATAATAGTGTGGAGAAAATAAAACTCAACACTTAAAACTCAACATTCAACACTAGCTTATGGCAACAACATCAGATATTAGAAACGGATTATGTATCAAGTATAATCATGACATTTATAAAGTAGTAGAATTTTTACACGTAAAGCCAGGTAAAGGACCTGCCTTTGTAAGAACCAAGCTTAAAAGTGTGACCAACGGTAAAGTAGTAGATAATACCTTTTCTGCAGGTCATAAATTAGAAGACGTTCGTGTAGAAACTCATAAATTTCAATTCTTGTACAATGACGGGGATTTCTACCACTTCATGAACCAAGAAGACTATTCTCAAATTCAATTAACTGAAGCAGCTCTAGATAAACCAGAGTTAATGAAAGAAGGAGAAGTGGTGACTGTGATTATCAATACAGAAGACAATGCACCATTGTCGGTAGACCTACCAGCAAGTGTGATTCTTGAAGTAACTGCTACAGAACCTGGTGTAAAAGGAAATACAGCCACCAATGCTACAAAACCAGCAACAGTAGAGACAGGAGCAACGGTAAATGTACCTCTGTTTATTAACGAAGGAGACAAAATAAAAGTAGAGACCGAAAAGGGTACGTATAAAGAACGTATTAAGGAGTAATTTTTTTACTATCATAAATTCCATCCCAACCTATGTCACAATACGTTGGGATTTTTTATATTTGGTAGCCCAAAACACAGGACATGAAATTTTCAACGCCACAAACACTTCAAAATATTGCAACTTTATTAGATTGCGATTTTGTTGGCGATGCTCATTTTCCTGTTTTGGGAATGAACGAAATTCATGTGGTACAACCTGGCGATATTGTATTTGTAGATCATCCTAAGTACTATGATAAAGCATTGGCATCTGCAGCAACCATTGTGCTCATAAACAAGAAAGTAGAGTGCCCACCTGGCAAAGCATTATTGATAAGCGATGAGCCGTTTAATGATTTTAATAAATTAACAAATCATTTCAATCCATTTCAACACGCAAGAGCAGCTATTGCTATAGATACCAAAATAGGTAAGAATACAGTCATTCAACCCAATGTGTTTATTGGAAATAATGTCATCATTGGTGATGATTGTTTGATCCATAGCAATGTGGCTATTTACGACAATACTGTCATAGGTAATGGTGTTACCATTCATGCTGGAACTGTTTTAGGTGGAGATGCTTTTTATTACAAAAACAGACCCGAGAAATTCGATAAACTCATAAGTGGCGGTAATGTTGTTATAGAAGACAATGTAGATTTAGGTGCGCTGTGTACCATAGATAAAGGAGTAACCGCATCTACCACCATTGGTGAAGGAACCAAAATAGACAATCAAGTACACGTAGGACACGACACAGTGATCGGAAAACGTTGCTTAATAGCCTCACAAGTAGGAATAGCTGGATGTGTTCTTATAGAAGACTTTGTAACTATTTGGGGGCAAGTTGGTATTACAAGTGGCGTCACAATTGGTGAAAAAGCTGTAATTTCGGCGCAAAGTGGTGTGAGTAAATCCCTAGAAGGGCACAAATCTTATTTTGGGACACCTGCAGACGAATTCAGAAAAAAATACAAAGAACTGGCAGCCATAAGGCTTATACCAGATATTATTGAAAAATTAGACAACCTATAATGAATAAAAGTGCAAAGCATATTGTTAAAAGCTTTTACAATGCAGATTTTGTAAGAGATACTGAGGCAATTAAAAAGTTTCTACATGATGAAGTAGAACTTGTCTGGAATAGTACAGATGGACTTACCATCATGGACTACAATGCTATTATAGATACCTTCAAAGAAATTAGCAGAACCTATCAAGAACTGCGAATCGAAGTAAGTCATGTTTTAGAAGATGATGATTACGTTACAATTAGGTATAAATATTATATCAGGACGATAGAAAATCCAGACGAAGAGCTCGGTATTGCACATTTTATAGCTATTTGGCAAGTGAAAGACGGTAAACTTTACCGCGGCCATCAGGTGAGTCAGCCAGTAATGAGCATGGATGATTCTAATGGTACGTACGACAAAGTAAAAGTGTAAACTTTATTGTAGTTCCCAAAACAAAAATAGTACCTTTGCAGCGTAATTATTTTATGGGTTATTCTGAAATTTTAGATGCCCAAAAATAGCTTGCAATAACACATTTTAAAAGATTAACATAGACAAAATAGATTCATGAGTGTTTTAGTAAATAAAGATTCAAAAATTATTGTTCAAGGATTTACAGGAAGTGAAGGAACATTTCACGCTGGTCAAATGATTGAATACGGTACCAATGTAGTAGGTGGTGTTACTCCAGGAAAAGGAGGACAAACGCATCTTGAAAGACCTGTTTTTAATACAGTTGCAGAAGCTGTAGAAAAGGTGGGAGCAGATACAACCATCATCTTTGTACCACCTGCATTTGCTGCAGACGCTATCATGGAAGCGGCCGATGCCGGAATAAAAGTAATCATTACAATAACTGAAGGTATTCCTGTAGGGGATATGATTAAAGCTGCAAACTATATCAATGATAGAGATTGCAGACTTATCGGACCAAACTGTCCAGGGGTTATTACGCCAGGAGAAGCAAAAGTGGGTATCATGCCAGGATTTGTATTCAAAAAAGGGAATGTAGGTATTGTCTCTAAATCTGGAACACTTACCTATGAAGCTGCAGATCAGGTTGTAAAACAAGGTCTTGGTATTACCACAGCTATTGGTATTGGTGGAGATCCAATTATTGGAACTACTACCAAAGAAGCTGTAGAATTACTAATCAACGATCCAGATACAGAAGCCGTGGTAATGATTGGTGAAATTGGAGGACAACTAGAAGCAGATGCTGCTAACTGGTACAAAGCTAGTGGAAGTAAAAAGCCAGTTGTTGGATTTATCGCTGGTGAAACGGCTCCAGCAGGAAGAACAATGGGGCACGCAGGTGCTATTGTTGGAGGTAGTGATGATACTGCACAAGCAAAAAAGAAAATCATGAGAGCTTGTGGAATTCACGTTGTAGATTCTCCAGCTGAAATTGGAAAAAAAGTTGCTGAAGTATTAGGTTAATTAATACCAAACTAAATATACTAAAGAGGTGCAATACAATTGCACCTCTTTTTTTTGCAGCATACTTTTTTTACTATGTACTTCATTTGTTAAAATTTAAATAATAGAACCAACTAGTTTACGTTAGATATGTACTTTTAAAGCAAAGAACTATAATTAATCAATCAAAAAATGAAACACGTAAAATTTTTCCTATTTATAAGCTGTATTGCTTGCTTTGTTGCATGTAAAAATAACTCAGATATCGCGAAGACTGGTTTTGCTGTAAATGAAGTAACAGATGCGAATGGCTATAGCTACGAAACGGTAGATAACGATCCTACTGGTTTGCGTTTGTATACCCTAGATAACGGACTTAAAGTATATTTGAGTCAGAATACAGACGAGCCAAAAATCCAAACCTACATCGCAGTGAGAGCGGGGTCTAACTATGATCCTAAAGAATCTACTGGACTTGCACATTATTTAGAGCACATGGTCTTTAAGGGTACTTCAAAAATTGGAACCATCGATTGGGAAAAAGAAAAAGAGTATCTAGATCAAATTGCGACGCTATATGAAGAGCATAGAGCAGAGCAAGATCCAGACAAGCGTTTGGCTTTGTATCGTAAAATTGATGAAGTGTCTCTAGAGGCTTCCAACTATTCTGTTGCCAATGAATACGACAAAATGATGACCTCATTAGGGGCGACGGGAACCAACGCACATACTTGGTTCGAAGAGACCATTTATAAAAACAAAATTCCAGCAAACGAATTAGATAAATGGTTATCCCTAGAAGAAGAACGTTTTAGTGAATTAGTATTGCGTTTATTTCATACAGAATTAGAAGCTGTTTTCGAAGAGTTCAACAGAGGACAAGACAACGATTTCAGAAAACGCTACGCTGCTATGTTGGAAGGATTATTTCCTAATCACCCGTACGGTCAACAAAAAACTATTGGAACTGCGGCGCACCTAAAGGCGCCTTCATTAATCGACATCAATAATTATTTCGACAAGTACTATGTGCCTAACAACATGGCAATGGTATTGGTAGGTGACTTTGAGTTTGACGAAACGATTCAAAAAGTGGCGAATACCTTCGGAAATTTGAAGCGCAAAGAGGTAGTGCATCCAGAATTACCTAAGGAAGCTCCGTTAACAGGAATTGTAAGCAACGAAGTATTTGGCCCAACTGCCGAAAGTATCTCCATCGCTTATAGAACCAACGCGGTTAACACAAAAGAAGAAAAGCTAGTACAGATGTGCGATATGATTCTTGCCAATGGAAATGCCGGACTTATTGATTTAAATTTAAACCAGAAACAGTTGGTACAACGTGCAGGCTGTACTACTACATT
Source organism: Patiriisocius sp. 208BN25-11 (assembly GCF_058147145.1). Lineage (NCBI taxonomy): Bacteria > Pseudomonadati > Bacteroidota > Flavobacteriia > Flavobacteriales > Flavobacteriaceae > Patiriisocius > Patiriisocius sp. 208BN25-11. The sequence goes on from NZ_JBYVJY010000002.1 coordinate 38,926, forward strand.
TCTAAACGATTATGGATACCATTCTTTTACAGGCACTCCAAAAGAGGGACAATCGCTTGACGAGGTAAAAACTTTGATTTTAGATCAGATAGAATTATTAAAACAAGGTGCTTTTGACGATTGGATGCTAGATGCAGTAATCAACGACATGAAAAAATCACAGTTACAGCAATACGAATACAGTACAGCTGTTGCTTCTGCATACTATGATGCCTTTATTCACAGAGTAGATTGGAAAGATAAAGTAGCATATCTAGACGGACTAAAAAAGATAACAAAAGAAGATGTTGTAGCTTTCGCAAATAGCTTTTACAAAGACAACTATGTAGTAACCTACAAAAGAAAAGGGGAGGACAAGAGTATTGTAAAAGTATCTAATCCGGGCATTACCCCTGTAAACTTAAATCGTGATAAGGCTTCAGAGTATATCACAGCCTTCAATACATTAGAATCTAAGCCTCTTGCGCCAAAATTTGTGGATTATGACGCAGAAATTAAGAAGACAGCAACAGATAGCGGGTTGGAAGTTTCCTATATAGAAAACGAAGCAAACGATTTATTTGATATGAATATCATTTTTGATATGGGTAGAGACCACAATAAAAAATTAGGTCTTGCTGTAGGATATTTAGAGTACTTAGGTACCGATACTTATTCTAATGAGGAATTGAAAAAAGAGTTCTACAAATTAGGAATCAATTATTATGTGAGTGCTGGAGGAGATCAGACTTATGTGGGTATGAGCGGACTTAAAGAAAACTTTGCCAAAGGGTTAGAATTACTTGAACATCTATGGAATAACGCAACACCAGATGCAGAAGCCTACTCGAAGTATGTAGAATCTATTGTTAAGGCTAGACAAAACAACAAAACCAGTAAAGGGAGTATTTTACGCTCTGGCTTATTGAATTATGCAAAATACGGTGAGAATTCTAGACTGCGTAATATCTATACTGTTGCAGAAATGCAAGCGATGGATCCTATGGAATTGGTTACGATTACAAAAGAAATTAAAGATTTCAAACAACGTGTTTTTTATTATGGTAAAGATATAGATGCAGCAGTTACAGCACTAAATAAGAATCACACAATTAAAGAGAACTTAAACGAATACCCACAGCCAGCCAAATATGCAGAGCTTGAAACAGGAGGAAATGTATACTTTGTGGATTACGATATGGTACAAAGTGAAATGATGTTCTTGGCAAAAGGCGCTCCTTTTTCTCCAGAAAACATGGCCGTTTCAACCTTGTTTAACACCTATTTTGGTTCTGGACTTTCTTCAATTGTATTCCAAGAAATTAGAGAATCTAAGTCCTTAGCATATTCTGCTTGGTCAAATTACAGTACGGCACGTAACAAAGAAGATTCAAATTATGTAATGGCATATATTGGGACACAAGCTAACAAAATGCCTGAGGCAGTAGAGGCAATGATGTCACTTATGAACAACATGCCTGAAGCAGAGGAGCAGTTTGAAGCAGCAAAAACTGCGGCGCTTAAAAAGCTAGCGGCACAACGTATCACGAAGTCTAATGTTTTTTGGAGTTATGAAAGACTACAAAGACTAGGGATTAACGAAGACAACAGAGAAGCTATGTACAATGCCATTAAAAACATGAAAATGGAAGACCTAAGAAATTTCTTTAATGATAATATCAAAGGACAAAAGTACAATGTGATGGTTGTTGGAAACAAAAATGATGTAGATATGGATGCGCTTGGTCAGTTAGGTGAAGTGTCTGAAATGGACATCGATTATTTGTTTAATTATGGAAAAGTAGAAGATGTAAAAATGTAAGGATCAGCCAGCTATTTTTATACAAAGCATGGACCCCATAAATTCTTATAATTTGTGGGGTTTTTTATTTCGCTTTGGGTATTGTTATTATTATATTTATCTTTTATTTAAATCAATACTATTTAAGATCAAAAACGAGTAGATATGAAGCTTTTAGAAGGAAAGACAGCTATTATTACAGGTGGAAGCCGAGGCATTGGTAAAGGAATTGTTGAAGTATTCGCGCAACATGGCGCCAATGTAGCATTCACGTATAATTCTTCTGCAGAAGCTGCAGAGGCATTAGCTGCCGAAGTATCACAAACTGGTGTGAAAGCAAAAGCCTATAAAAGCAATGCTGCTAGTTACGAAGAATCGCAAGAGCTTGCCAAGCAAGTACTAGAAGATTTTGGGAGTATTGATATACTAATCAACAACGCTGGTATTACCAAAGATAATTTGTTGATGCGTATGAGCGAAGATGACTTTGATAAAGTTGTAGAAGTAAACTTGAAGTCTGTGTTCAACATGACCAAAGCGGTACAACGCACCATGCTTAAACAACGCAAAGGCTCTATCATTAACATGAGTTCTGTGGTAGGAGTGAAGGGAAATGCTGGACAGACCAACTATGCAGCTTCAAAAGCGGGTATCATCGGTTTTTCTAAATCTGTAGCATTGGAATTAGGCTCTAGAGACATTCGTAGTAATGTCATTGCGCCTGGTTTTATAGAAACAGAAATGACTGGAAAACTAGATGCAGACACCGTACAAATGTGGCGCGATGCCATTCCACTAAAGCGCGGTGGTTCTCCAGAAGATATTGCCAATGCTTGTGTTTTCTTAGCAAGCGACTTGTCGAGTTATGTAACAGGTCAAGTCATCAACGTTGATGGCGGAATGCTTACTTAATGGTTCTGTTCGGAAATATTAGAACGTCATCCATCGTTAATTTACATTATTAATTGCCTCAAATTTGAACGCAGAAACCATTCTTTACATAGTTGTTGCAGCCGTTATCTCAATGATAGTAGCAGCATTCATGTATGGATATAAAACCAAGTATACAGGTAAATTGCGCTGGTTGTTTGGGGTATTGCGCTTCGTGACACTGTTTAGTATCTTGTTGCTTTTAATTAATCCGAAATTTGAGAGCGAGACCTATTCGTTCGAAAAACCGAAGCTTCCGGTCTTGATCGATAATTCTTCTTCCATTACGGCGCTCAATCAAAAAGAAAACGCTTTAAATATAGTTACTCAATTAAAAGACAATGAGGCGCTTAATGAAAAATTTGAAGTTTCGTATTTTACTTTTGGAACAAATTTTAAGCAATTAGATTCGTTGTCATTTGACGAAAAAAACACCAATATCTCTAAGGCATTCAGATCAACACAAGAAGTGTTTGAAACAGCAATTGCTCCAACCCTTCTTATTTCAGATGGAAATCAAACTTTAGGCACAGACTATGAATATTCAGTTGCGAAACTGAAACATCCTGTGTATCCTATTATTTTAGGGGATTCAATTAGGTATAGAGACCTTAAAATTGAACAATTAAATAGCAATCGCTATGCTTTTTTAAAGAATAAATTTCCGGTCGAAGCTGTACTGGTCTACAACGGGAAAGAAGCTATTTCTTCTCAATTTTTAATACGTCAAGGAAGTGCTGTAGTGTATCGAGAAGCGGTCTCTTTTTCTGAGACAAACAATGTACAAACAATCTCATTAACCCTTCCAGCATCTAAAGTTGGTTTACAACGTTATACTGCCAACCTAGTACCTTTAGACGATGAAAAAAATAAGATAAATAACAACAAACGTTTTGCCGTAGAGGTTATAGATCAGGCTACAAATGTGCTTATCGTGAGTAGTATACTGCATCCAGATTTAGGAATGCTCAAAAAATCGATTACTACCAATGAGCAACGCACGGTTACCTTTAAAAAACCACAAGAAGCTGCTGCTGTGATTAACGATTATCAGTTAGTAATTTTATACCAACCAGATCGCCAGTTTGCACCTGTATATCAGGAACTTAAAAAGCTCAATAAAAACAGCTTTGTTATCACGGGTACAGCAACAGATTGGAGCTATATTAACTCGGCGCAAGACTATTACGAAAAGGAAGTAACCAATCAAACAGAAGCAGCTACAGCCAACTTAAACCTCAATTACGGAACTTTTGCAATTGATCCCCTTGGCTTTTCCGACTTTCCACCATTGCAAACTAAATTTGGTGCGCTATCGGTAACCATTCCACATCAAACAGTATTAGAGCAAACTATAGATGGTATCTCTAGCAATACGCCCATGTTGGCAACCATGGAAATTAATGGCATGCGTCACGCAATTTGGGACGGGCAAGATTTATGGAAATGGCGCGCGCAATCGTATCTCAATAAAGAAAGCTTCGAAGATTTCGATAATTTTATTGGGAAAATGGTACAATACTTAGCGTCAAACAAACGCAGAAGTAGGCTAGAGGTAGACAGTAAAACTTTTTATTACAACAACAATCCCATTAAAATTTCGGCACAATACTTCGATAAAAGTTTTGTTTTCGACACCAGAGCTTCATTGTCTATCTCTGTTATAAACCAAGAGAGTAAGAAACGAGATGTCTTTCCGTTATTACTTAAAAATAATTATTACGAGGTTGATTTAAATAGTTTGGATGCAGGGTCTTATAGCTATACCATCTCTGTACGAGACGAGGAAGTGGCAAGAAGTAGCAGTTTTACCATTCTGCAATTCGATATCGAACAACAATTTTTAAATGCAAACATCGCTAAACTAGAGCGTTTGGCTACAAAAACAAAAGGAGTTGCTTTTTTTAGTAACGAAATAGACCAGTTGATCGACCAATTAGTGAATAATCAAAACTATACATCCATTCAAAAAAGCGAACAAAAAGTAGTACCTTTAATTGATTGGAGGTGGCTATTAGGCCTTATTGCTTTAAGCCTTGCGCTAGAATGGTTTATTAGAAAATTTAACGGACTCATATAAAAACAAACTCATGGAAAAATTACCAAAAATTGGCGTGCCTATTATTATTGCAGTAGTATTGGCCATTATTTTATTAGCAAAATCTGCCGTAACCATCGGTTCTGGAGAAGCAGGCGTATTATACAAAACATTCGATAAGGGTGTTGTTGTAGATGAACCACCACTAAGTGAAGGATTTCATATCATTGCACCTTGGAATAAAGTATATGTTTACGAAGTAAGACAGCAAGAATTATTTGAAAAAATGAAAGTGTTATCTTCTAATGGTCTAGAGATTCAAATTGATGCTTCTGCCTGGTACGAGCCAGTGTATAGTCAGTTAGGGAACTTACACCAATCACTAGGAGAAAACTACTTGGGTAGAGTAATTCAGCCTGCTATTCGTTCAGCAGCGCGTAGTGTTGTAGGTCGTTACACACCTGAGCAATTATACTCTAGTAAGCGTGATGCGATTCAAGATGAAATTTTTGCTGAAACTAAGAAAATCTTAGACAAGCAATACGTACAACTAAATGAAGTGTTGGTACGCGATGTAACTCTGCCAAATACTATTAAAGAAGCTATTGAGCGTAAGTTACGTCAAGAGCAAGAGTCTTTAGAGTACGAATTTAGATTAGTAACCGCATCTAAAGAGGCAGAAAAAGTACGTATTGAAGCACAAGGTAAGGCGGATGCCAACCGTATTTTAAGTGCTTCGTTAACAGATAAGATTCTACAAGACAAAGGGATTGATGCTACTTTAGAGTTAAGTCAGTCTCCAAACAGTAAAGTAATTGTAGTAGGAGGAAGCGACGGATTGCCTTTAATTTTGGGGAATAACTAAGGCTAGAATTATAAAAAATGTAAGAGCCGCTTCTTTTAAAGAAGCGGCTTTTTTAATTTTATTTTCTTCGTTTATAGAAAAAGAGAATTTTTGCCCAAAATTTATATTCCCAAATAGTAAAATATATCCATTAATTAACAGTACTTTTGCACGCTGAAAGCTAGCACTCTTTGTGGGGACTAAAATTTCAGCAAAAAAGCTATTAATTAACACATTACGTGTTTAGTACTTAGATTATGAAAGTTAAAAATATTGCAATTATTGCACACGTAGATCACGGTAAAACTACCTTGGTAGATAAAATCATGTATCACTGTCAGTTATTTCGTGAAAACGAGAATACTGGAGATTTAATCTTAGATAACAATGATTTAGAGCGTGAGCGTGGTATTACTATTACGTCAAAAAACGTTTCTGTAATTTATAAAGACACTAAAATTAATATCATTGATACCCCTGGTCACGCCGATTTTGGTGGAGAAGTAGAGCGTGTATTAAATATGGCAGATGGTGTTTGTTTATTGGTAGATGCCTTTGAAGGCCCAATGCCGCAAACACGTTTTGTATTGCAAAAAGCATTGGATCTTGGATTAAAGCCATGTGTGGTTGTAAACAAAGTAGATAAAGAAAACTGTACTCCAGAAGAGGTACATGAGAAAGTATTCGACTTAATGTTTGAGTTAGGTGCAGAAGAATGGCAGTTAGATTTCCCAACCGTTTATGGTTCGGCAAAGAACAACTGGATGAGTGATGACTGGAAAAAAGAAACCGACAACATCGAGCCATTATTAGATATGGTATTAGAGCATGTGCCTACACCAGAATTTGAAGAAGGTACACCACAGATGTTAATTACATCTTTAGATTTCTCTTCATTTACAGGACGAATTGCTATTGGACGTCTTCAAAGAGGAACGTTGAAAGAAAACATGCAAGTTGCACTAGTAAAACGTGACGGTACCATAAAGAAAACGAAAATTAAGGAGCTACATACCTTTGAAGGATTGGGGCGTAAGAAAGTTTCAGAAGTACAAACAGGTGATATTTGCGCCCTAGTAGGTCTTGAAGGTTTTGAAATTGGAGATACTGTTGCCGATTTAGAGAATCCAGAAGGATTACAAACCATTGCTATCGATGAGCCAACAATGAGTATGTTGTTTACCATTAACGATTCTCCTTTCTTCGGGAAGGATGGAAAGTTTGTTACCTCTCGTCATATTAAAGACAGATTGACTAAAGAATTAGAGAAGAATCTTGCTTTACGAGTTGAAGAAACAGGTAGTGCAGATAAATTTTTGGTGTTTGGTCGTGGTGTATTACACTTATCGGTTTTAATTGAAACGATGCGTCGTGAAGGATACGAACTTCAAATTGGACAGCCACAGGTAATTATTAAAGAAATTGATGGTGTAAAATGTGAGCCAGTTGAGGAGTTAACCATTGACCTTCCAGAAACCGTAAGTGGGACTGCTGTAAACATGGTAACCATCCGTAAAGGTGAAATGGTATCAATGGAGGCAAAAGGCGATCGAATGATTTGTCAATTCATGATTCCTTCTCGTGGTATTATTGGTTTACGCAACCAGTTACTAACGGCTACGGCTGGTGAGGCAATTATGACACACCGTTTTGTGGAGTACCAACCTTTAAAAGGAGGTATTCCTGAACGTCAAAATGGATCCTTAGTATCTATGGAGAATGGAAATGCGATTCCTTATTCTATCGATAAATTACAAGATAGAGGTCGTTTCTTTGTAAATCCAGGTGAAGATATCTATGAAGGACAAGTAATTGGTGAGAACACACGCCAAGATGATATGGAAGTAAACATTACGAAGACAAAAAAGTTAAGTAATGTACGTTCTAGTGGGGCAGATGACAAAGCTAAGATTGTTCCTGCAATTAAATTCTCTTTAGAAGAAGCATTAGAATATATCCAAAAAGATGAGTACGTAGAAGTAACCCCAAATAACTTACGTTTACGTAAAGTCTTTTTAAAGGCGGTTGACAGAAAACGTAATAAGACCGTATAGTTTTTATTCGGAAATAGTATAAAACAAAAACGCTTTAGAGAAATCTAAAGCGTTTTTTATGATTGATGATACTATCTATAAGCGCAGCGGTCTTTTTTATAATCTTATTTCCATAGCTATATCTTCACTAGCTACTTCAAATTTTAAATCAGTCCACATTGGAGGTCCAAAATTCATGACATTATTAGAAGCACCGTAATTTTCTAGAGGCATTCCGTTTAATTGAAAATCCATTTTATTGTTATCATTCTTATCATGAAAGATTACAATACCGTATGTTCCAGGCTCGATATCTTTAAATGTTACAACTGCTTTTCCATCTTTAATCTCTCCATTTAATCCTTTAATAGGAATTGATTTTATAAAACTTTCTTCGTTGTGTAAACCTATTACTATTTTTCCTTGTGTAGAGTTAGTCGGCACTGTTACGGTTATTTCAGAACCATTTGTTGAAGTTGTTGCTACTGTGTCTACTTGAGCGTTCATTATAAACGTTACGATACTTAATGCGATGGTGATAATTGTTTTCATAATATAAAGTTTTAAAGTTGATTGATTTTATTTGATGAAACAAAGATGCACACAGTTGTTAGTTTTGAAAACTAAGAATGACTGAGTTGTAGCATTTGAAGGATGAAATGTAGAATAGGTTGTTGAAATCGAAACTGAAATCGATCCCGAAAGCTTTCGGGACGAAACATTTTAAACTTTTATTTTTCGCGTTTTACATTTTGACTTTACTATGGCTAGTAGTTTTATTTGCCATAAAAGTCCATCAGCGAAGCGGTCTAACCTCTAACAGCGCAGCGGTCTAACTTCTAAAGTAACCCTCTCGCTTTAATCTCCAAATACTTATTAATAGTATTCACAGTAAGATCTTGAGGTTTCGTCAATACGGCTTGGATACCTCGTTGTTGTAATTCACGAAGCATTCTTTTTTTATCGTTCGAAAATTGTTGTGCAATGGTTTGATCCATAATTTCTGAAATATCCTTGGCTTCACGTTCGATAAGGGTGTTAAGCTCTGTGTTTTCAAAAAAGATAACAACAAGCACATGTTTTTTTGCAATGGCCTGTAAATAGGGGAGTTGTCGCTCTAAAGAACTATGATGTTCAAAATTGGTGTAGAGCAATAACAAGCTACGTTGCGTGATTTTTCGTCGCACCAAACTTTGTAAAGTGCCATAATCTGCATCTAAGAATTTTGTATGCACATTGTACAAAGACTCCAATAAAGTACTTAGATAGGTTTTCTTTGCCTGTGCTGGCAAAAAAGTCCCTACTTTGTTGGAAAAATCTATGAGCCCAATCTTGTCTTTCTTTTTAAGTGCGATGTTAGAAAATGCTAGCGAACTATTTATCGCATAATCGACCAAGGTCAATCCTTCAAAAGGCATTTTCATGACACGTCCAGTATTTATAATACTATAAATAGGCTGCATTTTCTCATCTTGGTACTGATTTACCATTAACTGACCTTGCTTTGCCGTGGCTTTCCAATTCACGGTTCTTACATCATCACCAGGTACATACTCTTTAATTTGTTCAAACTCCATGGTATGCCCAATACGACGAATTTTTTTAAGCCCCAAGGTGTTTTTTCGGTTGTCAATCGCTAAGAAGTCATATTGCTTCATTTGTATAAACGAAGGATACACTTTCACCAATTGTTTGTTATCAAAGGTGTAGCGACGTCGGGTTAGTTGTGTGAACGCCGTAGCATAGCAATTTACATTTCCGAAGTGATACTCGCCACGTGTTACTGGACGCACTTCATATTGAAAAGTAGTAGCGTCTTTCCCCTTAATTTGTAATTGTTTGAAAAAATCTCTTTTCTGAAATTGTACAGGTAATTCATCTACCAATGCCACCTTAATAGGGAAGGAATAGGTGTTTTTAAGTTGAATAGCAACTGGATTTAGATCACTGTTTGAAAATTTTTCTGGTAGTATTCTGTTTCCTTGCAATCCATTTTTCGAAAACAGCATCACCAATTCTGTAAGTAGCAACACCAAAAGCGCATATACTAGTATCCAAACCCAACCATAAAGGGCGGGATACCAATAAGAGGCTAAAAATAGTGTTGAAATCGTAGCCAGCACGTAAAAGAAACGTGGCGTGAGATAAAAAGATTTGATAAATGCAATCACAAGCGTTGGTTTATCTAGGGATTTCTACAGACTGCGCAATCATTTCTATCACTGCTTCTGGTGTCATACCCTCCATTTCACGTTCTGGAGATAGTATGATGCGATGACGTAGCACAGGAGCTAAGGCTTTTTTTACATCGTCTGGAGTAACAAAATCTCTTCCACTTATAGCGGCAAAGGCTTTTGAAGCATTCATAATTGCCAACGAGGCTCTTGGAGATGCTCCCAAATATAAGTGTGGATGATTACGTGTATTATGTACAATTTGAGCTATGTATACAAACAGCTTTTCTTCTAATAATACTTCTTGAACCTGTCCTTGAAACTTCTTTAGCTCGATTGCTGTTAGCACTCCGTCAATACTATCAAGCGCATTGTTTTGTTTACGTTGGTGGTGGCTTTGTAAAATAACAACCTCTTCTTCTAGTTTCGGGTAGCCTACTTTTATCTTAAAAAGAAATCGATCTAATTGCGCTTCGGGTAGTGCGTATGTACCTTCTTGCTCTACTGGGTTTTGTGTGGCAAGTACCATAAATGGATATTCCATAATGTATTTGGTTCCATCCATCGTGATTTGGCGTTCTTCCATTACTTCAAACAAGGCTGCTTGCGTTTTTGCAGGAGCACGGTTAATTTCGTCTATAAGTACAAGGTTTGAAAAAATTGGACCCTTTTTAAATTCGAATTCAGAGGATTTCATATTAAGAATAGAGGTTCCTAATACATCACTAGGCATTAAATCTGGTGTAAATTGAATTCTGCTAAAATCTGTTTTAAGCGTTTTTGCAAATAACTTTGCGGTGATGGTCTTAGCAATTCCGGGGACTCCTTCAATAAGTACATGGCCATTTGCTAATAAACTAACAATAAGGAGTTCTATAAAGTCTTCTTGTCCAATGATAATCTTAGAAAGCTGTTCTTTAATCGCAGCTACAGATTTTTTTAACGCCTCCATAGGAATACGATTATTGAACTCTAAATCGTTATTTGGTGTTTCTGTGGGTTCCATGTGTAAATTGTTTAAAGCTTATTATTTTTTGATATAATTCTTTTAATTCGGTTTCTGTAACAAATCCTTTTTGCTCAATTTGATTCATGTAATTAAGGATGTTGTTCGTGTCTTCTACCGTATTTCCGCTTCTTGCAGCTACTTGGTGTACAAAATTTGTATTGCTGGTGTCTGTGTTAATTCGCAAACGAGTACGGATGTATTCTTTAAATAAAACAATTTGTTTTCTAGCAATTTTCTTGAAATCCTTTTTGTCATAGTACATCCCAGCAATGGTGCGGGTATATTCAAACGTCTTGTTTTTATGCGGAATTCGTATTGGGATACTTCGTTGTTTTCGTTTTCCTTCGATCAACACAAATAAAACCACCCCAATGATAAGAAAGTAGTAAGCCCATTTAAAATTTCGGTTGGCCAACAATAAATATAGCGGAGAAATATTAATAGGTTTACCAGTTTTATAATGTGCATCCCAGTGTACGGGTTTTGTAGTATCTATATAAGCTAGTAGGTTTTCTGTGTATGAAAGTTGCTCGTCATTATCTAGTAAAAAATAGTTAGCAAACACTTCTGGTTGTGTATGTAGTAAGATTTTGCCATCTCCAATGGTTTGCTGTATAAAATTAACATTAGGCTGAGTGATTTGTAAGGTGTCATTATAAAGTTGCGAAACACCCAATATGGTTTGCTGTAATGTGTCTAATTTATTAAAGTAATAGCTAGGCAGATTCCGTTCTAGATGTACGGGTTTTTCAAGTGCTAAGCTAGTATTACTAAGATTTAGCATGGGCTCTGTTGTAATTCTATCGGTAAGCCAAGCCGATTGTGTTTCGATGCCTAAGGTGTCTTTAATAACATAGTTGATGTAATTTGCTGAAACAAATAACGTGTTTCCTTTTGCTACCCATTCGTATAGTCTATCAAATTCTGCCGTGTCGAAGGAGACTTCGTCATTTATAAAAAGGTAGGTGCCTGTAAAAGTGCTGTCGGTTACTTTTGTGAAAGGGGGCTGCGTACTTATCAATAAACCATCCTCTAATTTATCGTCAAGCAATTCATGAAAAGCATATCCCCCTAACGGAATTTTATCGGTATGCACATAACTAGGAGACCAATTTATGGGCACAGGTTTACTAGCTTCAAGGTACACCAAGCCAGCAATAGCTAGGAGCAGACCAATAAATGTTATTTTATGGAACCTACTCATTTGTTTTTAATTTGAGTTGCTAATTGCGTAAAACGCTTTTGTGCCTTTCTGAAATTTTCTTGGGTCACATTAAAATTACCATACCATATATAGTCGTATACGTTGGTTACGTTTTTAAAACCATTATGGATATTCTCCTCGGAAATTTCCTCAAAATACTCTGTGTTCGTTTTATCAAATTGATAAGCGATTAATTCCTTCTCTGTGAGCTTTTGCAATATTAAAAGATAGTAATATCTAACTGCTAGTCTATAATCTCCCTCTTGAACGGCAGTATCTATAAGGGATTGTATGTTTTTGGTTTTGATGATTTCTTCCTCTTCGGTGAAGAATAGTTCTGGATCTTCTGGGGTTTTTAATATGCGTGCCCCAGGATTTAATTTATAGAATAACCAAATAAGAAAAATAACAACTCCCGCAATGATTAAATAGGGAAGGACACTTATAAAAAATGCCAATCCACCATCGGGATCATAGTCACCAACAAGCCAATCCCAGAAGGCATACCATTTTCTACTCAACCAATTTTTAAAATCGGTCCACCAATTGGTTTTTGCTTCTAGCTCCTCATAATTAAAGGCCTCATCATTTTTTAGGTCCTCTAAAATTTCCGAAGAAAGTGAAAGTGGTATTCTTTGTATGCTATCATATTGTAGTTCTTGTGGCACTTCTTCTACAGGTGCAACCAGACTGTCTTGCCCAAAAGCAAAGCAGGTCCATACTAACAAGATGTAGCAAAGGTATTTCAAGTATTAATTATAAGTAATTAAAGTGTTGTCATCTTTAGATTCCCCGAGTTTATCAATGCTTTCTAGGGTTCCTGTCTGATTTTTCTTTTCATTAAGGTTGTAGTAAATAAAAACCGTAGCAATAGCAATTAGGGTATATCCTAAATACTGTCCTATCATACCTATGGAGCTTAAAATGGTGTATCCCCAATCAAACATGGAAGAAATATCTCCTCCCGAAATGGTATCTGCATTGGTGAATGCTTTAAAGAAGAAATAAATATACTGTGGTATTTGAAAGATAATAGCCATGATATAATATAAAATACCAATGACAAATACAGTAGCAAAGGTGATAAACCATTCGCCTTTTATTAATTGAAATGCATGACTAATAGTATCACCCACAGATTTCTTTTCCATAATGAGGATAGAATAGGTGGCAATTAATGCAATCCCTAAATAAATCCCTGGGATTACACATAGCACTGTACCACCAGCAATCATAAGTCCGACCAAAACATTTAAACCTACCAAACTCCAGAAATCTGCTCGAATTCCGTTTGTGATTTCCTCTTTTACAACGACCCCGTTATTTTTAACGTAAGACTTTATGTAGTGATTTACAACTCCATATAAAAGAGCATAATACGTTAGTCCAGAAACTAATAATATGAGTCCAGCAACCACCACAGTAAGTGTAAAAGTTTCAAGACCATCAAATACGTTTGCGTTACCAAAATTTGAGGTAATTGATTGGTTGTACAACACAAAACCAAAGATCATAATGAGTAATGCTGGACCAGCAATTCTAAAAATATAACCAAAAAGGTCTTTCCCGTTTTGTCTTAAAAACTTGAAGGTATCGTTTAAAATCTCTCCAAGATCACGTTCTTTTTTAAATTGTATGTGTTCTTTCATAAAGTATCTATGTCTAATGTGGGCACTTCGTTTGTTGCTTTTCTTTTGAGTTGTATGGGGTAAAATATATAATACCAAAGAATGATAGCTAGTGAACCTCCAATAATACAAATAGCCAAAGCATCTGGCATTTCTGTGTGTCGTGTTACAAAACCTTCTAAAAAACCAGCAATAATGAAAAAGGGAACAGTACTTAGCATTATTTTTAAACCATCTTTAACGCCTCTTATAAATGATTGCAATCGCGTGTAGGTCTTTGGAAACAGGATGCTGTTTCCTAATACGAGTCCTGCACATCCTGCAATAATTATTACAGAAATCTCTATGGTACCATGAATCCAAATGGTTCTAATTGATTCCCAGCCCACGCCATATTCGAAAAAGAAATACTGAAAAGAGCCCAACATCACTGCATTTCGCATCAAGATGAACATGGTTCCTAGTCCTAAGAAAATCCCAAATAGAAAAGCATAGAGCGCTACTCTAATGTTATTTATAGTAATACCAATAAACATTTCTACTTCCCCCATTTTTTTGTAAACTCCCATAGGGTCGCCACTTTCTATATTGTCTATAGTCATGTTTACATAGCCATCACCCAAAATAAGACGTACAAAATCCCCATCCGTTGCCGCAGAATAGGCGCCCACAATACAAAACAATAAAAATGTTAAGAAGGTAATGAGCAATTGTTTATGGTATTGAACAAAGAATAATGGAAACTCTTTGGTGAAAAAAGTAAAAAACCGCGCTCGAGACTCACGCTGTGTTTTATAAATTTTTTGATGCGCTAGCACTGAGAGTCCGTTTAAGTATTTTAAGGTATTGCTATTTGGGTAAAATGTTTGCGCATAACTTAGGTGATCTGTGACCTCAACGTACAATCCGCTAAGTTCATCTGGGTCCATAGCAACATTATTACGCAAAACGCTTTCAAATTGTAACCATTTATCTTTATTTTGTTTCGCAAAAGCGGCCTCGCGCATGTAGTAGGATGTTTTCTTTCAAAGAAACAGATTTAATGGATAATTTTCAAATAGAAACAGCTCAAAATGTCAATATTTCTCAACAAACTGCTGGGATAGGACACAGAATCATTGCATTCATCATTGATGTATTAATAATTGTTGCTTATGTGCTTGCAACATCCTTTTTGTTTTCGCAATTAGATATGTTTGACGACTTTTCGATAGTAGTAAGTGCTACTGTAGGATTACCACCGTTTTTTTATCACTTGGTGTGGGAATCTGCCTGGAATGGTCGTTCACCAGGTAAGGCAGCATTGCAATTGCGTGTTGTAAAACTAGACGGCACCAAACCAGCCTTTAGTAATTTCCTGATTCGATGGGTATTACGTATTATTGATATAACAATTTGCAGCGGAGCTGTGGCGTTATTTTCTGTATTACTAAACGGAAAAGGGCAGCGACTAGGAGATATTGCAGCGCAGACAACTTTAATTAGTGAACGTGATCCCATACAATTGTCAAAAACAATTTTAGAAACGATTCCCGATACGTATATGCCAATGTATAGCCAAGTAACATTGTTTAGTGATACAGAAATGCAGACCATTAAAAATGTGTTTCAAGATGCAAAACGTTCTGGCAAACACAATATCATTTTAAGGCTTTCTGAAAAGGTAGCTACCGTCATGCAGATTAGCTTTGAAGAAACCCCTATAGAATTTTTAGATACCGTCATTAAAGACTACAACTATTACACCCAGCAATTATGAGTCTATTATTAATTATAGACATATTAGGAACCCTATCGTTTTCAGTTTCTGGTGCCTTAACTGCGATGAAGAAACGCCTGGATCCTTTTGGTATTCTAATCATTGCTTTTGTAACCGCTGTGGGTGGAGGAACCCTTCGTGACGTTCTTATTGACGCTCCTATTACTTGGATGCGCGATCTTACGTTTGTCTATGTAATTGCTGGAGCTACTTTATTAGCAGTGATTTTTAGAAAAAAATTACAGTATGTAAGAAAATCATTATTCTTATTTGACACCATCGGAATTGCGTTGTATACCGTAATTGGAGTAGAGAAGGGACTTGCTGCAGATTTCCCACCACTCATTTGTGTTGCTTTGGGGACTATGAGTGCTTGTTTTGGAGGCGTCATACGCGATATTTTATGTACTGAAATCCCTATCATTTTTAGAAAGAACATCTACGCAACGGCTTGTATTTTAGGAGGTGCTGCTTATTTTTTATTATTAAAAACAACCCTTTCGTCTGATGTCATTGTATTACTTTCAGGTTCGGTAGTGATTATAGTGCGCTTGTTGGCGGTTACATTTAATCTTTCACTTCCGGGGATACACTATGAGGCTAAAAAAGATGTTTAGGTGTTTAAGAGCTTAAATATTGATTTTATATAACAACTTAAAATACTGCCAACTGTTTACTGCTACTGGAGACTGAGCACTTATTCAATAACTTCTGCCTGTATGGTAACATTCTGAATGGGCCACTCTTTTTCATCTCTCTTTACATTGGCTATTTTTTGCACCACATCCATTCCTTTGCTTACTTTTCCAAATACCGTGTAGTTTCCGTCTAGATGTTTGGTAGACGATTTTGGACCTAAGAAGATAAAGAATTCAAAGGGTTCTGTTTTGTTATCGTCATTATCGCGATAGTACTTGGCTCCAGAAAGGGATCCGTAGGTATGTTTGCGTTTAATTTCATTTGGAATTCTGTATTTGTGACCAATATCGTATCTATCTTCCTGTGTCTTCCTATTATCACTAGTTCCCGCCTGAATAATAAAATTAGGAACTACCCTATAAAAATAAGTGCTATTGAAATAGCCTCGTTTTACTAAATGAACATAATTAGCTCGATGCAGAGGAGTATCTTTAAAAAGCTCCATTTCAATAATCCCTTGGGGTGTTGTAAATCGAATCTTTGTCTCCGGATTGTCTTTTCCGTATTGGGTTAAAAAGTCTATTACATTTTCTTCGGTAATTTTCACTGCTTTTTTAGGAACAGCAATGGTGTCGGCTTTTAAAATTTCCGAAGTACTTGTATTCTTTCCTTTTGAAATGTTAGCACTCTCAAAAACTTCCTTTGTACTATTTGATTTGTTCTTAGTATCTTCACATTGAATGAAGAGTGTTGTTACCAAACAACAAATCAAAAGCATGTTACCCAAATATGACATTTTCTAGCTTTAAAAAACATATTGTAAAAATAGCAAAACTAGACCTACCTGGCGAAGCTTCCCATCATAAAATGGCGCCCATAGAGCGTTTACAAGAACTCACCAACATGGCACGTCTAAAAAACACGGCTAAAAAGGCTGCTGTGATGGTGTTATTTTATCCAAATGATGCTGGAGAAACCCACCTTGTCTTAATCTTAAGAAAGACCTACAAAGGCGTGCACTCTGCCCAAATTGGTTTTCCTGGTGGTAAAGCAGAACCCGAAGATGGCTCTGCACAAGAGACCGCATTGCGTGAGACCGAAGAAGAAGTTGGAGTGCCACAACAGGACATTGAAGTACTAAAAAAACTTACAGAAATCTATATTCCGCCAAGTAATTTCTTTGTGCAACCTTTTTTAGGAATTTGTCATAACACACCACATTTTGTGGAACAAGAAGAAGAAGTGGAAGCGGTGATTGAGGTAGCGC
Organism: Patiriisocius sp. 208BN25-11; assembly: GCF_058147145.1. Classification (NCBI taxonomy): domain Bacteria; kingdom Pseudomonadati; phylum Bacteroidota; class Flavobacteriia; order Flavobacteriales; family Flavobacteriaceae; genus Patiriisocius; species Patiriisocius sp. 208BN25-11. The sequence continues at coordinate 56,231 of NZ_JBYVJY010000002.1, forward strand.
TTTCACATTTTTTAGACGATAGTATTCGTATTAACAAAACACTAAGTACTTCGTATGCAACTGATATTGAAGTGCCTGCCTACCTTTTAAATGGTCTTGTAGTTTGGGGAGCTACGGCTATGATGTTAAGTGAGGTTCGTGAACTACTTCAAGAAGTCCTCAACCATTAGATTTTTGTATCTTTGCAATTCCGCATTTTTTAAATGCAAGATTAACCTGAACATTTTTTATGGGGCTTTTTAAGAAAAATCCATTCGGACATATATTATTTTTAAAACTATGGTTGATTCGTATCCTCGGATCTATGACACATCGTCGTTTTAAAGGTTTCAACAAATTAGAAATTGAAGGAAGTGATATTCTACGTAATCTTCCAGACAACAACGTACTTTTTGTATCAAATCACCAAACCTATTTTGCAGATGTAGTAGCCATGTTTCATGTGTTTAATGCAAGCTTGAGTGGGAGAGATGATAATATCAAGAACATTGGGTATTTGTGGAATCCTAAACTCAATTTGTATTTTGTGGCTGCTAAAGAAACTATGCAGTCTGGTTTATTACCTAAGATCTTAGCCTATGCAGGTTCGGTAAGTATAGAACGTACCTGGAGAGCCGAAGGTAAAGAAGTAAATCGCCAAGTAAAAATGAGCGATGTTAACAATATTGCTGTGGCTTTGCAAGATGGATGGGTAATCACATTTCCGCAGGGAACTACGCGACCATGGAAACCTATAAGACGCGGTACGGCACACCTTATCAAACAAAACAAACCTATTGTAGTTCCTATAGTCATAGACGGTTTTAGACGTTCTTTCGACCGTAAAGGAATTCGTGTGAAAAAGCGTGGTATCTTACAATCTATGGAGATTAAACAACCTTTAGAGATTGACTATGATAACATTTCGGTTGCAGATTTAGTTGAGAAATTAGAATTCGCTATCGAGCAACATCCTTCTTTCTTGAAAGTAATTCCTGAAGAAGAAATTAAAAGCGAAGAAGAACTTAACTTAGAACGTCAATGGCGTTATTAGTGAATGGTGAGTAGTGAGAAAAAAAAGTGCGAGAACCTCAAAAGATTTTCGCACTTTTTTTATTTTTTGTCATCGGTCATCGGTCATCGGTCATCCAACTCCAAGCGAAGCGTCCTACTAACTAAAAGCTATCCTACATCTCGATCTTCGCTAATTCGTTATAATTATTCTTAAGTCGTTTGAGCAATATTCCATAGATTATTCTATAAAATAAAAGAATGAAACCAATCATTAGTAATCCAACTACAAACTGCGCTATAAAAAAGACAGAGGTAAAGCTTTCTTGCGGTATCGCACCATAGCTCTCATTGCCTTGAGTGATAAGGGTGTATAACTGTTCTTTTTTAGTAAAGAAATACAAGTTGATATATAGCATTGCAAGGGCAGTGCTTATTACATTGTAGATCACAAAATATTTTACGGTTCTTCGCGTCTTAATAATGTTATGCATTAAGGTTTTTACCGTGTCTGTTACTTTGATATTCTTATAGTTTAAATAGAATAACACTAAGAAAACAGCTATAATAGCATAATGTATAATGTAGATAATGTTTAAGGTATTCTGTAAACCTATGTCAATAAGTAGTTCTTTGTTAGATTCCGGACTTAAATAGCCTAAGGCGACCCAAAATAAAATTTCAGCAATACTTATCATAAAGATCCATTTTACAATAGATGATGACTTCTTGAGTAACATCTTGTAAATGTCTTTATACGACAAGGTAGGGAGCTCTTGTTCCCGTTCTTGCCACTTGGCTTTTAATAATTCTAATTGATCCATCGGGATTACGGATTTAATATTTTTCTTAATTTTTCTTTAATTCTGTTCATTTTTACACGAGCATTTACTTCACTAATACCTAGTGTGGCAGATATTTCTTTATAGTTTTTGTCTTCTAAATACAAAAACACGAGGGCTTTGTCTATATCATTCAAGTTCTTTACAGCAGCATACATTAGTTTGAGCTGTTCTTCAATGCTATCATCATAATCTTCGGCCTTAATTTTAAAGCTTACACCTTCAAAATCTTGAGTCTTTACACGTCTTTTATTCTTTCTATACAGCGTAATAGCTGTATTTAATGCTACTCGGTACATCCAAGTACTAAACTTAGAATCCCCTCTAAACTTCGGGAAAGCCCTCCATAATTGGATGGTGATTTCCTGAAACAAATCATTGTGCGCATCACTATCGTTGGTATATAAACGACATATTTTATGCACTATGTTCTGGTTTTGCTCTAGTTGGGTTACAAAACTATGTTCAAGTTCTTTGTTCAATGGTTGCGATTGTTAGCTATTGCATTAGTACCTTTTTTTTTGGCTTTGTTACAGGACAAGTTTATTAATCTGTAATTTTCACATTAATAGCTTGTCCGTTAGTAAGATAACGTCCGCCAATTTCATCAATATTAATGTCTAACTCGTCTGAAGTCTCAATGTTTTTAATGTTTACATCAAACTCATCATAGGTGTCCACACTTTTAATATTTACATTAAGCTCGTCATAGGTATTGATATCTACAATGCGAACATCTAGTGTTTCAAACTCATTTAGTTTTACCAATCTATAGTTTGAAATATCTTCTTCTTCGGAAATGTTAGCCACCGAATTGCTTTCTGTTTCATTTCCAGCATAGGCCTTCGGAAAGAAATCAATAGATTGTATTGTATTAATTGTTAGGCAAACGGCAATAATGGTCAGTAGTGTTTTTGTGTACGTGTCTGTTTTCATATAATTTGTGTATCGTTGTTTATACTTCTAAAGTTATACATTCTTATTGTTTAATCTATAATCAAAAATGAAGCCTAAATATAGTGGATGGTTATTGGTGAATGTTTATTAGTAGGAAGTAGTTGGTGGGACGCTTAGTTGGTAGTGGGTAGTGGTTAGTTGATGATACCGAAGCTTCGGGAGAAATCGAAACTGAAATCGAAATCGAAAAACTTTAAACTTTTACATTTATAATTTTATATTTTAAATGATTGGTTTTTGTCTTCGGTAGGAGTGAAATGTTTTTTTTAATAGTAAGCTCCACCCTTTAGGGCTGGGAAAAAGCGCGAATTGATATTCTTTAAGACGCTTCGCTTGTAGGAGGTAGGAGATGTTTTCGAAATCGAAATCGAAATGTTTATAACGTTTACATGTATACTTTTACATTTTAATTTATTGTTCTTTGGTTATTTGTAGAAGTCTTAAAATCAGTAACTTAATAACCCAATAACTCAATTCTCCAGTAACTCTGCACCTTTGAGCCTCTGTACCTTTGCCTCTCTATAGATTTTACTAAAGCAACACTCTAACAGCTAGCCTGTCTTGCTCAGCAAGCTGGCAATGCGGTCTAACAAGGAGCAACGCGATTGGTCTATCTTCTATTAGCGACTTTGTATACCGAAGCTTTTATTTTCATAATCAATACTAAAAAAGATGTAAGTTAGCGAAGGTATAAGCGGTCTTAAAAAAAACAACCAAAAACTAACATTTCCGAAGTACTTTTAAAAAAATAATGTTTCGATGTAACAAAAAATAAAGTGGTTCGTCATCCTATTGTAAGACACTAACCGGTCATTATGAAACAAAAAGAGTTTTTACATATTGTATTGCCTATTAAAGATAGGCTGTATCGCATTGCGAAGCGCTTTTTAGTTTCTAACGATGAGGCAGAAGATGCCGTTCAAGAAGTGTTTTTGAAATTATGGAAAAAGAAAGAGGCGATTAAAAATTATAAGAGTCCAGAAGCTTTTGCAATTACAATGACTAAAAATTATTGCTTAGATAGACTCAAGTCTAAACAGGCATCAAATTTAAAAATTGTACATAATAATTTTGAAAACCGAAACAATTTAGAACGTGATATCGAAGCACAAGATGGGGTTGCTATGGTTTTTAAATTAATGGAAACCCTCCCAGAACAACAAAAACTTATTTTGCATTTAAGAGATGTAGAACAATTTGAGTTTTCTGAAATCGCAAAAATGACCAATAGCAATGAAACTGCCGTTCGTGTGGCGCTTTCTAGAGCACGTAAAAAAATTAAAGAATTGTTGTTAAAACAATACAATTATGGAATACAATAAAATAAAATCACTGCTAGACGCTTATTTTGAAGGAACGACAAGTTTACAAGAGGAAGCTCAATTGAAAAGGTATTTTAAAAGTGATGCCATAGATCCATCATTTACAAGATATCAACCACTTTTTGCGGCGCTCGACACTGCGGCTTCAGAAGTTTCAACGACTACCATTAACTTGCCTCCAGAGGCAAAAACTACCAATAGATGGTGGTTAGGTATCGCAGCTTCTATGCTTGTTGTCATTGGTGTGGCAGGGTTTATGTATTCAAGCAATAGTATGACAACAGAAGAAGCAGAAGCTTTGGCGGCATTAAAACAAAGTAAAAAAGCCATGCTCTTACTTTCTGAACAACTCAATAAAGGAACACAAACATTATCATTAGTGGATCAATTCCACGAATCTAAAAGCAAATATTTAAAATAACACTTAAAATTATATATTATGAAAAAGTTAGGAATTATAATAGCCTTATTTAGCATCTCATTTACAGTATCGGCACAAGGAACTTTCGATTCTTTTGAAAATGAAAAAGATGTTACGTCAGTAATTGTAACAAAAAACATGTTTAAGCTACTAAGTAAAATGGATCTAGATTCAGACGATCCTGAAGTAAAAGACTATTTAAATATGGTAGATAACTTAAATGACATTAAGATATTTACTACAGACAATCCAGAGGTTGCTAGTCGTATGTCTAGTAAAGTTAATAGCTACGTAAAAAGCAATGGCGCTTTATCTGAATTAATGCGTATTAAAGAAGATGTTAAAAACATTAAGTTCTACTCTAAAGAGGGAAGTAACGAGAACTTTGTGAGCGAACTATTAATGCATCTTGATGGAAACGTAGATGGCGAACCAATGACAGTAGTAATGAGCATTACTGGAAATATCGATTTAAAGCAAATTGGTAAGCTTGCCGAAGAACTTAATGTTCCTGGTAGCGAGGAGCTAAAGAATGTAAAGGGAAATTAAGCAAACAGTATTAACCTAAAACCAAAAATTATGATGACAATAGTAAAGTATATTGTTGGATTTGCATTGGGTATGATGACTTTACTAAGTTGTGATAACAGCAAATCGTTACAATCGTATATCGTAGAAAAGCAGGAGGATAACAGGTTTATGAAAGTAGACTTTGCCACTAGCTTGATGAGTGAAATGGATTCGTTACCTCAAGAACAAAAAGAAATACTGCAATCTATTAAGAAAATGAATGTAGTAGCCTACAAAAAAGATGAAGGTACCGAAGCCGAATACACGGTCGAAAAACAACGATTGGCTGGCATTTTTGATCAAGAGAAATATAAAATGTTAGGTAAATTTAAAGCCAATAATCAAGATATTAAGCTAATGTACCTTGGTGAGGAAGAGGCTATAGATGAAGTGATTGTTTATGGTAGAGATGATGACAAAGGATTAGCAGTATTTAGACTATTGGGAGATGATATGAACCCAAATGATGCTGTGAAAATTCTAAATATGTTAGAAAAGGGAGATTTAGATTTATCTCAATTAACTGGTTTAGAAGAAGTTTTTAATCAATAATAAATTTTTAAGAATATTTAAAAGCTCCTGGCTATTCAGGAGCTTTTTTTATGGCATTTATTTACCTAATTTTACGAAAACAACATATTCTTTTTATGATCTTATGAGTATTAAAGGTATAAGCCAGAGATCCCTCCTCAATTTATAATGCATGGGTTAGGCTTATTGAGTCTCAAGATGTATTTCTTGAGACTTTTTTTTGTATGTTGTCGAAAACAGAAAGGCTAAAGTGAAATTTATAATCGGTTGGTATAGCAGTTGTTATATGATATTTGAGCCAGAGATCCATTCCCCAAAACGCATGCTTAGGCTTAAAAAAGAAGCCCTAGATGTTGTCTAGGGCTTTATCTTTTTAGTAACACGTAGTTATTATATACCCGTATAGTTTGCTGGAGTAATCACTCGCATTTCTGCCTTGATTGTTTCTGAAACATCAAGTGTTTCAATAAAGTCTGTAATTGATTTTTGGGTAATTGCTTCATTGGTTCTGGTGAGTCCTTTTAAAGCCTCATAAGGATTAGAGTACGCCTCACGTCTTAAAATGGTTTGCAATGCTTCTGCAACTACTGCCCAGTTATTTTCTAGGTCTTCTTCAAACTTAGCCTCATTTAATAAGAGTTTATTTAATCCCTTTAAAGTCGATTGAAAAGCAATTAGCGTATGTCCCATTGGTACACCAATATTACGCAATACAGTACTGTCGGTAAGATCACGCTGTAATCTACTTACAGGTAGTTTTGCAGAAAGGTGTTCAAAAATAGCATTGGCAATGCCTAAGTTTCCTTCACTATTTTCAAAATCTATCGGATTTACTTTATGAGGCATAGCGCTAGAACCTATTTCACCTTTTTTAATTTTTTGCTTAAAATAATCCATAGATACATAGGTCCAAATATCTCTATCAAGGTCTAAAATAATCGTATTGATACGCTTTAAGCAATCAAATAACGCCGCCATATGATCGTAATGCTCAATTTGCGTGGTTGGAAACGAATGGTGTAAGCCTAATTTTTCTTGCACAAATTTTTGTCCAAAAAACCTCCAATCGATAGTAGGATACGCAACGTGGTGTGCATTAAAATTCCCTGTTGCACCACCAAATTTGGCAGCACTTTTAATATCGTTTAATAAATCGAACTGTTCTTTTAAACGCACTACATACACTTCAATCTCTTTCCCTAAACGGGTAGGAGAAGCTGGCTGTCCATGTGTTCTTGCTAACATAGAAATGTCTTTCCATTCTATGGCAAGCTCATTTAGTTTTTCTTGCAACTCAAAAAACAAGGGCACATACACCTCATTCATAGCCTCTTTAAGCGATAAAGGGATGGCTGTATTGTTAATATCTTGAGAGGTTAAGCCAAAGTGGATAAACTCTTTGTATTTGGCTAAACCTAAGGCGTCAAATTTTTCTTTGATAAAGTATTCCACCGCTTTTACATCATGATTGGTAACTTTTTCAGTATCCTTAATATGCTGCGCATCTGCAGTTGTAAATTCGGTATAGAGTTTTCGTAAGGCATCAAAATGCGAAGAGTCAAAACCAGCCAATTGAGGTAAAGGTTGCTCTACTAACGCAATAAAGTATTCAATTTCAACCTGAACTCGGTATTTTATTAAAGCTTCTTCAGAAAAGAAAGGAATTAAAGATGCTGTTTTGGAAGCATATCGTCCATCGATAGGTGATATTGCTTGTAGTGCTTGCGTTGCCATAAGGGTCAAATTTTAAGCCCTCAAAGATACGTTTTTAGCTTGTAATAAACTGCGATTCTTATGAGATACTTATAAACACTATGGCTGTTTTTTCTTATATCTCGCAATCGCCTTTAAGGTATGTTTTCCTCTTGCTTTGTAAGCAGGTTGCGCTACTGCAATGTTTTGATGAATAAGTACTTCCAATTCTGGGTGAATCCAATCGTATTCTGTGCCTAAATACAACAATGCAGTCATGCCATATACTTTGCATGCTACTTTTTGTTCTGTAATCTGCCAATCAAAGCAAACTTCAATCATTTGTTCTTTATGTGTGCTTCGGAAATATTCTTGGATAGACACATCTTGCTCTTTGTAATATTTTAAACAAATGAGTTCACAAATTTTCGCCATGGGTCTTGCAGCTTGATCTAGCTTCACATAGGGTAAATGCGCTAGAAACCTATCAAAATATGGATATAACAAAGAAAGGTCTTCTTTGCACACAAATTCTAAGATCCAAGTAGCTTTATACGAAAGCTCTTTTTCATCACTCTGGCAAAAGCGAAGCAAATCTTCAAAAGTTTCATGATGTGCGAGGACCCAATGGGCAACTTCTAGTCGTGTTGCCCTGTAGGCTCTCGGGAAGTCTAGCTTGTCTTTTAATATTTCAGAAAGCACCTTCATTGTTAAAATTTCAGCGAAGCTATAAGTTTAGGAACCCCTGTAGTCGCCTTTTCAGAAAGCACAGTAACGCTGTTGTTTGAGGCTATTGCAGGATTTGGATCAATATAATACGTATGCGCATGAGCTGGTGCATATTGAATAAGCCTAGCGGCGGGATAGACCTGAAGCGAAGTGCCCACCACCATGACAAGGTCTGTTTTTTCAATAATAGGAATGGCAGTTTCAATAAGTGGAACCGCCTCACCAAACCAAACAATATGCGGACGCATTTGAAACCCATGTTCACACAAATCTCCTAATAAAATATCTTCTCGACAGTCTATAACACTGTCTTCTTTGTACGTACTTCGGGCTTTTAATAACTCTCCATGCAAATGGATAACATTTGTACTCCCAGCACGTTCATGAAGATCATCTACGTTTTGCGTGATAATAGTTACTTCATGCTCTTTTTCAAGGGTGGCTAATGCAGTATGCGCGGCATTGGGATGTACTTCTAGTAATTGTCGCCTACGCTGATTGTAGAAATCCAATACCAAACTTGGATTGTTAGCAAACCCTTGTGGAGACGCCACTTCCATAACATCATGACCTTCCCATAATCCGTTGCTGTCTCGAAAAGTTTTGAGTCCGCTCTCTGCAGAAATCCCTGCACCTGTTAATACTGCTATCTTCATCTTGCTAAAGTACTAAATGGATTTGAAAGAGACCACTTCGTTGTTAGATGTTAGACCGCTGCGCTGTTAGAAGTTAGAACATTCGCTAGCGATCATTGATAGAAGAGAGATCTGAATATTAAGCTTTAGAGAAGTTCAAGGGTTTTTATAGATGTTTTGTAGTATTGTAGTGTCTTTCAATTTTATTTTTCATCGTCCAAAAAGTGAGCGAAAGCGAATGCCCTACCAAGGAACGAAGTGACTGGTCTAACATCCAACAATGAGCGCAAGCAAACGGTCCATAAGTGAACAAAGTGAACGGTCTAACAGCGCAGCGGTCTAATTTTTCTATTATATTTACAAAAACAACCTAGTACTCTTTTGGATTTAGATTTATTAGCCCATTTACAGACCTATCTTACAGACAGACGAAAAGAAACCTTCGAGCGTGTAATGTCGATGCGTACTGAGCATTTTACGGTGGTAACAGAAGATGTTTTTCAGTTACACAACACCAGCGCAGTTATGCGTAGTTGCGAGGTGTTTGGTGTACAAGGCTTGAGTATCGTTGAAGAAGAAAATACTAAAAGAATAGATAAAGAAATTGCCATGGGGGCTCAGAAATGGGTAGACCTGCATCGGTATAACTCGGTGCAAAACTGTATCGATTCTTTGCGAGAAGATGGCTATCAAATTGTAGCCACATCTCCACATAATGAAAGCGTGTATTTGCATGATTTTGATGTGACCAAAAAGAGCGCTTTTTTCTTCGGAAGAGAAAAAGATGGCTTGAGTGATACGGTATTAAAAGAAGCAGATGTAAGTTTAAAAATACCTATGTATGGTTTTACTGAAAGTTTAAATATATCGGTATCTGCAGCTATTGTTTTACAACACGTTGTTACTAAATTGAAGCAAAGTGATGTCGACTGGAAGTTAACAGAAAAAAAGAAAAACGAACTCCGATTGCTTTGGGCAAAAAACACCATAAGAAGCATCGATGATATTGTACAACGTTATTACGAAGAAAACCCCAACTAATATGAAACTTGTATTTATTATATTATTTATGTTCACGACTAATGGTTGTCAGAATACTGATGTAACTGAAATAACCTACACCGCTAGTACTAGAGGGTTTTATTACAAAGCGATAATTTCTCCAACAAAGGTTCTTATTTATAATAACTACAATCAATCTGATGTTAAGGAACGAGCGATCGCTTTAAAAGATTGGTTGGCACTAATGGAACACCTCGAGGTAATAGAAGTCAATAATATATCTGAGTTAGAGAGACCTTCTACAGAAAGCTATTCAGATGGCGCTGCATCGGCTCATATAACGATTGCTAATTCTAAGAACATATATACCTCAAGTCCGTTTGACCAAGGCAATCCCCCCAACGAAATTAAATCACTCGTGAAGGCTATTCATGCATTATGTGACGCCTTAGAATAAAAATGTAAAGCAATGGAAAATAATATTGTAGGCTGGTTCGAATTGCCAGTAAAAGACATAGAACGTGCTATAGCCTTTTATGAAACTGTATTTGGATATGAAATGAAGTTGCACGACTTAGGTGGTGTGAAAATGGGATGGTTTCCCAGCAAAGGAAATACCTATGGAACTACAGGAACACTTATTGAAAACGTCAATTATGAGCCTAGAGATAATGGCACGCTAGTGTATTTTAGTTGTGAACATATAGATGAAACTCTAGAAAAAGTAAAAAACGCAGGAGGGAAGGTCCTACAAGCTAAGAAACAAATTTCTCCAGACCACGGTTCTATGGGAGTATTTTTAGACAGTGAAGGAAACAGAGTGGCCTTGCATTCTATGGAGTAGTGCTCAGTGATCAGTATTCAGTGGCAGTGTGCAGTTTTAGTTAATTTCATCCGTCACCAAGCTTTGTTTGCCCCAGCCCTAAAGGGAGCAAAGCTTTTATTTTTATTTCATTTTCAAATTAGATCTCACCCGTCATCCGTCATCAAACATCAAACATCAATCTCATGAAACTTGTTTTTGCAACGCATAATCAAAATAAATTCAAAGAAGTAAAAGCTTTTTTACCAGACAGTATAGAATTGTTAAGTCTTACAGATATTGACTGCCACGAGGATATTCCAGAAACGGCTTCGACTATCGAGGGAAATGCTGCTTTAAAAGTGGCGCATGTCAAAGAGCACTATGGTTTAGACTGTTTTGCCGATGATACAGGGCTAGAAGTAACCGCACTTAACAATGAACCTGGAGTTTTTAGCGCGCGCTATGCGGGGCCAGACGCCAATGCCGAAAACAATATGGCTAAATTATTAGCTAACTTATCTGATAAAGAAGATCGTTCGGCACGATTTAAAACGGTTATTTCACTTTCTTTTCAAGGAAAAGAAACCGCTTTTGAAGGCATTTGCGAAGGGTCGATTACAAAATCCAAGCAAGGTGACAAAGGTTTTGGCTACGATCCAATATTTTTACCTAATGGCAAAACACAGACATTTGCACAAATGACATTAGAAGAAAAAAGCGAAATAGGCCATAGAGGTAAAGCGATGCGACAATTGTTTGATTATTTTAAATAAGTAGTTGAGTTCTAAAATTTCAGAATATAAACTTCATAATTACCTCAAAATAAATAAGGTATATTTTATAGTTGTATATCTCACAATTAGCAGTACTTTTGCACTTTCTAAAATCCTCAGGGTGAGGTAGTGCAAAATGAAGTCGTAGGTATTATGTGTCGATGCTTCTCAACGCACACACATAAATATATTATTAAGTAACTATGACAGCATTTAAGGCTTTAGGCCTAGACGAGCAATTACTTCAGGCGATTACCGATATGGGTTTTGAAACCCCTTCTGAAGTTCAAGAACAAGCCATTCCAATTTTATTAGAGAAAGACACCGATTTGGTGGCTTTAGCACAAACTGGAACAGGTAAAACCGCAGCATTTGGATTTCCAATGCTACAAAAAATCGACGTAAACAGTCGCACTACGCAGGGGCTTATCCTCTCGCCAACAAGAGAACTTTGTCTGCAAATCACCAATGAAATGACCAACTACGGGAAGCACAAAAAAGGCTTAAACGTTGTGGCTATTTATGGTGGAGCAAGCATACAAGATCAGGCTAGAAACATCAAAAAAGGGGCGCAAGTAATTGTAGCTACACCTGGAAGGATGAAAGATATGATTAGCCGTAGAATGATTGATATTTCAAAAATTGAGTACTGCGTACTTGATGAAGCAGATGAAATGTTAAATATGGGCTTCTATGAGGATATTACTGAAATTTTATCGCATTCACCTATTGATAAGAGTACCTGGCTTTTTAGCGCAACCATGCCTAGAGAAGTGGCAACTATTGCTAAAGAGTTCATGCATGAGCCAGAAGAAATTACGGTTGGATCTAAAAACGTAGGATCTAGCAATGTTTCTCACGAATATTACTTAGTAGGAGCTCGTGATAGATATCAAGCCTTAAAACGTTTGGCAGATGCAAATCCGGAGATTTTCTCTGTAGTCTTCTGTAGAACCAAAAGAGATACACAAAAAGTAGCCGAGCAATTAATTGCAGATGGATACAGCGCCGGAGCCATTCATGGTGATTTGAGTCAGAATCAGCGTGATATAGTGATGAAGCAGTTTAGAAGTCGCCAAATACAAATGTTGGTGGCTACAGATGTAGCAGCACGTGGTATAGATGTGGATAATATTACACACGTAATTAACTACCAATTACCAGACGAGATTGAAACGTATACTCACCGTAGCGGTAGAACAGGTCGTGCTGGAAATCAAGGTATTTCTATGGTAATTGTTACCAAGAGTGAAGTGCGTAAGATTAAAAGTATAGAAAAGAAAATTCAGAAATCTTTCGATAAAAAAGAAGTGCCTTCTGGAATGGAGATTTGCGAAAAGCAGTTGATGCACTTGGCAAATAATATCAAAGCAACCGAAATCAACCACGATATCGATGCGTATTTGCCACAAATTAACGAAGCGCTAGAAGACTTTAGTAAAGAAGAACTTATCAAGAAGTTTTTCTCGGTAGAATTCACACGTTTTTACAATTACTACAGCAAAGCAAAAGATATCAACGGTAAAGCAAGCGAAAGAGAGTATAGAGACGACACCGATAGTGTGCGTTATTTCTTGAATGTGGGTAATAAAGACGACTTTGACTGGATGAGCTTAAAAGATTTCTTGCGAGATCTATTAGGACTAGAAAAAGATGATGTCTACAAAGTAGATGTAAAAGACAGCTTCTCATTTTTTAACACAGACCCAAAACACAAAGACTTAGTATTACAAGCCTTTGAAGATTTTAAATTAGATGGTAGGCATGTAAATGTTGAAGTTTCTGAAAAATCTGAACGACGTGGTGGTGGAAGAGACCGTGGTCGTGGAAGAAGTGTTGGAAACCGCAGTTTCGGCAGCGGAAGAGATCGTAAACGAAGTGGTGGTGGAGATAGAGATCGCGGTCGCGGAAGAAGTGGCGGTGGTGGAGGCTACAAAGGAAAACGTAGCGGAGATGGAGAAGGAAGAAGAAGCAGTGGTGGAGATGATAGAAGAAGAGAGAGCGGTGGTAGAGATAGTGGAGGCGATTTTAGTCGTGACGGTAACAAACCGAAGTTTAGTGGAAAACGTCGTGGTAAATCAAGACCAGAAAGCGGCGGTACAGGTGGTAGAAGACGTAGAGGATAATTTCTCTTTATCATAAAAAAGAAAGGTTTGTTGGTGTATTACTAACAAGCCTTTTTTTGTTTCTGAAATGTTAGAAGATGGTGGTTTTTAGTAAATTCTGAACATTTTTTATGACCTCTTGAAACTTTGGCACGGAATTAACGTCTATAATCTGTACATTTGTAAACGTACCTATGAAACAATTAATTTCCTTATTCCTACTTACCTTTTTTATTGCAATTAGTAATGCGCAAGACATCGTTTCTATTAGAGGTACGGTTGAAAATGCGGCTACCGACAAAGCCTTAGAAAACGTAAACATTGTAAACCTAAACCAAGTCTGGGGAGCTACAACAGATACCAAAGGAGAATTTCAAATTAGGGCTGCCGTAAACGATACACTCTATTTTTCATATTTAGGATTTAAATCTATTCGCGTACGCGTTACCAACGATTGGTTGTCGTATGGAGATGTAAAGATTAAAATGACAGAACTAGGAATCGCCCTAGAAGAGGTAGTGGTAAAGCCTGTTACTCTTACAGGATATGTTGAAGTAGATGCCCGCACCATTCCAATATACGATAACTATCGGTATAGAATTGACGGTATTGGAGGCAGTGGTTATGAAGGCGGAAGCAGACAACCTGGTGCTGTAAATAAAGTGTTAAGCGCTGTCTTTAATCCGGCAGATTTCCTCTATAATGTATTTGGTAAACGACCCCGGCAAATGAAGAAGTTGCGCCAAATGAAAGAAAATGATGAAATAAGGAACCTCTTAGCGAGTAAGTTTGATAGGGAAACCCTCATGGCAATACTGCAATTAGAACGCTTAGACATAGATGAAATTTTAAATAATTGTAGTTATTCAAGTGACTTTATTAATTCTGCAAATGACCTTCAGATCCTAGATGCTGTGAGCGAATGTTATGAAGAATATCGCGTTTTAAATAGAGACAAATAAATTTTAGTTTTCTGATCTATAGTAGTTTAAATAAACTTATATAGAGTAGTAGTTCATACATGCTTTTCCATTCCATGAAAGAAATTGTTGCCCAACAACGTCGTTTTTTTAATACTCAGGCTACCAAGGATATTTCTTTTAGAATAAACGAACTAAAGCGTTTAGAAAAACTTTTAAAAGAAAATTTAGAAGTATTAGATGCTGCAATTTATGCCGACTTCAAAAAAAGCAGTTTCGAGAATTATGTTACTGAAATCGGACTCGTGTTGCACGATATAAAAGAAGCAAAACAAAAATTGCATCGTTGGAGTAAAAAGAAGAAAGTCGCTACCAACTTCGCAAATTTTCCAGCAAAAAGTTATATCATACCAGAGCCACTGGGAGTTACCTTAGTGATTGGCGCCTGGAATTATCCTTATCAATTAACATTAGCTCCTTTAGTTGCTGCTATAGCTGCTGGTAATACCGTTGTTTTAAAACCGAGCGAAATACCCTCGGAAACATCTAAAGTATTAGCTACACTATTAAATAAAGCCTTCCATCCTTCTTTTTTAAAAGTAATTGAAGGAGGAATACCAGAAACCACAGCTTTATTAGACCAAAAATTTGACAAGATATTTTTTACAGGAAGTACGGCAGTAGGCAAAATAGTATACAAAGCTGCTGCGAAACAGTTAACCCCAGTTACTCTTGAGTTAGGTGGGAAGAGCCCCGCTTTTATTACCAAAGATTGCAATGTTAAAATGGCAGCAAAACGCGTAGTGTGGGGTAAATTCTTGAACGCAGGACAAACGTGCATTGCGCCAGACTATTGCTATGTTGACAAACAAATAGAATCCAAATTTTTAGCTGCTTGTACTGCGGAAATTTTAAAAGCCAACTACGCATTAGAAAATGATAACTACGTACAAATCATAAACGACCGTAATTTTGAAAGGCTTTCTAACATGATAGATACTGCAAATGTGTATCATGGAGGGAATTTAGATAAGGAAATACGATATATCGAGCCAACCCTTTTAAAAGATGTTACATTTGAAGATAAGGTAATGCAAGAGGAAATTTTTGGACCCATTTTGCCAGTTATTTCTTATGACTCGCTTGATATGGCTATTGAGAAAGTCCAATCGATGCCAAAACCTCTCTCTTGCTATGTTTTTACTAGTAGTAGCAAAACAAAACGAAGCGTACTAGAGCGCATATCTTTTGGTGGTGGCGCAGTAAATGATACGGTGATGCACATTTCAAATCCGCACCTCCCTTTTGGCGGAGTAGGTACCAGTGGAATTGGTAAATATCATGGAGAGGCAGGCTTTCGTGTTTTTAGTCACTATAAAGGTATTTTGGATAAGCCTACCTGGTTCGAAGCACCATTTAAGTATCCACCCTATACAAAATTCAAATTTTCAATCATCAAACAATTATTTAAATTACAATAATGCTACAGGGCCTGGTACATTATGGTTTGCATTTTTTAGTTCCCATTGCTATTGCTTTTATTTTCTACAAGAAACAATGGGTTAAAATTTCAGCAATACTTATAGCGACCATGCTTGTAGATCTTGATCATCTATTAGCAACTCCCGTGTTTGACGCAACTCGTTGTAGTATAGGTTTTCATGTATTACACCAACCGCTCGCTATTATTTGTTATTGTATTTTATTGTTGTTTCCAAAAACAAGAATCGTTTCACTTGGATTGTTATTGCATATGGCAACAGATAAAATAGATTGTATTTGGATGGCTAGTATCTAGGTTTTTGGAATAGCACTACAAAACTAAGTGCAATAAAGGCTAATACGCTTCCAAGGCCAACACAATGGATAACAGAAGGTGTTACCAGTTCAAAATCCCCTTTTATTCTAGATACGTAGGTCATGATCATGATAAAGCCTATGTAATAAAAATAAATGAGGTGATATTTTATGTTTTTTATTCGTTCGATAAAAAATGGATAAAGGATAATGAGTAAATATCCAAGAATTCCACCAGCTAATTTAAATGGTATAAGTTCAATGTTGTTGATGTATACATTAGCAGCCAAGAAGCCAAAATGGATCACATGCATAATAGAGAAGGCCTGCATAAAGGATTTCATTTCTGAAATGTGCGTACCTGTACATTCACGATAATAACATAAGAAGTACCCAAATATTCCGAGATAAACAAGCAACGAAGCTCTACCAGAATAACGTGCTGCATAGCGAAAAACCTCAGGAATACTATAAAAATAGAGATAGCACCCAAGAAATATAAGCAATTCAATAGCCGCAGCTAGAATAAATAGCTGCATACGGGAATACACTAGGTTCATTAGAATTTTATACCATTACAAACTTGTATGGGAGGTATTGTTGTTTAAAATTATAAAAAAAAACTAAACACTTTAATTTTAATTGCTTTTTCTATTTATGGTGATAGGGTTCATTTTTTAAAATGGTAAAACCTCGATACAATTGTTCTATAAAAAAAGGTCGTACCATTTGGTGAGAAAAGGTCATAGGTGATAAAGAAATCTTACTATTGGCTCGAGCATACATAGCTTCACTGAAACCATATGGTCCGCCAATGACAAAGACAAGGTTCTTGAGACCACTATTCATTTTCTTTTGTAGCAATACCGAAAACCCCTCAGAAGTAAAGGTTTTTCCTTTTTCATCTAATAAGATTAAAAAATCACTGGGTTGTAATTTTTTAATAATTTCATTGCCTTCAGCAACTTTTTGTTGGGCTTCGCTTAAATTCTTTACGTTTTTGATATCAGGAATAATGTCAAAACTAAACTTCACATAATGTCCCAGCCGTTTGCAGTAGGTCTCTGTAAGCGCTATGATGTTGGGGTCGTCTGTTTTTCCAACCGCGATTAAAGTGATTTTCATAGCCTTAGTTTTTTGAAAAGTTTTTTTGCCTTGCTAATCTAGTGCGTCGTTTGACTTTGTAGTGTTCTTTTGTAGCTACATAGATTACCTTACGGACTTCGCAATAGGTAATTGTTTTTGCTTTGTTTGTGAGTTCAATCACTTTTGTAATGTCTGTTTCGTTTGAAGTTGCAATACGTTTTTTTATGTCTTCAACTTCTTCTGTTGTAAATATAAAATCGGCATACAAATTTTCTTTAGCGGGCCTTTTAAAGAAAATTTCAGCAGACTTATCCCAAACAATATAGTCGTCACCTAAGATGCTCATGAGTTGTATCATGGCAATAGGATCTGTAGCAGAAAACATACTGCCGCCAAAAATTGAGTTTACGTAGTTTCTGTTTTTGTAACTCAGGGGTAACTTGATGGTGATGTTCAGCATGTCATCAGACACCGTTTGTATTCTCGCAGTGCTTCTCCTGTACATGGGTGAAAAATTAAAACCATACTTAAATGCAGTAGGTCTCCCAAACAATTTGGTAGTAATAGCAGCAATCTTTTGATATACAGACATGAATTGTGATTTGTTAGTTTTTTGTTCTGAAATATTAGTTTCAATTCAAGAATTGCAAAATTACAAAGAAATGTAAGCCTAGCTAACGATTTACAAACGCGATTGAATTTCTAGTATTTCCGGAGAAAAAAAAGAGACGAGAGGAGCTCTACTGCCTGCTATTTTTTTAACTTAGCAAAAAAATGTCCTCTAATGATCTCAAAGAAGCAATTTAACAAAGAAATAGACATCATTATTGCCAATGCCATACGTGAAGATGTAGGTGATGGTGATCATAGTTCTCTAGCATGCATACCAGAAGATGCGCAAGGCACAGCAAAATTACTCGTAAAAGATGAAGGAATAATTGCAGGTATTGATTTTGCCAAGCAAGTATTTGATTATGTAGATCCGGGGCTAGAAATTGATGTAAAAATAGAAGATGGAACCCCTGTGAAATACGGAGACATCTGTTTTTATGTATCAGGAAACTCACAATCCATTTTAAAAGCAGAGCGTTTGGTCTTAAATGCCATGCAGCGTATGAGTGCTATTGCTACCAAAACCAATGCTTTTGTAACGCTTTTAGAAGGCACTGGCACCAAAATTTTAGATACTAGAAAAACAACTCCAGGAATTAGAGCGCTTGAAAAATGGGCGGTTAAGATTGGTGGTGGCGAAAACCACAGGTTTGCATTGTACGATATGATCATGTTAAAAGACAATCATATTGATTTTTGTGGTGGTGTTGTTAAGGCTATAGAAACTACAAATGCTTATTTGGAAGAAAAGAATTTAGATTTAAAAATTATTGTGGAGGCAAGAGACTTAGGAGAAATTGAGAAAATACTTTCTACTAAAGGTGTGTATAGAATTCTTATTGATAATTTTAATTATGAAGATACTCGAAGAGCAGTAGAAATGATTGGCGATACTTGTCTAACAGAATCGAGTGGGGGAATTACCCTAGACACTATTAGGCAATATGCAGAGTGTGGAGTGAACTTTATCTCTAGTGGTGCCTTAACACATTCTGTGTATAACATGGATTTAAGTTTAAAAGCAGTTTAATGCAAGAAAAACCATCCCCCATAAATGAGCAGGTGGTTGAAGACGAAATCACTACAACGGAGTCAAGATTGAATACTATTCCGATAGTGAAGCAGTTATTATGGCTTACTAATCAAATTAAATTACCAGGATTAGAGGGCTTAACCTTTTACGATTTTCATAAACTATATTTTCAAGGTATTATTTCAGGGACATTTTCGCCTCGAGCAACCTCGATTGCATATAGTTTTTTTGTGGCTATTTTTCCATTCCTGCTTTTTATCCTAAACTTGATTCCCTATATACCTATACATGGTTTTCAGACTAGATTCTTAACCTTTATTGAAGATATCCTACCACCACAAACGGCAGATTTATTTTATCCTGTCATTGAAGATATTGCTTTAAATCCAAGAGGAGGGCTACTTTCTTTTGTCTTTTTATTATCTATATTTTTAGCTGCCAATGGTGTAAATGCAATTTTTAGTGCTTTTGAGTATTCTTATCACGTCACTATTAACAGGGGGTTCTTTAAGCAGTATGCAGTTGCTTTAGGGGTTTCTATACTTTTGGCATTGTTATTGGTTGCTACCGTTGTGGTGATCCTTTACGGAGAATATATCATAAGCGACCTTCAAGGAAGATCGTATATAAGTAAGGATATATTTTGGGTATCGGCATTGCAACTCACGATCTTTGTATTCTTGTTGTATAGTATTATTGCTACTTTATATTATTTTGGTACCAAAGAAGGGAGAATTTCAAAATTCTTCTCATTAGGGGCAATTGTTACGACATTATTATTTTTGTTAACTACCTATTTATTTGGCGTTTACATTAATAATTTTTCAACATACAACGAGTTATATGGATCTCTTGGGGCACTTTTAATAATGTTATTATATATTTGGATAAATAGTAACTTATTATTGTTAGGCTTTGAGCTTAATATTACATTACAGCGTTTACGCGATAAACAAATCGAAACTAATTAATTTTAAACAAACAAAAATGAAAAAAATTATCCTACTTGCAATTTCAGTATTCACATTAAACATGGCTACGGCTCAAACTCAGGTTGGAGAGGTAACCTTACCAAATTCTTTAGAGTTTAATGGAGAAAGTCTTGTTCTTAACGGAGCGGGTATTCGTAAAAAAGCCATGATGCTTAAGTTATATTCTGGCGGATTGTACTTACCAAGTAAGTCGAAAGATGCTAAAACAATTGTAAATGCAGATCAAACACAGGCGATTCGTCTAGTTATTACTTCAAGTTTTGTTTCTAGTGAAGCAATGAGCGAAGCTGTTGAAGAAGGTTTTGATGCTTCTACAAATGGAAATACAAGCGCTATTGCAAACGACATTAAAACTTTTAAAGGCTTCTTTAGTGATGAGATTGTAGAAGGTGACACCTTCGATATTACCTACCAAACTGGAAAAGGTGCGGTATGTTACAAAAACGGAAAAGAGCTAGGAACCATCACAGGAATGGATTTCAAAAAAGCATTGTTCGGTATCTGGTTAGGAAACG
Organism: Patiriisocius sp. 208BN25-11; assembly: GCF_058147145.1. Taxonomy (NCBI): domain Bacteria; kingdom Pseudomonadati; phylum Bacteroidota; class Flavobacteriia; order Flavobacteriales; family Flavobacteriaceae; genus Patiriisocius; species Patiriisocius sp. 208BN25-11. The sequence goes on from NZ_JBYVJY010000002.1 coordinate 76,560, forward strand.
ACCCAGCAGACAGCAAGCTTAAAAGAGGAATGTTAGGTAAGTAATTTTAAAAAACATAACACATTTTATAAAATACTAAAAATCCAGATTGCGTTGTTATAAACACCCTTTCTGGATTTTTTAATCTGAAATTTTAAAACTATGAAAACGATATTCTTTACACTATCCTTGTTATTCCTATCTGCCTCATCGAATGCACAAGATGTTTTTGGGAAATGGAAATCTGTAGATGATGTTACTGGCGAAATAAAATCTATTGTAGAAATCTACAAAGAAGGTGATAAGGTATACGGTAAAATCTTAAAAGTTTTGGTGCCTGGTCAAGAAAATAGTATTTGTGATAAATGCGAAGGAGAGAATAATGGAAAGCCTGTTTCGGGTATGGTTATTATGAATGATCTAGAAAAAGATGGAGACGAATACAATGGTGGTACCATACTAGATCCCGAAAGTGGAAGCATCTATAAATGTTATATCAAACTAGTAGAAGATGATAAGTTAAAACTAAGAGGCTATATTGGTTTTGCTGCCTTGGGCAGAACACAGTACTGGTTTAGAACCAACTAATAACTTGTGTATAAAACAAGTCAAAGGCTGCTTAATTTTTAAGTAGCCTTTTTCTATTTTTACTCAACACTCAACACTCAACACTCAACACTCAACACTCAACACTTGTTCTACATAGATGTCATACTTCCCATTCCTTTAAAGCAAACCTTTACCTATAGTGTAAATAAGGATGAAGCTGGCTTTTTACAGCAAGGACATCGTGTGGCTGTTCCCTTCGGAAAATCTAAGGTCTATACCGCCATCGTGTATCAGGTGCATGATCAAGCTCCTCAAGGCTACGAAACCAAGAGTATTGATCAGATTTTAGATGAAACACCCATCATCACACCAACGCAAATTAAGCATTGGGAATGGATGGCAAATTACTACATGTGTACTTTGGGTGAGATTATTAAGGCCGCATTACCCAGTGCTTTTCTGCTTGAAAGTGAAACAGTAGTGTCCTTAAATACCTCAATACAATTTGACGATACACAGCTTTCAGACGAAGCATTTCTCGTGGTGGAAGCTCTGCAGCATAGATCGCCTATGCATATCAATGATGTACGTTCTGTGCTAGACCGCACCAATGTTGTAAAAGTGCTTAAAGGTTTATTAGAAAAAGGCATTATTGAAGTACAAGAAGAAGTCTATGAGCAGTATACCCCTAAATTAAAGCGGTACATTAAAATTTCCGAAGCCTACCAAGACGAAACGCAATTGGTTGCATTACTCGATACACTTTCTAGAGCTCCAAAACAAAAAGAAATTCTATTACAATTATTTACATTGCAAGCCAAAACCACAAAGGCCGTTGGAGTAGATGCTCTGCAAAAAGCCAGTGGTGCAGGAGCAAGTTCTATTAAGTCACTAGTGACTAAAGGAATTTTAGAAGAATTTTATCTTAAAAAAGACCGTATCAATTACGAAGGTGAAGCGGGTGAAGAAATAAAAAAACTAAGTGAGGCACAGGAAACCGCTTTTCAAGAAATAAAGGATTCTTTTGAATCACAAGAGGTGGTGCTTTTACATGGAGTAACCGCCAGCGGGAAGACCGAAATCTATGTAAAATTGATAGAAGAGATGCTAGCCACCGGAAAGCAAATTCTATACATGCTACCCGAGATTGCGCTTACTACGCAGCTTATTACAAGACTTCAATATTATTTTGGTGAGAAAATATCTGTGTACCATTCCAAATACAGTGTAAACGAGCGCGTAGAGGTTTGGAACAATGTACTCGAAAACAAACCCAAGGCGCAAATCATTATTGGCGCACGATCTTCATTATTTCTTCCGTTTCAAAAGCTTGGTTTATTGATTGTAGACGAATCTCATGAACCTTCTTTTAAGCAATACAATTCGGCACCTCGCTATCACGCTAGAGATAGCGCTGTGGTGTTATCTAATTTACATGGTGCCAAAACCCTCATGGGTTCTGCGACACCTTCTTTGGAGAGTTATTATAATGCTGCTGAAGGGAAGTATGGTTTGGTAGAGCTTTCTAAGCGCTTCGGAAATGTTAAAATGCCTACAATTGAGTTAGTTGATATTAAAGACAAGCACAAAAAGCGACTCATGACAGGTCATTTCAGTGATCGTTTGTTGGAGGAAATAAAAGCGTCGTTAGCTAATAATGAACAAATCATTTTATTTCAAAATAGGAGAGGGTATTCCCCCATTGTAGAATGCAAGACCTGTGGTACAGCGCCTCAATGTCCTAATTGTGATGTAAGTCTTACATACCATCAATATAAAAATCAGTTACGTTGTCACTACTGCGGACATCATACACCTATGCAAATAAGTTGTATGGCCTGTGGACTAGAAACCCTAGACAGCAAAGGCTTTGGTACTGAGCAAATAGAGACAGAATTGCTAGCGTTGTTTCCAGATCACACCATTGCTAGAATGGATCAAGACACCACCAAAGGGAAACATGCTTATAAAAAACTCATAGATCGATTAGAAAATCTAGAGATCGATATTTTGGTAGGCACTCAAATGCTTGCAAAAGGATTAGATTTTAGAAATGTAGGTTTAGTAGGCGTTATGAATGCCGACAATCTAGTGAATTTCCCAGATTTTAGAGCCCATGAACGAAGTTTTCAATTATTGCAACAAGTAGCGGGTAGGGCAGGGCGTACTCAAAAAAGAGGCAGGGTGTTGATACAGACCTATAATCCGTTTCATACCATTTTACAACAGGTGAGTGTGAATAATTATAAAGAGATGTATGCTGTTCAAAAAGAAGAACGTTATCAGTTTAAATATCCGCCCTATTTTAGAACCATAAAAATCACTTTTAAGGACAGAAATTTACAAAAAGTTGAAAAGGGAGCCTATTGGTATGCAAAAGCATTGCAACAACAACTACAAGATAATGTGTTAGGTCCCGAAGCACCACCAGTGTCTAGAATACGGAATCTGTATATCACATCGGTGTTGGTTAAAATTTCAAAAAAACAATCCTTGCACAAAACCAAAGCCTATATTGCCAAAGTACAACGAAGTTTTAATGCGGCTAAAGAGTTTTCGACGATTAGAGTTACTATTGATGTTGATAATTACTAACTTGGTAGTGTCTTTTAAAATTTCAGAAGGTACTAAGCAACTTTAAATATGGGGCATAAAAAAATCCAGATTTTCTCTCTGTTTCAAAAATATTGAAACTAAAAAACCTGGATTAATTATAAAAAGGTAGTATTATCTATTTGAAGAAGCTAATGCTTGCACCAAATCTGCTTTTCTATTTCTACTTAACGGGAGTTCTTCCTTATCAAGTTCAATGACTTTACTGTTATAACGTTCTACCTTGTCAAGGTTTACGATATATGATTTATGGATACGTAAAAAACGTTCTTTTGGGAGCAAAGCCTCAAAAGCTTTCATGGTAGAAAGTACAACCAATGCGTCATGCTCGGTTACTAATTTCACATAATCTCCTAAAGCCTCTATGTAGCGTAATTCGTTTAAGAATACTTTACGCTTCTTTAAATTACTCTTAACAAATATGAAATCTTCATCATCAAAACCATCATCGTTTTTCAACTTAAAGTTTGTAATGGCTTTATGAACGGCATTTAAGAAACGTTCTTTTGAAATAGGCTTTCGTAAATAATCAATAGCATCATAATCAAATGCCTTGAATGCATATTTCGTTTTACCAGTTACAAAAATAATTTGTGGTTTGTGTGTTAAATCGTCTAACAGATCGAACCCAGATAGGATAGGCATTTCAATATCCAAGAAGATTAAATCAATCTCGGTGGTTGCCAATCCCATTTTTGCCTCAATAGCATTATTGTATTCAGCTACCAAATTTAACGCGGGATGATTTTCTATTAATTTAACAATAGAAAGTCTCTGTAGGGTAGAATCATCTACAATAGCACACTTTAATAATGGTTTATCCATAATAGGTTAAGTTTAACATAGCAATAATACGTGTTTTATCGATGAACTGCAACTTTTTTTTATTTTAATCGTAAAAAAAACACACTTTATCTGTTTTGCTTCGGAAATATTATTTATTCCAAATGCTGTTTGATATTTCTAAATTATATAGTATTTTTGCACACTCTTAGCACGATGCTAGGAGACTTATATTAATTTTTAATAGATTTTTAAAATGAATCATTACGAAACTGTTTTCATCTTAAATCCCGTTTTATCTGAAGATCAGATAAAGGAAACAGTAAAGAAATTCGAAGATATTCTTGTTTCTAAAGGTGCTAAGATGATATGTAAAGAGAATTGGGGGCTAAAGAAATTAGCCTATGCCATTCAACACAAAAAAAGTGGTTTTTACCACATGTTTGAGTACACTGTAGCAGGTGAAGCTATCAACGAATTAGAATTAGCTTTTAGAAGAGATGAGCGTGTAATGCGTTACCTTACTGTATCTATGGACAAGCACGCTGTTGCTTGGGCAGAGAGAAGAAGAAAGCGTGATAACATTAAAACAGTATAAGCTATGGCATCAATACAAGAACAAGCAAAAGGAAAAAAAGACGGAGAAATTAGATATTTAACTCCGCTAAACATAGAGACGTCAAAAGCTAAGAAGTATTGTCGTTTCAAGAAATCAGGTATCAAGTATATCGATTATAAAGATCCAGATTTCTTATTGAAATTTGTAAACGAGCAAGGTAAATTGTTACCAAGAAGACTTACAGGAACTTCTTTGAAGTACCAACGTAAAGTTGCAGTTGCTGTAAAAAGAGCGCGTCATTTGGCCCTTATGCCTTATGTTGCCGATTTATTAAAATAAAAACAAGATAGGATTATGGAACTTATATTAAAAAAAGACGTTGAGAATCTTGGTTTTACAGACGACGTAGTTACTGTAAAGAACGGATACGGAAGAAATTTCTTGATTCCAAATGGTCACGCTGTATTAGCAACACCATCTCAAAAGAAAATGCTTGCAGAAACGTTGAAGCAACGTGCTCACAAAGAGCAAAAACTTATCGATAACGCAAAAGCAGAAGCTGATAAACTTGCTGCATTAACAGAATTCAAAATCACAGCTAAAACTGGCGAAGGTGATAAATTATTTGGATCTGTTGGTAACGCTGACCTTGCTGAGGCTTTCGCTAAAGAAGGCATCGAGTTAGAGAAAAAGTTTATCTCTATCGCTGGAGGAACTATCAAGCGTACAGGCCAATATGAGGCTAGCGTTCGTTTCCACAGAGATGTAGTTTCTACGTTTACTTTTGACGTAGTTGCAGAAGCAAAATAAGTACACTTTTTAAGTACATAAAACCTCTCTCAGCAATGTAGAGAGGTTTTTTTATGAATATCAGTATAGTTATATTACCATGAAATACGCAAGACTTACCAAAGAACAATTAGAAAGCCTTCACCAAGAATTTATCAATTTTCTAGCCACACAGTCTATTACAGGTGATGAATGGCAAAAAATAAAAGAAATGCAGCCCGAAGTAGCCGAACAAGAAGTTGATGTGTTTAGTGATTTGGTGTGGGAAGGCGCCTTAGGACAAGCGAAGTTCTTAGAAAACTTCTCGCCAAACCTATTGTTCTTATTTAAATTGGGAGCAGAAGAAATGTCGTTAATCTCTCTAAAAGTACTCATGGAGGGCATTGATATTACAACACAAGAAGGCTATGCCTGGCTACAAAAAAACTACAGTTCAGACGATGTAGAATTTTATACGGCCACTAAAAAATACTCTGAAGACAGAAACTTGGATGTCTTTACGCTCATTCAACAAGGAGCAGTCATCACAAAAGGGGAGTTATTTCAGTTTTTTGAAGGTATCCTCGGAGAATAATATTGATTAGATGATTTGAAAATACCTCAATTTGAATGTAATGCTTCGAATATCTTTTTTCTAACAGTGAACGATGTGAACGGTCTAACTTCCAACAATGAGCGAAGCGAATGGTCTAACAGCGAAGCGGTCTAAATCACTCGTATCTCAAACTCTCAATAGGATCTAATCGCGCTGCTTTTACTGCAGGATACGCTCCAGCCATAAGCGCAACAATAAGTGTGATAATAGTAGACCAGATCATTGCAACGACGGGTAGTGTGAATTCAATGTCGAAAAACCCAGCAATGGCGAGTCCAGTGAGGATTCCTAATATGATTCCCAGAAGACTTCCAAACTGACCAATTACGATCGTCTCAATCAAAAATTGTGTAGAGATAGTTCCGTTTTTGGCACCTAAAGCTTTACGTACACCAATCTCTCTAGTTCTTTCTGTAACAGAGACTAACATGATATTCATAAGTGCAATAGAAGAACCTAATATGGTAATAATACTAATGATCCAAGCAGCAGTTTCCAGAACGCTGCTTATTTCAGATGCACGCGCTAATAAATCATCGCTTCGTAAAATCCCAAAGTTGTTTTTCTCTACAGGGGTAAGGCCTCTAATATTTCGGAAGGTAACCAAAGCTTCATCTTGAGCACCTTCCATCATGGCTTTATCTTCTACCTTTACACTAATGGTGTAATTGATATTGGGTTGTGTATAGATTCCACGTGCAGCTTGAATTGGTAACAAGACCTTTAAATCTTGGTTATTCCCAAAAGTAGCTCCCTTGGATTCTAGAACACCAATAATTTTAAACTTTACTCCACGAATGCTAATGGTTTTGTTAATAGGATTTTCATTTTCAAAAAGGCTTTTTAGAAAATCTGATCCAATAAGACATACTTTGGTGTTGTTTTCAATATCGAAAACCGTGAAATTTCTTCCTTCATCAACCTTGGTACCTGTGTTTTCCAAATAGTTCTCATTCACTCCGTATACTTGTACTTCTGGATCTGTTTTTTTGCTTTCGTAGCGAACTTCAGCACTTCGCGTTCCAGCAAAGGAGACTGATGTGTTTGCATATGGATATTCGTATTTGTCTAAAAACTGACGCACATCTTCATACCCAATTATTGGATTTATCTTTTCACGTTCTCCACGTCCGCCACGATTTACAGAAAACTCATAGCGTTGTATGTTAAACGTATTACTACCCATAGAAGCAAAATTCCCCGATATATTAGTTTCTAAGGCGTTTACCGCACTTAAAATACCAACTAAGGCCCAAATGCCAATGGCCATAATAATAACGGTAAGGATGGTTCTTAGCAATTGCGTTCTAATAGAATCGAGTGCGATACGCACATTTTCGCGGAACAATGAAAACATAGGGTGATAAGTTTGTTGTTAGACTACAAGCACTTCGTAAAGTTACAGAATTGGTGCATATAATTTTGGGTTTTAACAATCACTTCGGAAATTTGAGGTGTCGACATGCATTAGTTGTTCTTACTTTTTTATTAGGTGGTAGCTAGTAGGTTGTAGGACTCTTTGCTTGTAGATTATGAATTCGAAATCGAAATCGAATTTAAGCTTGAATATTATGTCAGGCTTTCCCTAAGCTTCAGGAGAAAACCTGCAAGGTATGAGGACGCACGACGATCCTTCTAGGTTTACATCCAAGTTAAACTCGAATTCTAAAAGATATAAAGTTTGAAATGGATAATTCTCCCCTTGAGGGGAGTTAGAGGGGTGTTTAATGACTACTGGGAGAATTCGAAAACTTTTACATTTTACATTTTAACTTTATAATGAATTTTGAGAGTTAGTTGTTGTACTAAACCCCTACACTCATCGACGCATCGACTTTATAAGTAGGTAGTTGGTAGGACGCTGCGCTTGTTGCTGGTAGAAGATTTTATTAAATTGAAACTGAAGATGAAATTCTATTGTCAGGCTGAGCCTGTCGAAGCCCGAGGTTCAGAAACGACAGGGTGAAAAAATATAACAAAAAAACTCCCCTCTCAGCGGGAGAAGGGCTAGGAGTGAAGAATTTTGCATTTGAATACAATTGACCTTGTAGTATCGCTACGGAAATTTCAGAATAGATTAAAAAAAAATACCATTTCAATACTAGTAGAAAACCTATGGTTTGATGATATTTGTAACTTTTAAAGACTCAAGCCAAATGAAACCATCGATACCCAAAGGAACCCGAGATTTTTCACCTGCCGAAGTAGCAAAGCGCAACTATATTATGGATGCAGTGAAGCGTCATTTTTCAGCTTTTGGTTTTCAGCCTATTGAAACCCCAAGCTTTGAAAAAAGTGAAACGTTAATGGGGAAATATGGAGAAGAAGGGGATCGTTTGATTTTTAAAATCTTAAATAGTGGAGATTACTTGAAAAAAGCTCCTGAGGAGTTATTGGAAGCAAAAGATAGCACAAAGCTAACCAATAAAATTAGTGAAAAGGCCCTGCGTTATGACCTTACAGTTCCTTTTGCACGCTACGTAGTACAACACCAAAACGACATAACATTCCCTTTTAAAAGATACCAAATACAACCTGTTTGGCGTGCAGACAGACCTCAAAAAGGTCGTTTTAGAGAGTTTTATCAATGTGATGCCGATGTCGTTGGAAGTTCTTCCTTGTGGCAAGAAGTAGCATTAGTACAGTTGTATGATGCTGTGTTTACAGACCTACAATTAAAAGGAACCACCATTAAAATGAACAACCGCAAAATATTAAGCGGTATTGCCGAAGTAATTGGTGCAGAAGACAAACTCATTGATTTTACGGTTGCCTTAGACAAGCTAGATAAAATAGGGGAGGAAGGTGTTAAAAAAGAAATGCGTGAAAAAGGTATTTCTGAAGATGCCATCACCAAAATACAGCCTTTATTTGAGATGCAGGGTACTGCAAATGAGCAGTTGGAAAGCTTGCGAAATATGCTTACAACTTCTGAAATAGGAATGCAAGGAATTCAAGAACTCGACTTTATAGTTTCTAACATTTCAGAATTAAAACTCAAAACCGCAACCTTAGCCATAGATGTTACACTGGCTCGCGGACTTAATTACTATACAGGCGCTATTTTTGAAGTATCAGCACCAGAAGGTGTTGCTATGGGAAGCATTGGTGGTGGTGGCCGTTATGATGACCTTACTGGTATTTTTGGTTTAAAAAATGTAAGTGGTGTTGGTATTAGTTTTGGATTGGATAGAATTTATCTCGTTCTTGACGAATTAGGTTTATTTCCCGAAACTGCAACACAAAACACAAAAGTGTTGTTTCTTAATTTTGGAGAAAAAGAAGCCTTATACGCCATGAAAGCGATACAGCAATTAAGAGCGCAAGGGATTTCGGCAGAACTATACCCAGACATTGCAAACAATCAAAAGAAAGAACGCAAACAACTCACCTATGCTGAGCGCAAAGGAATTCCGTTTGTAGCAATGGCTCGAGAAGAGGATATTTCAAACAAAATGTTTACAATTAGAACGTTAAGCTCTGGAGAAAGAGAAACTATTGCTATAGAAAAGCTTGTTAACCACCTGAAGTAATTTCAGAATTTAAAAAACAAAAGCCCATACGTAAATGTATGGGCTTTTTTGTAGCTTCAGCGCAGTACCGATAACTATCGGTATGAACTGCCGTTCGCCTAAGGCGGATATATGAATCCATTATGCATAAAAAACTCCCTAGTTGTCAAAACTGGGGAGTCTTATAGTAGCTTCTGCGCAGTACCGATAGCTATCGGTATGAACTGCCGTCCGCCTAAGGCGGATATATGAATCCATTATGCATAAAAAACTCCCTAGTTGTCAAAACTGGGGAGTCTTATAGTAGCGAAGAGCAGACTTGAACTGCCGACCTCTGGGTTATGAATCCAGTGCTCTAACCAACTGAGCTACCTCGCCATGTTTACAATATAATTGTAAGCGGCTGCAAAGATAAAAACAAAATAATCTAGCACAAACAATCTGTCCTTTTTTATTATATTTTATTTCAATTAAAATTTCCGTACGCATTCCGCATAAAGCTTTAGCGGAGAAGCAAGAAAATAAAACGTACCTTTACCGCTCATAAAGAAGGAGTAATTACTCTTTCTTCTAATATTATTTATGTCATTTCAATCTCTCGGGCTTTCCAATGCCCTGCTAAAAGCTATTAGCAAAAAAGGATATACTACCCCAAGTCCAATTCAACAAAAAGCGATTCCTAAAATTCTAGACGGTAACGATGTATTAGCTTCTGCTCAAACAGGTACCGGTAAAACGGCTGGTTTTACGTTGCCTATGCTAGAACATATGTTAGCAACACCAACACAAGGGAAACCCAGAATAAAATCATTGATACTCACGCCCACACGCGAGCTTGCAGCACAAGTTTTGGAGGATGTAAAAACGTATTCTGAGTTCACGAACTTAAAAAGCACTGTGATTTTTGGCGGCGTAAATGCTAATCCGCAAATTAGAACTTTGCGTCAAGGCGTAGATGTTTTGGTGGCTACTCCAGGAAGACTATTAGATTTGCACAGTCAGGGTGTTATTAATTTTAATAGCATTCAGTTTTTGGTCTTAGATGAAGCCGACCGTATGCTTGATATGGGTTTTCTTAGAGATATAAAGAAAATCTTAGCGCTACTTCCTAAAAGAAGACAGAATTTGTTGTTTTCTGCTACATTTTCAAAAGAAATTAAGAAACTGGCAAACAGTTTTCTTCATAACCCTGTGATGGTTGAAGCTGCACCAGAGAATACTACTGCAGAGAAAGTAGATCAAATTATCTATAGAACAAATAAAAGTCTAAAGACTAATCTCGTTATCAAACTTATTAAAGAAGGTAGCTGGCAACAGGTTTTAATTTTTACTAGAACAAAACACGGTGCCAATAGGCTTGCTCAAAAATTGGATAAGGCTGGAATTAAATCTGCTGCTATCCATGGTAATAAAAGTCAGGGAGCACGAACCAAGGCGCTTGCAGGTTTTAAAAGTGGTAAGGTAGAAGTCTTAGTAGCAACAGATATTGCAGCTCGTGGTTTGGACATTCCTTTGTTACCTTATGTAATTAATTATGAGCTTCCAAATATCCCAGAGGATTACGTACATAGAATTGGTCGTACGGGTAGAGCAGGAGCCAGCGGACAAGCAATCTCTATTGTTAGCGTAGATGAGAATGCCTATGTTCGAGGCATTGAGAAGTTGTTAAAAATAAAACTTGAAAGTACTGTTATTGAAGGATTTGAAGTAACAGAAACGGCTCAAGAAATAGAAGAAAAAAAGGCTGCTAATAAGGTAGCACATCAAAGAGGGAATAGAAGTAAAAGACATGCTAGCCCAAATAAATCCAACCAAGGAAAATTAAAAAATAAAAGAAATTTCAAACGCTAGAGATATAAGTATCTGATTATAAATGGTTATTAAGTTAATAAGAGGATTCTTACAAACAAAAAACACCTAGCTTTCTTTTTCTTTTTGTATTTAATATCTATATTGAGCCAACTAACAAATGACAATGGAAGAAAAAATTAAATACGAGATGGAAATCCCCATCCATGTATCCCCCTCATTATTATACACATACATTTCTACGCCTTCTGGGCTTTCTGAATGGTATGCTGACAATGTAAACTCAAGAGGCGAGAACTTTGCATTTATATGGGATGGAGCCGAAGAAAAGGCAGTGCTTCTTACAAAGAAAACTGGCGAACGTGTTAAATTTAGATGGGACGTTGATGCCGATACTGATTACTATTTTGAATTACGAATTCAAGTAGATGAAATCACTAAAGATGTTTCTCTTATGATTACCGACTATGCAGATGAAGATGAAGTAGAAGAAGGAAAAATGCTTTGGGAAAATATGGTTTCTGAACTGAAACAAATATTAGGATCTAAATAAAAATATTACAAGATACCTGTATCTTTGTGCCGCTCCATTACAATTTGGAGCGGCATTTTTTATATGATAAACCTTAATGGGGAATTACTAGATAAAGCAGTGGCGTCCTTATCTTATAATAATAGAGGGCTAAACTATGGAGACGCAGTTTTTGAGACACTAAGAGTAGGAGCGGGTCGTATTTACTTTTGGGAAGACCACTATTTTAGACTCATGGCCTCTATGCGTATTTTGCGTATGGAAATTCCTATGAATTTCACACAAGAATATTTAGAAGAACAAATTTTAGCTACTGTTACTGCTAACAGTGCTAGTAATTTGGCTTGTAGAGTAAAAATATTGGTGTGGCGTCAAGAAGGAGGTTTTTATAACCCAACTACAAATGACGTAGCATTTTCTATTCAATGTGCTCCATTAGAGCATCCTTTTTATGTGTTAAATGAAGGAGCCTACGAAGTAGAATTGTTTAAAGATCATTACATTACATCTGGCTTGTTGTCTACGCTAAAAACGAACAACAAAATTATCAATGTATTAGGTAGTATCTATGCAAAAGAAAACAACTACGCCAATTGTTTGCTGCTCAATGAGAATAAGCAAATTGTAGAAGCCTTAAATGGAAATTTATTTTTAGTAAAAGGAGATAGCATTAAGACACCACCGATTTTAGATGGTTGTTTAAAGGGGATGTTACGCAAACAGCTCCTTAGTATTTTAGTTGAAATGCCCGATTATACTATTGAAGAAGCTTCTATCTCACCTTTTGAGCTTCAAAAAGCAGATGAATTGTTTGTTACTAATGTCATTACCGGAATACAGCCAATTTCTAAGTATCGCAAGAAAGAATATGCAACTACGATAGCTAAAGAATTAATAGGAAAATTGAATGTGAAAGCTAGGTTAGGATAGTGATTGTGAAATTTTAAAAACAATTTTTAAATCATCAAACTATCAAATTAATTTCATCCATCACCTTCAATTATAACTAGGATTCTCTGGTGCATTAGACCACAAAACATAATCTCCTCCAAATTCTAGCATTTTCTCTTTCCAGAAATCATCATTGTTTTTACCAATAATGTTGTTTTTGTATACATTAGGAACTACAACCCAACTATTCAGATTAAGTTCTTGATCTAATTGCTCGGTTGCCCAACCAGAATAGCCTAAGAAAAAACGGATTTGATCTTCACTAAGTAAATCGTCACGTAAGAGATCAGAAATAGCTGTGAAATCACCTCCCCAGTATATCCCATTTGAGATTTCGATGCTTCCTGGGATTAATTCAGGGATTTTATGGATAAAATATAAGTTGTCTTGTTCTACTGGTCCTCCATTATAAACAGGGAGTTTAGAATTGATTTCGGGAAGAAAATCTTGAAGTGTATATGCTAGAGGTTTATTTAAAATAAAGCCTACAGAACCATTTTCATTGTTATATTCAGCTAACAACACAACAGATCTATTGAATGAAACATCCCCAATAATGGAAGGTTCTGCAACGAGTAAATGGCCCTTATTGGGTTTAAGTGTTGTCATTTATGGTAGTTTAGTTAATTAAAGCTACCATATTTTTTTTAAACAGCCAAGAGAAAAGAACCATAGGCTAAAATTCCTACAAGCAAAAAACCCTCTCTGCTATTGCAAAGAGGGCTCTTATGTTTTGATATACAGTAGATTAGTTTACACTACTCTGTAAGTCTGAACCTGCTTTGAACTTTACAACGTTTTTAGCAGCGATTTTGATAGTTTTTCCAGTTTGAGGGTTTCTTCCTTCTCTTGCAGCTCTTTTGTTAACTGACCAAGATCCAAAACCTACTAGAGAAACTCTGTTTCCTTTTTTAAGTGATCCTTCTACATTTCCAAGGAAAGACTCTAATGCTTTTTTAGCTGCTGCTTTTGTTACTCCAGCATCTTCTGCCATTGCGTCGATTAAATCTGATTTGTTCATAGTGTTTGTTTAAATTAAAAAAATGGTTAAACTTTCGATTAATTGCTCTACAAATTTAAACGGATATTCAACACAGACAAGGTTTGGCGCGCTAAAACCCCATTTTTGTTAATAACTTGGGGTGATTGTTAATAAGCATACCGATAAACGGCATTTTTTTTATGGTTGCACTAGGCATAGGGGTTTACAATCATTTTACTATCGGTACCAAAATCATAACCATTTAATAAATCTTTTGTCAGCATTTTTCGTTTTCCTGGAAGTTGAATTTCTTTAATTTGAAGCACCTCCTTTTCTAGTTGGATATATAGGTCTCTTTTTGTTGCATAGATTTCACCAATAGTACTTTCTTCGGAAATGTTAACAATCCCATCTTTTGCTATAAAATCTAGTTGTGTTGCCTCTTCTATTGAAACAGATACTACTTCGTAAATTTTAACTTTCAATCTTTCTTCACCTTGTTGCATATACGTCCAAGCGCCAGGGTACGGATTTAGGCCTCTTACAAAATGATCTATCGTATCTGCTGTAGATGTCCAATCGATATACGTATTCTCTGGTTTTAATTTGGGCGCTTCATTTAATTGTAGTGCTTCAAAATCTGAACCTTTAGGCTGGGCTTGTGTTGTTATGGTACCCTCTTGTATGAGAGTGACAGTTTGAACAACTAATTCGCTTCCTACTTCCATTAAGGTATCATGCAAGCTTCCTACTGTTTCTTTATTGCTAATAGGTACTTCTCTTGAAAGTATAATTTCTCCAGTGTCAATTTTCTCGTCAATAAAGAAGGTAGTAACTCCTGTCACTTGTTCCTTATTAATGATAGCCCAATTAATAGGAGCAGCACCACGATATTTTGGTAATAATGACGCATGAAGATTAAAAGTACCTAGTTCAGGAAGTTGCCAAACAACTTTAGGCAGCATTCTAAACGCTACCACAATTTGCAAATTGGCTTGTAACCCCTTTAATGAATCTAAAAACGCTTCATTTTTAAGGTTGGTAGGTTGCAATACAGGAATGTCTTGAGAAACAGCATATTTCTTTACTGCAGAAGCTTGCAAAGAACGACCGCGACCTTTGGGTCTATCGGGAGCAGTGATTACTCCTACAATAGTGGATCCATGGTCAACCAAAGCACGCAAAATACCCACTGCAAAATCGGGTGTTCCCATAAAAACGATTCGTATATCTTTCTTCATATGTAGTATAAAATTTAAGCACTGCAAAGGTAGTAAAATGCTTGTGTTCATTTATAAATCACGAGATATATATGTTTCCATAACCCCAACGATTTTGTATATTGTTATAAATCTTAGTTCCTATCGATATGAAAATTTCAGAAACCTTCTCAGTAAAAAAAATATCCTTGCTTACTACCTTACTTTTTTCAAGCACCGCATTATTTTCTCAACAAACTACAAACGATCGTGCTGCGCTATTGGAAGTAGAAGATGACCCATATTTGGAAACTCCTAGAGCTTCCATGGCAACACAGCCTGCTTATAAAGTTGACGCTGCAGAATTTTTTACACGACAGGTCAATGTAAACAGTAATGGTGACGATATGATTGGGGATGCTGCTAATGAACCTTCAATAGCTGTGGATCCCACCGACTTAAATAGAATCATTATTGGATGGAGGCAGTTTGATAATATTTCTAGTAATTTTAGACAAGCTGGTATTGGGTTTTCTGATGATGCAGGAGAAAGTTGGACCTTTCCTGATGTCATTAATCCAGGTGTTTTTAGATCAGATCCTGTGCTAGATGCAGATGTAAATGGGGATATCTATTACAATAGTTTGCAAGGTACTTTTGAGTGTGATGTTTTTACAATTCCTTCTGGCGGTTTTACGATTGGACCTGCTGTTCCTGCCCAGGGAGGTGATAAACAATGGGTGCATGTAGACAAAACCGAAAGTGAAGGAAATGGACATTATTATTCGTATTGGAACACATCATTTACAACCTGTTCTCCTGGCGCCTTTACGCGATCTACAGATAATGCCCAGAGTTTTGAGTCGTGTGTAACCATCGATGATGAACCTTTTTGGGGAACACTCGCCACAGCAACAGATGGAACATTATACATTACTGGAAGAGATAATGTAGGAGATATTCTTTTGTTGACCTCTACAAATGCCAAAGATGCAGATGCCACTGTAAGTTGGGACGATATTACTGAGGTAGACTTGGATGGTGAACTATCATTTTTTGAACCTATTAATCCGCAAGGGCTATCAGGACAAGCTTGGGTGTCTGTAGATATTTCTAATGGGCCAGGAAGGGATAACATTTATGTGCTTGCAACTGTAGAGCGAAATTCTATTTTTGATCCTGCAGATGTTATGTTTGCTAGAAGTACAAATGACGGAGCTTCATTTGAAGCACCCATACGTATCAATACAGATACTGGAACCGATTCATTTCAGTGGTTTGGTACCATGTCTGTAGCACCAAATGGTAGAATTGATGTGGTGTGGTTAGATACTCGAGATGCTCCAGCGGGAACAAACGATTCTGTGTTGTATTATTCTTTTTCGGATGATCAAGGAAGTACTTGGTCTGAAAACACAGCTATTTCTGAATCTTTTGATCCAAATATTGGCTATCCACAACAAGACAAAATGGGAGATTATTTTCATATGGTGAGCGATAATACCAATGCACACCTAGCATGGGCAGCTACATTTAATGTTGGTCAGGATGTGTATTATTCTCAAATTACACCAGACAGTACCTTAGATACTGCCGAAAACTTTGTGAATGATTTTAGGGTTAGCATCTATCCTAATCCAGTCGATGTTACTAGTGTAGTAGCTATTGAACTAGGAAATTTTGCATCTGCAAGTATCGTATTACATGATGTTTTGGGTAGGGAAGTGGCATTGCCTTTTGAAAAAGAAGTAACCCAATCGCAAAAAATACAAATGAATTCAATCACACAAACATTGCCTATTGGAGTCTATTTCTTAACAGTTAGTGCAGTAAATGAGAAGCAAACGCTAAAAATTGTCATAGAATAAAGAAAGAGTACTAACAATTTGCTAGGACTCTTTCTTTATAATTTTAGTATTGGGAACACTATTCTTTTATAAAGTTTTCAAACACATCTTCGTAATTTAAAATTTCAGTATTCAAAATTCCTTTTACATTAAAAATGGGGGTTACAATAGTATCTAATCTAGTAATACCTCTTGCTACTTGTTTTCTTGTAATAGAATCTTGTGCTAAGTAGGTATTTTGATATTGATAAGGACTGCGTTCTAATTTTGCTACTAACGAATCGCAAGTGGTGCAGTTTTCTGTAACGTACATGATAATAGGTCTCGCTGTAGGGATTCTAATAGGGCTAGCTTGTTTTCTAAGCGTTCTTCTAGAAATACTATCACTTACGGTTTGTTTTACTTTGTAATTTGGAGTTTCTCCTTTATTCACCATAAGGTTTAACATGTGTACTTTAGATGCAGCAGGAATAAGTACACCTCTTGGCTTTCTTTTACTTTGTCTAAAACCAGTACCCTCAACTTCAAAGGTTACTTCAAGGTCTTCTAGGGTTTCATTAAGACCATATAACATGATTCTATTTCCTCGACGTTCTTCTTCTACTTTTATTTCTGTTGTTTGGGCTTGTGTCACAAGGGGACAAGCTGCAAGGAGCAGCAGTATTAGTTTCTTTACCATAGTTTTTTTTTTACAAAGATACCTATTATACTGGATAGCTTGGGTATAATCCATCTAAGATAAATCTCATGTATGTCTTATTATCTATTAATAAATTCATAAAAATGTATTGAAATCTTATGAAAGTAGTATTTTTGAATTGTATACTATACATGAATAAAAACAACTACATACTACGTTTTTTAGGAGGATTTGCACTCACATTGGTGTTACTCGCACCCAGTTTTGTGCAGTTTTCTCATGTGTTTGAATCTCATGAACATGAAATATGTAACGAGCAAACAATACATTTACACCAAGAAGAACCTGGTTGTGATTTATGTGA
This sequence comes from Patiriisocius sp. 208BN25-11, assembly GCF_058147145.1. Classification (NCBI taxonomy): domain Bacteria; kingdom Pseudomonadati; phylum Bacteroidota; class Flavobacteriia; order Flavobacteriales; family Flavobacteriaceae; genus Patiriisocius; species Patiriisocius sp. 208BN25-11. Next base: position 94,263 of record NZ_JBYVJY010000002.1, read on the forward strand.
TTTTTACGGACAAACGTTTCAATACACGCTTACTGAAGAACAAAATGCCTTACTCAAGATAATTTCTGGATTCCAGAAAACCGAGTATACGAGTATTGTATTAGCCACGAATACCTATAGTTCTAAACAACTTCGTGCACCCCCAGTTTTTCTTTCTTAAAACCCGACATTCGTTCACATTTTAAAAAAGAAAACCATGCGTTTATATGCATTAATACTGCTGTTTTGTAGCAGTATGCTTTCTTATTCACAAGATTGCACCTATACATTATATGGTTCTTTACTAGATATACATGATGGCTCAGTATTACCTGGTGCTACTATTATAGTAGCGCAAACAGGTGTTGCTGTTCAAACCAATCTAGATGGATCCTTTATTATTTCAAATTTATGCGCTAGTACCTACCAGTTGCAGATATCACATCCTGCCTGCACTACTAGAGCCTATCAAGTTTTGATCGATGGAGATACTACAAAAACGTTCAAGTTAGAACACCATCTTGAAGAACTCAATGAAATTTTGGTGAAAGGTGATGCCTTGGCTAAAGAAAGCGAGACCCTATTTGAAAATAAAATATCTCAAGAAACTATAGCTCAATACAGCAGTGGTTCTCTAGGAGATGCTTTAAATAGTTTGTCTGGCGTTTCTTCTTTAAATACAGGAAATACAGTGGTAAAGCCTATCATAAATGGGCTGCATAGTAGTCGTATTATCCTTATTAATAATGGGGTGCGAATGCAGGATCAAGAATGGGGCGCAGAACATGCTCCTAGTATTGATATTAATACATCAGGTTCTATTAAAGTCATTAAAGGTGCTGGTGCGTTGCAGTACGGCGGAAATGCTATTGGGGGTGTTATTGTGACCGAAGCACCAAAAATAGCCCTTTTAGACTCTCTTTATGGAAGCACAATGCTCACGGGGGTGAGTAATGGGCGTGGCGGCGCTATTACAACATCCCTAACAAAGAGTTACGAAAATGGTTGGTATGGTACATTACAAGGAACGTTAAAGCGTTTTGGAGATTTTGAAGCTCCAGACTATGTGCTTAGCAATACCGGTATTTTTGAGCGAAATCTATCTGCAAGAGTTGGTTTTAATAGAATCGATTATGGCGTGGATGGGTATTACTCTTATTTTAGAAATGAGATTGGAATTCTAAGAGCTTCGCATTTAGGTGGAGCAGAAGACCAAGTGAGAGCAATTGCAAGTATTGTTCCTCTTGTTATTAGAGATATTACTTATGACATAGGGAATCCTAGACAAGATGTAACACACCATTTGGCAAGAATAAAAGGGTTTAAGAAGCTTGAAGGAATAGGGCGTTTAACTGCGCAATACGATTTTCAACATAATAACCGATTAGAATTTGATATTCGAAGAGGTGATGATGATGACAAAGCTTCGGTTGATTTAGAACTTACAACACATACATTAGCCATAGATTTGGATGCTAATATTTCCGAAGATATTGCACTAAATACAGGTGTTAGTGGACAATACCAATCCAATTTTGCAAATCCAGAAACTGGCGTAAGACGTCTTATTCCTGATTATGATTCTTATGCATTTGGAGCCTACGCTACTGCAAATTATAAGGTAAATGAAAACCTTTTAGTAGAAGCAGGTGCTAGATTTGATTATACAACTTTAGACGTATTTAAGTTTTACCGCAGATCGTTTTGGGAAGAACGAGGATATGATACACAGTTTCCAGAGATTGTCATTGAAGAAACTGGAAATCAGATTCTTACAAATCCAACGTTATCGTTTTCTAATCCGTCGTTTACAGTAGGTGCTACGTATCGTTTTTGGGAGGATTATAGTTTATTTGCAAACTATTCATCGGCTTCAAGAGCGCCTAATGCGTCTGAGTTATTTAGTGAAGGTTTGCATCATAGTGCTTCTAGAATAGAATTAGGAGATCTACGGTTTGATGCAGAGCAGTCGCATAAAGTAGCACTGACACTGACTCGAGAACATGATGTTATTGGATTTGCAATTACCCCGTATAGCAATACCATCAATAATTTTATACTTATTGAGCCTACGGGAATACAGCAAACCATTCGCGGGAATTTTCAAGTATGGGAATACAGACAAACCCAAGCGCAATTGTATGGGGTGGATATTGATGCAAATGTTAAGATTTTAGAAAATCTACGTTTTACACATCAGTTTTCTTTGGTGAAAGGGTATGACAGAACCTTGGATACACCGCTTATCAATATGCCTGCAGCGAATACACAAAATGCGCTGACATATACATTACCAAAGCTAAAAGATCTAAGCATCCAATTGCAAAGTGATTATGTATTTGAGCAGAATGAATTTCCTGATAATAATTTTGAAGTGCAATTACCAGATGGTCCTGCGCTTGTAGATGTAAGCACTCCGCCAGATGCCTATCATCTCATGCATTTAAATGCTTCGGCAAGCCTTAATGAACATATTTATCTAGGGCTAAAAATCAATAATCTATTTAATACTTCGTACCGAAATTATTTAAACCGTTTGCGCTACTATGCAGATGATTTAGGGACAAGTATATCATTACAACTAAAAATTAATTACTAAAACATAAAACTAAATTATTATGAAAACAATAAAAATCGCAAGTATAGCATTAGTATGTGCCTTATTCTCTAACTGTAGTAATGACGATGACACACCACCGGTTATCATTAATGAAGAAGAGGTAATAACAACAGTTGCATTAACCCTTACAGCAGATAGTGGAAATCAAGTAGTGCTACAAACAAAAGATCTAGATGGTGATGGACCAAATCCTCCTGTGACCACTATTGTAGGATCTTTCTCAGCAAATACGACCTATTCAGGTGGTGTTGTGTTTTTAAATGAAACTGAAACACCTGCCGAGAACATCACAGATGAAGTACTTGAAGAAGCAGATGAACACCAAGTATTTTATACTGTAAGTTCTGGGTTAAATATGACCACTACCTATGAAGATATGGATGGAAATGGAAATCCCTTAGGACTTGCCATTACGCTTACTACAGGTGAAGTTAGCACTGGTATTTTGACGATTACCCTACGTCACGAGCCTACCAAGCCAAATACTGGTTTAGACAATGCAGGCGGTGAAACTGATGTAAGTGCAAGTTTTGATGTTGAAATTGAATAGTTATAGACTATCAAATTCAATAAATTCATACTCTGGAGAGTCTTCAAAGAATTTACGGAGTACGGCAGCATGACCAGACCCCATGAGCACCATAATACGATCTTGGGGGCTGGTTGTAATGCCTTGAATATTTCTAAAAATGCGAATGTTTCTATTGTACCACCACATAGACAAGAAATCTGCTCCCTGATTATTTTCTGTTTTAAAATACCCAGTAAGGTAAGCACCATAGCCATAGGCATGACTTTCTGGAGAATTTGAGTATTTAAAGTAGTTGAGTAAACTGGTCTTTTTAATAAGCGTATCTGTATATGCATACCATTCAAATTGCATGTCGCTTACAGGGTCTTTTCGCTCCCAGTCCACCTTTCCAATCCAATGATTTAAGGCTATAGAATCCCTTTCATACATATCATTTCTTAGCGATGATGCATTTACTGAATAAAGTGTGTCTAACGATAATTCTTTAGCGATGCGCATACCTATTTGGTAACGTTCGTCTCTTTCTTCTTGATGATTTCCTGCTTTGTATTCTTTTAATTTTTTTGTGGCATTCCAATTTGGATTGGCCTCAATGGCAATTTTTGTTGGCTTAAATTTCTTGATGTAGTTTACCAACTCGGTAATTTCAGATTTTTTAGGCTCTTTTAATACATCTATTTTGTTGGTTTCGGAAGTTTTGTGGGTATCCAATCCAGGATAATCCATATGAAAACTTCCTACCACAAGCACTTTTGCCTTTTCTTTTGGGAAAAAGCTACTAGCTGTTTTAAAAGTTTCTTGTGCTCCGGAAATGTTAGAAGGCAATGCTTCGTTAGTTGTATTTTTTTGGTTGCAAGCGATACTAGTTATTAGTAAAGAAATTAAAAAGAATGTTCTCATTGGGTTGGATTTATATAAAAGATAGGTGTTTTAAGTATTTGTTACACTTCTATAATTAAAGACTCCTTTTAAATAAATACGGTTGTCTACTTTTCTTTAATTTTAATTATAGCTGTAAACTCATCGCTTTTTCAATGGCAGCATCTCCATTTTTAGTGAGGTCTAACACCACCTTTTCTAAAAATTCTTGGGTAGGTCTAGGATACTCAATTGAAATAGTAGGAGGTATGCCCACACTTTCATAGTTATTTCCATTAAGATCTTGGTACACTTCATTAGACAAACTAAACTCCCAGCCATTAGGTAATTCTTTGTCTAACATGTCTGAAAAAACACCTTCGGTTCTGGCTCCTATGGATGTTATGTTTGATAGCGACATAGCACTCAACGCCATAATCTCTGTAGCACTTGCAGATTCTGGTCCGATTAATAAATATACAGGCTTTAGATATGGTCTATCAGTAGCTGGTTGCACGACATTGTTTATGGGTGTAAATCCATCATTATACTTTCCTTTTTTAGAAAAAGTAACCTTTTCTTTAAGATTTAGCCGTTGCAGTACTGCCATTCCTACTTCATCTTTTCCACCTCCGTTAAATCGAACATCAATAATAAGTGCTTTGGTATCTTTTAAATCATTCATGATACGATCCAATGCGGTTTGTATGCCTAGTAATTCATCTTTGTTATCATGGTCGCTTTCTTCTGCCATTGCAAAATAGGTCATCCAATACTCTCTATAGGACAGCGTATCGCTAATGGTGTAGTTTGCCATTCCCATCATTTGGTTTATTTGTAAATATCCAATCTTATTATCAAGTATTCCCCAACGTAATTGTCCGTTTTTAATAGATGTACCTTCTGGAATATACTGCTCAGCTACCATTTTAGCGACCGTATGATTTCGCAATTTCTTTTTTGGTGCATCTTCAGTTGTTTCTGTTTTAGGTTGTTTTTCGAGAAATAATTGCTCTGCTGCCTCTTCAATTTCATCGGGAGCTTCTATACCTATATGCCCATCATTGAAGGTTCCTAACATTTCAGAAAAAATTAAAAAGAGTTCTGCCTGACTAGTTTCCTTGCTAATTTGCGGTCTGTAGGTGGCATACATCTCTTTTGCATCTACATTTCTTAACTTAAAATAGGCATAGTGGTTTTTAAACGTATCCCATAATGCTTCAAAATTACGCACAGGATCATCTTTGTTTTCTTGAGCCTCTGCATATTCTTTAGTGCTTGTATCACAAATAGCAGGAAGGTTTGCAAGCTTTGTAAAGTAGTATACATTTATTTCTTGTTTGATCGCTATAGTATCATTTCGATAGGTGATAGCGTCTTCAAAATCATCAAGGCTTCCTGCCATTAATGGTAAACAAGAATATTCGGTAACATCATACAACATAAATTGGTTTTGTTCTATGGTTAATACACGTCCGTATCCTAGAGATTGGTAGTTTCCATCTATCTCATTTACCTTTTTTTCATTACACCCGTAAAAAGTTACTAGAAATAAACAAAATAGGATATGCAAAATTTTTGGTTTCATAGTAAGGATGAATTGTTTGAATGTACAATCTTACCAAAATTTAGATAATAACAATTTAAAAATCAGGTAGTATTACCTATTGTGTAAATAGCTGTTAATTAAGATATTGCACCTATAAACTAACTACCTATGATACCACAGAAAATTTCAGAAACACAAAGAAAAACCTATAAGCGTATAAATTCCTTATTTGAAGAAGCCTATGCAGAAAAAGTTCATACTTCCGAAGAAAAAAGCCTTGCTGATGGTTTTTGGATCTACTTGCAAGAATGTGAAAATATCTATTTGAGTGGAAGGCTAAAGACAACAGAGCAGCATCAGGATGCAGAAAATATACTTGCATTGTATTATCTAAATAAGATGATAGACCTTGGACATCTCACATCGTTACTTAGAGATGTGTTTGATTTACCAAAATCAAACGTTACCGACGAACTCGCAAATGAATGGAACTATGCGGGTTGGGTAGGAGGCGATGGGACTATTTTTGCAGCTTCAAAATATTGTCAGTTGGATTATGAATGGACCTTAGTAATTGCTTATTATTACTATTACAAAATTAGACCTAGTAAGAAACATCCTTTTGTTCCAGCAGCTATGCGTGTGCTAAATCAAACCATCCCTGCAACTGCTACGGTAGCTATTATTGGTGATTGGGGAACAGGTGCATGGGATGATGGGGCGAAAGAAAAATGCCCCGCACAACTAGTCATTGATGGCGTCTTGGCAAAGAATCCAGATTATATAGTTCATTTAGGAGATGTGTATTATGCCGGAACCAAAGAAGAAGAACGAAACAACTTTTTGAATATGATTCCAGATTCGTATACTGGAAAGGTATACACTATGAATAGTAATCATGAAATGTACGATGGTGCTAATGGTTTAATGGGCACTACCTTGAAAGAAAGTAGATTTACAGCACAGGGTGGAAGCACCTATTTTTCTTTTGAAATAGGAAATTGGGTCTTAGTAGGCTTAGATTCTGCTTACTATGATGATAGTTATTTGTATTTCAAGGGTTCGCTCACCAAAGATGGAAAGGGACAAGAACAGTTAGACTTTTTAAGTAATGCCTATAAAACTGGTAAAAAAGTAATGCTGATGACCCATCACAATGGAATTGAAGTTGAAAAAGGAGCACCGACAATAAACAAAGCCTTGTGGGATCAAGTAACAGGTGCCATGAAAAATACTGTACCAGATGCTTGGTATTGGGGACATGTTCACAATGGTATTGTCTACAATGATTCGCTATCCATCTATAATGGAAAGACGGCTAAAATGCGCTGCTGTGGTCATGCTTCAATTCCGTTTGGGAATGCGTCAGATCTAGCGCCTTTGACTACGGGATCAAATCCAGATGTGCTGTACTATGCACATACACCCATGCCAGATCCTTCCAAAGAAGTTCAAAAAATGAGAGTACTCAATGGATTTGCCTTGGTTACTATTAATGGGAGTTCTTTTGAAGAAGCATTTTATGAAGTCTCTAACGAGAATAAAACACCTGTGAAGGTATGGTCAAGTAATTAAATTTAAAATAAACCAAATTAATGGGGCTAGTGTTAATAAATAAGGTCATCTTTGCAGCTTATAAAATAATTTTTAATTAATAGTACCATGAATAAAGGAACAGTAAAATTTTTCAACGACACTAAAGGATTTGGATTTATCACTGAAGAAGGTGTTGAAAAAGATCACTTTGTACACATCTCAGGATTAATCGACGAGGTTAGAGAAGGAGACGAAGTAGAGTTTGAACTTAAAGAAGGAAACAGAGGTTTAAACGCAATCAACGTAAAAGTTATCTAATACACTATATAACTATCTTACTAAAGAGTCCATCACCCGATAGTTATCGGGTTCGATGGGCTCTTTTTATTTGGATAAAATTCAACTACTTTTAAATATTAGGTTTTACTAGTGAACTAATATTTCAGAAAACACGAATCATATTTATGGCTATTCAAAAAAAATCGCAACAAGCGTTATTGGCAAAATTGGGTATTTCTCAACTAAATGAGATGCAAGAAGAAGTAGTGCTAGCCATTCCTTCAACCCCCAATACCGTATTGCTATCGCCTACGGGTACAGGTAAAACTGTTGCTTTTTTACTTCCTACTATTGCAGCGCTAGATACTAATTGCAGCGAAGTACAACTTTTAATCTTAGTGCCTTCAAGAGAACTTGCTATACAAATCGAGCAAGTAATTCGTGAAATGGGTTCTGGGTACAAAGCCAATGCCATTTATGGAGGAAGGCCCATGTCTAAAGATAAAGTAGATCTTGCGCATACGCCCTCAATCATTATAGGAACGCCGGGACGTGTTGCAGATCATTTGCGTCGTGAGAGTTTTGCTACCCAAGACATTAAAACACTGGTGCTTGATGAATTTGACAAGTCCTTAGAGGTAGGTTTTGAAAAAGAGATGCGTGAGATTATAGAACACCTTCCAAACTTAGCGCAACGTATTCTAACCTCGGCTACGCAAGATATTGAAATCCCTTCTTTTGTCGGATTGCAAAATGAAGTCGTGATTGACTATTTAAATAGCAACACCAATGCCTTGGCGATTAAAATTGTACAGGCAGCAGAAAAAAACAAATTACAAGCCTTGGTAGATGTTCTGTATCATATCGGAAATGAGCCAGGCATTATCTTCTGCAACTTTAAGGACACCATTAATTACGTTAGCGATTTTTTAACCGAACAACATATTCCACATGGGCACTTTCATGGAGGCATGGAACAAAAAGATAGAGAACGTGCTTTAATTAAATTTAGAAATGGCACACATCAAATTATTGTGGCAACAGATTTGGCGGCACGTGGACTAGACATACCAGAACTCAACTTCATTATTCATTACCAACTCCCTTTAAAAGCAGAAGAGTTTACACATAGAAATGGTAGAACTGCCAGAATGCATGCAACTGGAACTGCCTATGTATTGCAATGGGTAGATGAGTACTTACCCGAATTTATTCCAGTGGGTGCTTCAGATAAAGGTTCAAAGCATCAGCGTGCTGAAATTTTAAAACTCGAAGACAAAGAAACTGCCATTTACTCGCAATGGGCTACCTTATTTATTTCTGGTGGAAGAAGAGATAAAATTTCTAAAGGTGATATTGCAGGACTCTTTTTTAAGCAAGGAAATCTAGAAAGAAACGAACTAGGAGTCATCGAATTAAAACAAGACTGTGCTTTTGTAGCGGTGCCAAAAGATAAGGTTGATCGTATTATAGCCAAAACAAACAATACACGCCTAAAAAAGAAAAAAGTACGCATATCAATCTTAGAATAATATGAAAAATATCAATAGCACTTATGCCTTTACTTTTATAGCACTTTTGTTTTCAAGCCTATTGTTCGCGCAAAACGAAAGTCCAACAGACCAGTTTTGGAATAGCTTACAATCTCATTGTGGCAAGGCATATGAAGGTGCTTTAGAACTCCCTGAAGAAGATGAAGACTTTGGTGGAAAACGATTGGTGATGCATGTTAGAACCTGTAGTGAAAGTCAAATTAAGATTCCTTTTTTCGTAGGTAAAGATCGCTCGAGAACTTGGATTTTAACCAGAAAAGACGGCCGTATTTCATTGCAACACGATCATAGACATGAAGATGGATCAGAAGATGACATAAACTTTTATGGAGGTATTACCACCAATGCTGGAAAAGCAGATCTCCAAGTATTTTCTGCAGATGCACATACGCAAGAAATCTTGCCAGCGGCAGCACCTAATGTCTGGTGGATTAGCATTGATGAAACTTCTTTTACCTATAACCTAAGAAGACTAGGAACAGATCGCGTTTTTAAAGTTGTCATGGATCTAAGCAAACCCATTGCTATTCCAGAAGCGCCATGGGGCTGGAAAGAGGACTAAGATACTATTGCTAATGACTTCGGAAATTTCCTAACCCTAGTACTGTTTTCTTTTAGATTCAAAGTGTCAAAAAAATGTAAAAGAAGTGTCAAGTACACTAAAATTTAAGAAAATAATAAGTTCTTTACAAGTGCTATGAGATTAAGAAAAAGTATACTATTTGTAATTCCTGTGATAACACTTATCATCACTGGGGCATTTGTGAATCCAAAAGTCACACCTCAGGATTTTTCAGAAACTACAAAAATTGCATTGCGTGAAGTTGGCCATCAATTATTACTCACACAACAAGATAGTATCTCTTTAATTTTGCCAGTAGTTGAAGAAGATCAGCATAGATATACACTCTCATTTGAAAGTGAACTTACTTTTAATCCGAATCATTTAGTAACCATTACCGAAAAGGCGCTAAAAAAAGCATCTTTACCAGATGTTTATAGGGTGTTAGTGCATCAATGTGACGATGGAGAAGTTGCCTATAGTTATGAAATGACTACCGAAGAAGCAACCACGCTTATACCTTGCGGGGGTAGATTACTTCCAAAAAAATGCTATACCATTACAGTGTTTTTTATAGAGAAAGCTCGAAGTAGTACTACCAAGGTGTTCTACATAATATTTGGAGCTATTAGTATGCTATTGGTAGGGTTCTGGTTGTATTTCAAAAAAGATAAAACTACCAAAGTTGTTGGAAAAGAAGAAGATTTAAATTTTACGTCTATTGGAAGTTTTAAGTTCTATCCAGACGAACATACCCTCATAAAAGAAGCAGAGGCTATTCCTTTGTCTAAAAAAGAATGTGAATTACTGACTTTATTTATTGCACAACCCAATCAAGTCATCACAAGGGAGGAACTCACCAAAAAGATATGGGAAGACAATGGTGTTATTGTAGGGAGAAGCTTAGATACCTATATTTCAAAATTGAGAAAGAAATTAAAGGCAGATGAACGCATTAAAATTTCAAACGTTCATGGAGTAGGGTATAAATTAGAAATATTAGATATAAATCAAGCGTAGTTAATCCCTTGAAATGGAATTCTAGCATTCCAAAGTATGGGCTTTTTTATGAAGCATTGGTTATTTCTAAATTAAGACGCTACTTTTAAATCGTATTCAGAAATATATTCCTACAAATAGTTATGTAACTGTCGATGAATCCCTTCAAAAAGGGATAATATTCTAAAAATACTAAGAAACCTTACTAATTACACCACATACGTTTTGTTGTCTTAAAATCAAGTGTAAATACTTGATTTTAAGGCAATTATTTATGATACCTTTAAACTTGTACACTAACGAGTCGATGCGTTGAGCTTTTGAAATTTCAAAGTAAAGAGTTCATTAGGTCTATTCACTAATACTAGAAACAATATGGGAGCTAATAAAGGAAGTCACGGGAAAATAAAATGGTTTTCGGTTACTCAAATTACAATTTTGAATAGAGTCACTAACAAACGAAGATGGGAAAACGCGAACTATAAAGAAAAGTTAGGGAAAATACCTAGCCATGGCGAGGAGCCAGCAGATAAAACCCAGGCAGATGCTCAGAGAGTTGCAGAGGAATATGTTATTTTACGAAATGATGAAGAAATAATTGATATTGTATGGAGCCATTTTTCAAAAAAATAAGCTACCAGATTTTTTAATGAGGAGCCCGTCTTAATCGATGGGCTTTTTTAATTTCTAATAACCAAAGCTTATCCATTAAAAAGAGGTAATTTCGCGCAAAATTAAGCATTAGGCTATGAGGCGTATTAATGAGTACAAGAAATTATTTGGTGTAGAAAAAGAAATAGATCTTAAACTACTTAAAAAAAGCTATCGAAATTTAGTAAAAGAATGGCATCCAGATAAATTTCAAGACGGCGATGCTTTACAGCAAGAAGCAGAAGTGCAAAGCCGAAGAATTATCGATGGGTATCATTTTCTAGTAAGCATGGCTCCAGAAACCAAAGAAAAAAACTTACCAGAATATACAGAAACTATTAAAAATTCGACCATCGCAGATTACCAACACAAAGGCTTGTTGTTAGAAGTAACATTCACAGACGGTACTACCTACGAGTATTTTGGTGTAACCAAGCCTATCTACCAAAAAATGATCAATGCTGGAAATTTAAACCGTTTTGCAAAACGAAATATCTATCCGAAGCATCTATATCGCAAATCAAAACGAATTCTCCAAGAGGCATAATAGTACTGCAATTCATAAAAAAATATAACGAGTAAAATATATGGCAACATTTGCAGATTTAGGTATAAGCACTTCAATTAATAAGAGCTTAACTGCGTTGGAGATTATACAACCAACAACCATTCAAGAGCAGGTTATTCCCGTACTACTACATCAAAAAGAAGATGTCGTTGCCTTGGCAAAAACAGGAACGGGTAAAACGGCAGCTTTCGGATTGCCTATCCTACAACATATGGATACCGCTATTAATGATATTCAAGCTGTTATTTTAGCGCCCACACGTGAACTCGGACAACAAATTTTCAAGAACCTAAGTGAGTTTGCTGCAAATACACCTGCCATTTCAATAGCATCTGTATGCGGCGGAATCCCTATTAAACCTCAAATAGAACGTTTAAAAGAGCCTACTCATATAGTTGTAGCTACGCCAGGGCGATTAATCGATTTACTAGAACGTAAAGCAATTCAAATTTCAAATACGGCATACCTAGTACTCGATGAAGCAGATGAAATGGTAACGGCTTTAAAAGATGGATTAGATACCATTGTAAGGGGACTACCCAAAAAGAGAAGAACCTTCCTTTTTACAGCCACCATGCCAGGAACGGTAAAACAATTGGTGCAAAACTATATGGCTAAACATGTAGTCCATATAGAAGTAGATATGGCTACAACAGGACATCAAGGCATAGATCACCAATATGTTGTGGTGGAACCTATAGAAAAGTTAAACGTCCTCATGCATTTCTTAAACACCAAGGAAGGACAGCGTGGTATCATATTTTGTAAAACTAAAGCGGCCGTTAATAAATTAGCAAAGAACCTAGCCATAAACAAATTCTCTTCGGGTGCCTTGCATGGTAGTTTAACGCAAAGTATTCGGGATCGTGTGATGGGACAATTTCGAGAAGGACACCTCAATATTTTAGTGGCTACAGATTTGGCAGCACGAGGGATTGATATTAAAGATTTAGCCTATGTGGTACAATACCATTTGCCAGACACCTATGATGCCTATGTACATCGAAGTGGCCGTACCGCAAGAGCAGGAGCAAAGGGACTTTCTTTAAGTATCATTCAAGAAGATGAAGTAGCAGATATTCCAGATTTAGAACTAGAATTAGCCATTACTTTTTCTGAAATGTTAAAGGCCGATGCTGCTTCAATTGAAGAAAACAACACGATCTTATGGGCGCGTAAAATATTTAAAACAAAACCGAGTAAGGAAATTTCCGAAGCATGTAAAACCAATGTTAAAACCATCTTTCATCATCTCACAAAAGATGAATTAATTGAAAAAATCATGGCGGATCATTGGAATCAAAACGGTGTTTTAACTCCAAAACCACCAATAATAAAGAAAAAAAGAAAATAAATTTAAAAAAATAGTATGGTATTTTTAAAAGAATGTTATATTATCCTAAAATTATAAAATTAGTTAATGGCAAAATCACAACAAACTTTTAATAAATCAGAAAAAGAGAAAAAGCGCTTAAAGAAGCGTGAAGATAAGCGTAAAAAAATGGAAGCTCGCAAACTTGAAAAAGAAGAGAATGGGAGCAAAGGCATTGAGTTTGCGTATGTAGATTACAATGGTAATTTGGTAGATACTCCGCCAGATCCTTCACAGAAAGTTGAAGTAGATGTAGAAGACATTGTACTTGGAATCCCTAAAAAAGAAGACTCTGACGAAGATAAATTTGATCCTGTTCGTATTGGAACGGTCAACTTCTTTGATACGTCAAAGGGTTTTGGGTTTATTATTGATAATGAAAACCAAGAAAAATACTTTTGTCACGTGAGTGGTCTTATCGATGAAATTACAGAAGGTAACAAAGTATCTTTTGAACTAGAAAAAGGACAACGCGGCATGAACGCCGTTAAAGTTACCCTAGTGAAATAATAGTTTTTATACAATTATATAAAAGCGTATTAATGGTGAATATTTGATTCATTGTTAATGCGCTTTTTCTTAGCACTACTAGTTCCTTTTATTCTGTATATTTGGTTAAAACTAACAACCATGAAGTACTATATTTTCCTAACAATTTTATTTTTATCCTTTAGTTGCTGTAAAAAAAATACAGAGAAAGCAATAGCAACAAAGGCTCCAGTAGTTTTTGATGGCATACAACCGGCAATAACTCCCGGAAACAATTTTTTTCATCATGTAAACAAAACCTGGGAAGACAATGCAGTTATTGCAGACGATCAAGTAGGAGTAGGAGCCTATCGTTTTTTAAACATTCCACAGCAAAAATTACTGCAAGGCATTTTAGAAGAAGTATCAAAAAATGATGCACATCCAAAAGGTAGTGTCGAGCAAATGGTGGGAGATTTCTATGCTTCTGGAATGGATACGCTACAATTAGAAAAAAGAGGAAGTGCCCCCATCACCTCCATACTTCAAGAAATTGATGCATTAGAAGATGTTCCGCAAATGATGCAGTTTGTGGCGAAGCAACTCATGGCTGGCGATTATTCTTTGCTAGTTCCAGGTATTAGCCCAGATCAGCAAAATAGTAGCATAAATATCGCTCATTTTTATCAAGCTGGCTTAGGCTTACCAGATCGAGATTATTATTTTAATGAGGCAGCACAAGTAAAAGAAATTCAAGATGCCTACAAGACCTACCTCACCTCTTTATTTACCTTAACTAGCATACCAAATGCTTCAGAAGCAGCAGGGATTGTATATGACATAGAAAAACAATTGGCTGAGGCTCACAAAACGCGAGTGCAGCGCAGGGTTATTAAAGAAAACTACCATAAATATAAAATTCCAGACCTAGAAAAAGAACAGCCAGCAATTGGGTGGACTCGTTTACTGGAAACATTGCAAATGGATGTGACAGAAGTAGATGTAAGTCAGCCAGCATATTATAACAAATTAAATACTCTGCTCACAACAATCCCTTTAGACCAGTGGAAATTATACCTAAAAGCAAATAGTATCGGGTCTCATGACGGACTTTTAAGCAAAGATTTTAGAGATGCTAGTTTTGCTTATGAAAAAGTACTCACGGGGCAAACCACCCAACAATCTAGAGCACAGCAAATGGTGCGCCGTGTAGATGGTCAAATTGGTTTTGCGCTAGGACAATTATACGTGAAAAGACATTTTAATGAAGAGGCAAAAAAGCGTGCTTTGGATTTGGTAAATAATTTTCAAAAAGCATTAGAAAAAAGAATCGAACAGTTAGATTGGATGAGCGATAGCACCAAACTAAAGGCAAAAGATAAGTTATACGCTATCAACAAAAAAATTGGCTACCCCGATGTTTGGCGTACCTACGATGTGGCCATCGACAGAACCATGTTTTTTGAAAATGTAGTAGCCCTGCGTAAAAATGACTATCAATATCGCCTAAACCAACTTAACAAGCCACCTAATAGAGATGCCTGGGGAACCACGCCCTCTACGGTGACGGCTTATTACAATCCTTCCCTAAATGAAATTGTATTCCCAGCAGGAATTTTACAAGCTCCGTATTTCGATTTATATGCAGACGACGCTGTAAATTATGGCGGTATTGGTATGGTGATTGGCCATGAGTTCACCCATGCCTTTGATGACCAAGGGGCTCAGTACGATAAAAATGGGAATGTCACCAATTGGTGGACCGATGAAGATTACACGAAGTTTAAAGCAAAGACGCAGCAAATTATAGATCAGTATAGCGCGTTTACGGTATTAGATAGTGTGCATCTCAATGGGGCCTTAACCGTAGGGGAGAATACAGCAGACAATGGCGGTATTGCTATTGCGTTCGATGCATTTCATATGACAGCACAATCAAAGGATACCACAAAAATTGGAGGCTACACGCCACAGCAACGTTTCTTTTTGTCTATTGCTAGAATTTGGCGCGTAAAAATGCGCGATGAATTTCTTAGAAATTATGTTGCAACAGATCCACATTCGCCACCTATTTGGCGTGTTAACGGACCCCTCATGAACTTTTCTCCATTCTATGAAGCGTTTGATCTTCAAGAAGGAGAAGCTAATTATAGAACACAAGAAGAGCGTATCAAAATTTGGTAGTCTTTTTTCTTCGGAAACTTTAAAACACAAACCCATTGCTCTTATAAGAAGTAATGGGTTTGTGTTTTTCTATACAACTGCAAGTCTTGGGTGCATTTAAAGCTGTAAGATAACTTCAAAACCAATGGCATCAGAGATGGCGCTATCACGTAAATCGCTATTATAGGTAATGCCCCAACGAGCTCTGTCAATTTTAAATTTGGTTTTCATTTCCTTTTTCTCATAGTCTACCGTTGCCTGAATCTTAATACGATTGATAATGCCTTTAATGGTGAGGTCTGCATATAGTTGCATGCTAGTAGTATCGTGATACTCCACAGAAGTTATTTCTAGACTAGCCGTTGGATGATTGGCAACATCAAAGAAGTCTGGATCTTTTAAATGATTTACAAGGCCTTCTTTGCCTTCTTCATTTTCTATATCTAAGCAGATAATAGATTTCATATCGATTACAAAAGATCCTCCTGTAATCACCTCGTTTTCTTTTTTAAAATATCCTTCTTTAAAATTGATGGTGCCATTATGTCCTCCAAAATAAAAGGTATACTCGCCAAACCATTGTATTTCACTTTGGTTTACATTAATGGGTAATACTTCTTGAGCGTTGAGCAGTTGGATACTAAAACTAACCATTATACACATCATAACTAATTTCTTCATGTTTCTTTTTTTAAAATTAATACTGCCGTAAAACTAGAAGAGAGTAGTTGGTTGAAGTGTCAATTAAGTGCAAAAAGAATGTGAAAAAATAGATAATCCATATCGTATAGTCCAAAAGCTCCCTTTACATATATAAAGAGAGCTTATATTTATTATATAAAATTATTGTTACTCCTCAATATAAGGAGCACCAGCCGCTTTTAGTTTGGTGTGTACAGCGTCCAATCGTCCTTGGATTCCTTGTAAAAGACTTAGTGAGCTTGACACTTGCTTTTCAACAATCGCCAATTGCTCTTTATGTGCTGTGGTAGGGCCGTAGGTAGAACGTTCGATACCTCTATAGATAGCAAACATTCTATCTCCCACAGTTGGCGGACCTTTTTCACCTACTTCGGCTTTTGCTTGGTTTCCGTAGTATGAAGAGCGCAAAGCCTCCATATCTGTTTTAATTTTTGCTAAGTCTGCATCTATGGTGCCTGGTACACTGGCACTTCTAGTGATGGCTACTGCCATGGCTTTTGTCCTTTTGCTTGCTTTCTCCATTTTTAAATCAAAGGCAGAAGCATCACGCATTGTATTTTCAAAAGAACGCCAAAAGGCTGAAGCTACCTCAGGACTCGCTGCTGGTATAGCAGATTCATACAAAGGCTTCACCGTAAATGAAACTGGCTGTGATAGTGAAGAAACTGTTCCATTATTAGACATAAACATCTCAACGCTATAGGTCCCTGGAGGCGCTAAAAAGCCCTTAGAAGTATAGTTGTTTCCTGAACGTTGCTCTAAAGAAATAGGGTTCATGTTTGGGTAGGTTAAATCCCAAGAAATTCTATTGATACCTGCTTTGGCTGGGCTTTGTAGTCTTCTTACAATGGTACCGTCACTATTAGAAATGACAAACATAAGCTGTGCCTCTGTTTCTAGTTTCTCTTCTTCTAGCGCAGTCCAACCCGGAAAAGGAATGTCGCTATTTGCCATGTTCTTTTCTGCTTCTTTTCTGGTTTTGTTTTTTGAAACAGGTGCCTCTTTTAAATAATAGGTAAACGTGGCTCCAAAATCGGGATTGGGAGCTACAAAATGAGAGTCTCCCTGACTTCCTTTACCGCTATCAAAACTTAAATGGGGGCGTTGTACATACCACCATGCATCTCTCACAGGAAATAAGGCAGCGGGTTGTGCAAGCATCGAGGGTGAAACCTCACGCAACGCTGTATAATCATCCAGAATATAAAATCCTCTACCAAAAGATGCGGCTATCAAGTCATTTTCTCTTCGTTGGATGGCCAAATCTCTAAATGAAATAGTAGGCACACCTCCTTTAAGTTGGGTCCATTGTTGTCCGCCATTGACAGTAAAATAGACACCAAACTCAGTTCCTGCAAAAAGAAGATTCTTATTCACATGATCTTGTACCACACGCCACACAATAGTGCGCTCTGGGATTCCATTAGAAATTACGGTCCAAGATTTTCCTGCATTGGTGCTCTTTACTAAGTAAGGATTAAAATCGCCATATTTATGATTGTCCAACGCCACATAGACCGTATTGGCATCAAATAAATCGGCTTTAATATCATTCACAAAAGCAGTAGCAGGAACTCCTGGAAGTTTGCTTACGTTAATAGTCGTCCAAGAAGCACCTCCGTTTTGGGTAACATTAATGCGTCCATCGTCTGTACCTGCATAGAGCAAGCCTTTTTGTACAGGAGATTCTGCCAACGATGTGATGGTATTGTAATTAGACATGGCGTACACGTCCCATGGTGCATCCCAAGATTGCTTTTTCCCCATAATAGGAAGTGCTAAGCGTTCTTCGTTCTTGGTAAGATCTCCGGAAATGGTCGTCCAATCGTCCCCGCGGTTATCCGATTTCCAAACACGCTGCGAAGCAAAGTAAATGGTTGTAGGATTGTGCGGACTCACCAAAATAGGGGCGTCCCAGTTAAAACGTTCATAATTTTCATTTTCTGAAGGTTGCGGCTGGATATCGATAACTTCACCAGTGTTCATATCAATACGCGATAAGGTTCCTTCTTGACGCTCTCCGTATACAATATTCGGGTTGCCAGGTTCTGTGGCAGGTTGATGTCCATCCCAATTGAGAATGACTTTCCAATCACTGTTCTGGATTCCGTGTACATTATCAGTGCGAGATGGTCCTCCTTGTGTGCTGTTATCTTGGGTTCCACCATAAATATTATAAAAAGGAGCGGTATCATCTACTGCCACTTTATAATACTGCGTAAGTGGAAGGTTCTCCACATATTTCCAAGATTTTGTTAAATCAAAAGATTCATACAGACCGCCATCAGAGCCAACAATTAAATAATTAGGGTCGTCCTTTTTAAAGGCTATGGCATGGTTATCACCGTGTTTGTTTTTTTCATTCATACGATAAAAGGTTTTCCCTCCATCTTCAGAAATTTGAAGGTTATTATCCATGAGGTACAAACGATCTTTTTGATGTGGCGATGCATAGAGCTCCTGATAATAATGAGGCCCCGTTCCTCCTGTAATCGCATTAGATTGTTTGGTCCAAGAACCACCACCGTCATCAGAGCGATATAAGCCACCAGTGCGTCTATCTAATTCGATAGCAGCATAGAGTACATTCGGGTCGAAGGGAGACATGGCCAAACCTGTTTTTCCCATCCACGATTTAGGGAGCCCATTGGTGAGCTTTTTCCAGGTATCACCACCATCAGTACTTTTGTAAAGTGCCGTTCCAGGTCCTCCGCCCATATAAGCAGCAACGGTTCTGTGACGTTGCCATGTAGCAGCATACATAATGTCTGGATTTTCAGGATTGAATACTAATTCGGTAACACCTGTCCATTCGGCATCGCCTAAAGTCTTATTCCATGTTTCACCGCCGTCAATCGATTTGTACAAACCACGATCACCCCCTTTACTCCAAAGCGGACCTTGGGCAGTTACCCAAACAACATTGCTGTTTTCTGGATGTATGACGACTCTTGAGATGTGCTCAGAGTTTTTGAGTCCCATGTTTTTCCATGTGGCTCCGCCGTCTTCACTTTTGTATACGCCATCACCATAGCCTACGTGGCGTCCACCAATATCTTCTCCGGTGCCTACCCAAATGGTTTCTGTGTTGTTAGGGTCTATGGTAACAGTGCCTATAGAATAAGAGCTTTCATTATCGAAAATGGGAGTCCAAGTAGTTCCTGCATTCACTGTTTTCCAGACACCTCCAGAGCCAACGGCTATATACCAAATGTTTTCGTTTTCGGGATGGATTTCAATATCGGCAATACGACCGCTCATAAAAGCAGGGCCAATACTTCTAAAGTGTAAACCTCCAAAAGGATCTTGTTCTTTAGCGGGGTTAGATTGTGCTAATATTTCCGAAGGAATACTGCATAGCAAAAGAAATGTAAACAGGAGGGATGTAATGGTTTTCATGAGATGTTGGTATAAAGGTTAGTTAATTGAATTTCAAAAAATGTGAGACCTAAAGTTACAGATAAATTTGATTCCTAAAGGGTTAATTAGTAACAACATATATTCGTGGCATCATAGTTGACTACTCATTAGTAATTATTAAAATTAAATACACTATTATGAGTAAAGGAACAGTTAAATTTTTCAACGAAACGAAAGGTTTTGGATTTATTACAGAAGAAGGCGTTGAAAAAGACCACTTTGTGCACATTTCAGGATTGATCGACGAGATTCGCGAAGGCGACACAGTTGAATTCGAGTTGAGAGAAGGTAACAAAGGATTAAATGCAGTAAACGTAAAAGTTATCTAGTATATATCACTTTCTTAAAAAGCCCCTCTTCCCGATAGTTATCGGGATTGGTGGGCTTTTTGTTTTTAGTATTTTCTTTCTCGTTTCTGAAATATTAGTTGTCGGATGTATTTTTTAAGTAACTTTATACTTTACTAACAAACTTCACATTTCATGAAACATTTTCTACGTATTTCATTCATATTATTACTTCTTATTTGTCAACCCTTTTATGCCCAAGAACAAGCGCAAGAGGGGGAAGACATTTTTGAAAAGCTTGCAGAAATAGCAGTCGTTGACCAAAAGGTCATGATGCCCATGCGAGACGGTGTTCGTTTGGCAACTGATATCTACAGACCAAAAGGCAATGAGAAAGTACCCATCATTTTTTCGCGTACGCCCTACAATTTTAATTCTTGGGGTGATGGAAAACAAAGAACACGAACTGCAGAGCGTGCTTATGAAGTTGTAAAACGGGGCTATGCCTATGTAGTACAAAATGAACGAGGTCGTTATTATTCAGAAGGAACTTGGGACATACTTGGTGTTCCCTTAACAGATGGCTACGATGCTTTTTCATGGATGAAAGATCAAGCCTGGTCTAACGGTAAGATTGGAACCTATGGTTGTTCTTCTACTGCAGAGTGGCAAATGGCAGTTGCTGCTTTAGATCACCCGTCACATGCCGCAATGGTTCCGCAAGGATTTGGTGCTGGTGTTGGTAAGATTGGAGATATTGTAGAACAAGGAAATTGGTACCGTGGCGGTGTAGAACAATTATTATTCTTTTCTTGGTTGTATGGTGTAGAACATGACAAATTTAAACCCAGAATTCCAGCAGGTGCTACGCAAGAAGATTTAATAAGAATTTCTCGTTTTTATGACCTTGCTCCAGAGAATCCGCCGTTGGATATGAAAGAAACGTTACAACATCTTCCCATTCAAGATATCTTAAAAAATGCAAATGGGAAGCATGAAATTTTTGATAAAATGGTGCGCCGTAAACCAAACGACCCAGCATGGTATGAAGGTGGCTTGTATCACGATACTATGGAAATAGGGGTGCCTAGCTTTTGGTTTGCCTCCTGGTATGATGTATCAATTACACCCAATCTCGCCATGTTTAATCACATAAGACAGAACACCAAAGATGCACAAATAAGAGACAATCAATACCTCGTTATTGCACCTACGCTACATTGTCGTTATACCCGTGCTACCGAGAATACCATGGTAGGTCAGCGAAATATAGGGGATGCCCGTTTGAATTATGACGAACAAATTTATAAATGGTGGGATTTGTGGTTAAAAGAGGAACAAAATGATTTTAAAGAAAAAACACCAAGAGTACAATACTATACCATGGGGAGCAACAAATGGCAAGCAGCAAGTCAGTGGCCTCCAGCCGATGCAAAAATGACTACGTACTATCTAAACAGCAAAGGAAATGCAAACAGCCTTGTGGGCTCAGGAAGCTTAAGTACAAAAAAAGCACAGAAGGATAATCCAGATGGTTTCTTTTATGACCCTATGAATCCTGTGACTTCTTTGGGTGGAAATGTTTGTTGTACAGGAAATGCCGTTGAAGGCGGTGCTTTTGATCAGAAAGAGATGGAAGAGCGCGCAGATATTTTGGTCTACACTACTGATGTTTTAGAAGAAGGGGTAGAGGTAAGCGGTTTTATTGAAACACTATTATATGTATCCTCTAATGCAAAAGACACCGATTTCACGATTAAATTAATCGATGTGTACCCAGACGGAACCGCATACAACCTAGATGAAACGATACAACGTGTGCGTTATAGAGAGGGTTATGACAAAGAAGTCTTTATGGAAGAAGGTGAAGTGTATGAATTAGCCTTAACTCCTATGTCGACCAGTAATTATTTTGAAAAAGGACATCGTATTAGAATTGAAATCTCCAGTAGTAATTTTCCGCGTTTTGCGAGAAATCTAAATACAGGAGGAAATAATTACGATGAATCTGAAGGGGTAGTGGCCCATAACAAAGTACATCATTCAAAAAAATATCCTTCGCAAATACGATTGCCAATTCGAAAGTAACTTGTAAATATTGTATCCTTCAATTTTAGTGATGTGTTTTTTTGGCTACTTTAGTGGAGCATGCATAATAAAGGATACGACAAAAAGCTGTGGTAATATTGCTGGAGCAAGAAAATTATATCAAACTTTATACGTATATCGTGTGACAATTAGCGGTTATTACTTTAAAGCGTTCAAAAAAGGGTTCTTTATTTTTTTTTAAAAGAAAACAAACTACTTTAGGGTTGCAACAATGAGCTACATGTTTTGAAAAATATAATATTGAATTTTATAAGTTTTAATATGCTAGTATTAGTCTTATGGTATTCTGTAAAAGCACAAGAATATAGTAAAGTTCTAAGAACAGATACTGTTGAGAATTATTTTTTAAATGGAGAGATCACGAAACAACTACACTCTGTATTTGCGAATGCAAACTTAAAAAAACACGTATATACCAATAATACCTTGACGGGACAGGAGGATGTAATTAAGCCTGGAAATATATTAAAACCGGAGCCTAAAGGGCGCTATAGTGCTACAATTGTCTCAAAGCACAATAAATTCAATGCAATAATAGCGCATACACCTGCTAAAATCAGCATATTTAAAACGTCAGTTTGGAGTTTAACTCTTCTATTTTTCCTTTCTATTTCAGTTGGCTACATGCTGGCGAAGTCCAACGTATTTCATAGCATGTACGCATACTCCAAACAACACATATCTAGAACTAATAGAAATAAAGACGGCCATCTAATATTTAAGGAGAATGGGGTGATGGTCAAGATTAAGTCAAGCGATATATTGTACGTTAAATCTGCTGGCAATTATATTGATGTGTTCACAAAAAGTAAAGCGCATACAATTCGAATGAACATTGGCAAATTTTTAGATAACGTGCCAAATAGATTCGAATTTATGCGCGTTCACAGATCGTATATTGTAAGAATAGAAAATATTACTTCAAAGGCCGCAAGATTTGTTTTATTAAATGATTCCGTAAAAATCCCTGTAAGTAACAGTTACCGTAAGAATATGAATAACATTCAATTGTGATTTCAAATTTTTTAGTAGTATAATTTTCTATTTTTCTTGACCTATAGTTTGGCTCATAATTTCTAACATAACCAAACATTTCCGCAGCCATCGCTGAACACAGATACTTGGTTAAAACCAGTACACCAATCATAAAACTCGAAAATGTATTCATGACAAGCTTGCATTGTATTAACAGTATTGGTATACTGTCCATAACTAAGATTATTTCCAGCATCGATTATGTTCATAGTAATTGCATCTCTTAATACGTAATCATACGAGTAGTAATCGGGAGTACCTAAACGTGTCATAAAAAAGCGAAATTTTTTGTCGCAAGGTGATAATGTTACTTCTGGTGCAGGACATTTGGGCCTACTGAAATTTTCAGTTTCATTATTAGATTCTAGGTTTACAATATTTTGATCTTGCACAACTATTTCTTCTTGTTGACAAGACAGTAGTATAAAAATACTACAACATAATAAAATGATTTTTGTTTTCATAAATTGTGATTTTAGTTAGAGGTACAAATTCTTTAAAAGAAACCAGCTATCAATACCAAAATTGTTATTTGGTATGAATACTAGCAAATTAGTGATGAGTATATCCTTAAGGTATTAATGCATCTCAAAAATGGAAAAAGATTGAAATCTTCATGATCGATTGTATTTGTACCACTTTTTATTCATTCGTACCAATTCAATTTAAAACAAACCTAATTGACTGCCATATATAACATAGTCAACAAAACCTTATAAAATTGATAATGAAAGCCATAGGTTTGATGCGTGTTCATTTTTTAAATAGCACGATTAGACTGGCGTAAACCGAAAAGCCACTATTAAATAGAGTAGGTAAAAATTATCTTTATTATGAAAAAAATTAAAGTTTTGACGGGTATTTTTTTAGTTGCAGGAGTGATGATCGTAAGTATTTTGACTCCAAGTGTAGCGAATGCCGAATCTGCTGTAACTACAGCTTCTTCTAATGAATTATTTTTAGAACTACGAAAAGTGACTTGTCCATCGGGTATGGCTGGTTATAGATGCGTTTGGACAGATCCCGCAGTCGGGGATATTTGTCCAGATAAATCAAGATGGCCAATTGGCGTTTGGAAATGTGCAGGGCGATTCTAAAAGCGTAATGTGCATGAAACGTTATGTAGGTTTAATTATGATCACATTGATGTCATGCTCACATAATAGTGAGCATGATTTTCAATGTAATAACAATCATAAGGAATTATCTTTTTCGTTGGTTGAAACGTTGCAAATGGAAACGACTTATCCCATTTCCTTTAACGATTTAGCATCTGTAAAAACAAGTCCAGACATGAATATAGTCTATGTTACAAATGAAAGCCAAAAATCGATATTTGGCTATGATATTGATGACGGAAATCAAGTTTATAGCTATAATTATGATGTTCTAAAATTTCCGATAGAAGATTTTTACGTTACTAAAAATGACACATATGTACTGACTACATATCCATACACATTGCTAAAAGGAGACATAGAAAACAAAGCGGTTGACACTATATTTTCTTCGTTATTTAAAGAGCATATTTTAGTTAATACATTCATGGGCGATAAGCTCACAATAAAGAATGACACCATTATTTCAAGGTTAATTATTGAGGGAGAAAAAGATTCAGATTCAAGAAAATACAAGAAGTATACACTTGACCGTCAAGTAATAAGTGGTTTTTCATCATTGCCGGAAGTTTATAAAGAAAAAACTTTTCCACTTATGGACTGGAGTGCAAAAGTTGATCACGACTCCATTACATATCTCGCTTATGGAAATCAGCATCACATTAAAGCTTACAATAATAACACTGGAGACTTTATAAAAGAAAGCTGTTGTAAGTCAAATCAAATTCAGGGAGAAATAATAGGAATAGACGGAATAAAAGATATAGCGTTTCAGAAAGTTGCAAACCACTGTATCGTGCAACCATTTTATTTGGGCTTATATCATGATAAGGTTAATAAACGAGTCTATCGAGTAGTGAAACATGCTCAGGAGTTAAAGAATCAAAACCGAAAGTTAAATACACGTTATGATGGCCCTTGGTCTATAATAGTAATGAGCGAAGACTTAACAATTATTGGGGAAGTACAAATGCCGAAAAATAAATTTCATTATTATTCCATCTTTTTAGGAAGAAAGGGGCTGTATGTGGCATTACAAAACGACGACGAAAAACTACAATTTGGATTAATTGAAATTAATGAATATGAAACGTAAAATTAGATCATTGCTGATCATCTTAATTTTTGTTTGTGGCTGTAAAAAACAAGCATCTGACGTTGAAACTACAAATCTGGTAAATAAATATAACTATACTGAAGATTTCATGTATTATTTTAAAAATACATTTAAAGAAGAATTATTAACGATGAAACCAAAACAAATATTCATTGTACCTATTTCCTCTTGTACACCCTGTGTGGACAAAACTTTATTCGAATTACAATCTATAGATAATAAAGAAACTATTCTAATTATTGTTGGACAAACAAATGATGAGGCACGTAAGGAAGAACTCAAAGCACTCAAATCAAAATTTAGAACATTCGAGGATACGAGTGCTGAATTATATTTATATGAAACGAATATTGGGAAACCAACGTTGTTTATGCTCCATGAAGATAACATAAGCAGTATCACATTAGATACAGATGTATGGGATAAGGGTTACTTATTTTTAAATAACCTTAAAATAAAAGAAGTACCATAACTTGTACAAAATAAAAGTTATGATACGTTTAAAGCGCATAAAGAACTGAAGGGAAAACTTTATTCTTTAACTTCCGGTTTCACTCTTTTTATGTCTGTAACATAGCCATTCTGGGAAAATTTCAAGGCATTTTTATTTCCATCAATAAGGGATAAATCTACACCTCTTGTTATTTCGTGCAGTGTTGTTTCGTTTTTAGGAATTAAGATGTCTTTGGAAAATTCTGTAATGATATACATCTTACCATCTTCTGCTTTTATTTCTAGAGTAAAGCTAGCCTCTTCTAATAAATACACACCTATAAAAGAATTGTAGGCTGACATATCTCCTTTTGGTTCCTCTTTTGCTTCTTCTTGTGCTATTGTTGTTGCATTTGAAGATACTGATAATGTTTGTTCGGTTTGACTAAAACTAAATGATTGAATACATAAAGATAGTGCGATTGATAATTGAATTAAATGTTTCATGATATATTGTTTTTATGATTATACCTCAAAACTCTTTTATTTCTAAACTATTTAAAAATAAGAATGACGAACGATACTATTAAAGTGATAACAGCAAGTATTACCCATCATCAAGAAAAAAGATACGTTTGCACAAGAAAAAGTACCTTTTATCATAAAAAAAGTGATCTAAACAAGGGATGTGCTACATTTGGAATAGAAAAAATTACAAAATATGTCAAAGTTAGATGCCCTAATAGATAATAAAATTCTCCAAAACATTGTGGTTTGGCTTTTTATTTTTTTAATAGGTTTGGTCTCCATTCAGGCAGATAATGTAGTGTTATCTTCTTTATTAGGTGTCTTATTTCTTGCAGCACCTGTATACATTCATAATTTAAAAATACTGCCGCTATACTTTACAAAACGTAAATGGTATGGTGTCCTCTTTTTGTTTCTAACTATTGCCATATTTACATGCATAGGTGTCTTTTTTTTGAGCAACGCATTAGAATATTTTGAATGGCGTATGGTGTACAATATGATTGGCATATTGATCTTAGTCCTATTTGTAGGTTCTGCCTTAAAGGTTGCTGGAGATAGCTTT
Source organism: Patiriisocius sp. 208BN25-11 (assembly GCF_058147145.1). Lineage (NCBI taxonomy): Bacteria > Pseudomonadati > Bacteroidota > Flavobacteriia > Flavobacteriales > Flavobacteriaceae > Patiriisocius > Patiriisocius sp. 208BN25-11. The sequence goes on from NZ_JBYVJY010000002.1 coordinate 121,265, forward strand.
ACCAGAAGACAACAAGAAAAGGAAGCAGAATTAAAATTATTAAAAGCGCAACTCAATCCGCATTTTTTGTTTAATACATTGAACAACCTTTATGGCTTATCGGTACTAAAATCGGATCGTTTACCTGGATTAATGCTGAAACTTTCAGATTTGCTGCGGTATAGTTTGTATGATACTAAAGATAGCTTCGTTCCCCTAGAAAAAGAAATCACCTATCTAGAGAATTACATCTCCTTAGAGCATATTCGATTAGAAGATAAAACGACCATTAAATTTTCTAAAACAGGAAATCCTGCAACTAAGATGATTGCGCCTATGTTGCTTATTGTTTTTGTAGAAAATGCCTTTAAACATTTGGCAAGCAAGGATCATGAAAAGAGTAGCGTAGTAGTGAGTGTTCATATTTCCGAAGAGACCCTTACCTTTACTTGTAGTAATTCTGCCCAACATAAAACAGATTCATTGCCCATGGAAAAAGGGAAAAGTGGCATCGGACTTCAAAATGCAAAAAAACGACTGGCATTACTATACCCCGAGAAACACAAACTTACAATGACAAAAAATGAGCATCGTTATAATGTTTCGTTAACACTTGATTTATAGTATGGAGACACTACAATGTATTATAGCAGACGATGAACCTATAGCGCGTCAAATTCTTGAGAATTATATTGCAGATACGCCACATTTGCATTTGGTTGCTTCCTGTAAAAATGCATTTGAAGTCATGGATGTTCTTCAAGACAAACATGTTGACATATTATTTCTTGATATTAATATGCCAAAACTTTCGGGTTTAAGTTTATTAAAAACCCTGCAACAAAGACCTAATGTGATCATTACAACAGCCTATCCAGAATATGCTGTAGCAGGTTTTGATCTAGCAGTAACCGATTATTTACTGAAACCTTTTTCATTAGAGCGTTTTTTACAAGCGGTTGTTAAAGTACAGAAAACTAATGTGATACCACCCAATCCTATTTCAGTAGAAAGGGAAGAAACGAATACATCTTTATTTGTTAAGAGCGACAAGAAGCTTATTAGGCTTGAGTTTGATGCAATTAGCCATGTTGAAGCCTATGGAAATTATGTGAAAATATTTACAGACTCTATGATTCTGTCACCACAAACACTATCAGATTTTCTTGAAAAGTTACCCGACTCTTTTTTACGAATTCATAAATCGTTTATCATTAATTTTAATCATTTAAAATTAATTGATGGCAACCAAATAGTATTAGACTCGAATGTAAAACTACCTATAGGGAAATCGTATAAGAAGCTTGTTTTGAATAGATTGTGAGTTATATTTAAATTATTAATATCACAAGATATTTTATTCGAAATTCGATTTCAAAAAATGATGTTAGATTCTTTTTAATCTTCGGAAATGTTAGTACTCCGCAATGGTTTTGAATACAAAAATTTCCGAAGTAAAACAAATATGTAAGTATCCATTTAAATGCTTATTTGTGGCGTTCCATAAACTGAAGGAGTTTAAAAGCAAACAAATCAGGTTCAGATAACATAGGATTATGTCCAGAACGTTCAAAAAATATCAACTCTTTCTCTACAGCCCCTATGTTATCGAAAGCTTCTTGCCCAAAGGTAGCTGGTACCACCATATCATAAGCACCCCAAAGAAATAAACTAGGTATAGTGATCTCTTGAAGTCGTGGCGTAAAATCTTCACGTTCAAATAAATTTTCTTCTAAGTTTTGTATGGTCCCAACATTCCAAAGGGCCGTAAAAAGGTTATAATCAAAGAAGATATCGGCTTCACCTCGTAGTGGATTAATAACACCATCGGCTTTGAGCCTATCTTCTGCATTCACCGTTTCTTGATTAAGCCTTCTAAAATCATCTCGATTATAACTAGTTGTATCTACATCGCGGATAAGTTCTTTTACAGACTCCCAGTATTCTGGACTATTTCCTAGTGCTATTTGTTCATTAGCAAAACGCTCATAATTTATTATATTTGAAAAGTAAACTCCCAACGGATTATTAGCCCCAGCAACTTCAATCCACCCTAAAAATACATCTTGGTCTTTTAGCAAAGTAGCCGCACCCAATGTGCCACCCCAACTATGACCCAGTAAATAGAAACGTAGTTCATTTCCATATTTTGCTTTTAATACCTTTACCAAAGCCAAAACATCTTCTGCCATAATATCAATACTGATACCCTCTTCATTGTAGCTTCCTTGCGATATCCCAGAACCACGTTGATCAAAATACACAACTGCATAATCACTTTCAATTTGATTTTTAAACATATCATTTCGCATACCTAAACCTAAACCACCAGGACCTCCGTGAAGGTTTATCAAAAATATTTTCTCAGTCCCATTTCCAAACACATAGGCGGGCATATCAGCATTTTTATGTCGTACATAAATAGTATCACTTAAATTGTCAAGGTCTGAATCTTGTGAACAAGAAAATAAGCCGCCTAAAGTGATTATTAAAATAAGTATGCTTGTGAGTTTTATTGTAGTATTTTGCATTATCTTGATTTTGTAAAATTAAAACGGAAACCGTATTGAATGGAAATGGCAGGAAGTGTCCCTGCATTATAGGGAGTTCTCAATCGTAAATTAAGGTTGAGATAGTGTCCAGAGATTTTCTTGCTTTCCCGAAAGCGACTCAAACCAATCGATAGAGAAGGGGAATAATAAAGCCTACCCGGAAGAAAAACCTTATTCACTTCGTTACCATCTACTTCGTATGTCTCTGGTAAGAAAGAACGATAGACTCCCAATGGATTCACAGCGATGCTAATTTGCTTTCCTTTTGGATTTGTTCTGCGTACCATGAGTCCGAAATTTGCAAACATTCCCGTATCGGTTCTGGAGCTAAAATTGGTAGTAAACCCAAGGTTTCCATCCAGTAATAATTCATGTTTGATGGTTTTAGGTCCTTTTTTGCGTTGTTTGGTGATCTTTTTTTCTAGCAAAAGATATTCGGCGCCAACTTGTAAACCGTTGTTCCATAAAAAATTTCCGGTGTATCCTACTTTAAATTCTGTTTGGTCTAAAAACGTATTAAAAATAGAAGCTTTTTCTTGTGAATAACTAGTTAGGCAACTAAACAGTACCAGTGTTGTGAGAATTCTAAGTTTCATGTGATGGGTTAGATTCATGACTGCATTCATAACACAGTCATGAATAGCTTATTTCATGGTAGAGACTTAGAAAATAGAATACTGTTGCAAAAAAATAGGTGTAACTATTAAAATATAGCTACTTATTTGAAAGTTACTTATGGTTACTTCGGAAATTTTAGATGCCAAGTAAATTTATTCATCACAGTTAGTGGCTAGTTCATCTATCTCGTTTAATTCCTTCCATACGGTATGGCTAAATTCTTTAGTTGAAAATCTAAATGTAATCACCGATTTTCCAGTTGTCTCGCATAATTTTTGTTCTCCTAAAATATTTAATGTAATTGTTTTTCCCGTATGAAAACCATCAAAAACGGTCATTCTACCTTTAAATGTTGACCCTTGTTCGGTTTTTGAAGGACTGGAGAGCTCAAGGCTAGGTTTTGGAAATTCTTGAGCCCAATGATTAGGGATCATCAATCCGTCAAAATAGCCTTCGAGGTTATGCTGTAAGGTGTCAAGTGACAGTGGCTTAGTAGTCTTGATTTTCCAAGCCATGACAAGCGACCAAAATTGCTCATGATCTGGTTTAGACCATGCTGGAGCAAACCGTAAGTCTTCATATCCAGTAACATTCATTTTTGGAGCCCAATCGATAGGGAATACAATAATCTCTTTTCCCCAACCTTCTTTAGATGCTAAAAGATCTAAGCTATAGCTAACTCCTAACTTTTTAAGCATAGCAATAGCATTATTGTTTTTTGGGTTTATTGCCAAGGATTTTTTATAGTTAATAATGGCTTCTTCGTTCTTGCCTAAGGTCATTAATGCTTCGGCATAGCTGTCGTAAGGGTTATCTCTTTCTGGGAAAACTTCAGTGCTTAGTTTGAATATTTTGGCGGCATGGCTAGCATTTCCAGCATGTAAGTATCTATAACCTTCTATGATAATATCTTGTTCGCTTACATGATAGGCAGCATCATTTTGATGTGCTTTATAAAATTGAATCCCAGCATCAATACCATCTTTTTCTATGGCTCTTGCCATAAAGGTGGCTAAAGGAATATAGGGAAGATCATAAGACTGATCATATAAAATTCCTGTAATAGCAGTTGTGATAGAAGTTCGAAAGGAGTGAGTTGTATTATTCAAGATAATAATAGAAGCATTGCGAGAAGGAATACTTGTATACAAACTACGAAATCCACCAATAGCACCACTATGTCCGCTCGTTGCTACCGTTTCTGAGGTGTTTCCAATAGGCTTATCTCTTAGTTCCCAACCATAACCATAATGTGCATTTTCATCCACAATGTGTTTTTCAAAAAGCAACTCCATGTACTTTTTTGGCAATAATTTTTCGGTATTCATTGCCTGATCCCACAATAGTAAATCTTCAACGGTACTGTAAATAGCTCCGGCGGAATAGGCAGCAGCTCCATCAGTACTGTCGGGGTCATAATATTCGCCAAAGTTTCTGTAATAGCCCTGCGCCATGTTTTTAATAATGGCGCTATGTTTATATACACCAGAATTTTCCATGCCAACAGGATTAAATATTCTTTCATTTAAAAGCGTTTCATATGATGTCCCTGTAACAGTTTCCATAATGTATCCTAACAATGTATACCCACTATTGCTGTAACTAAAACGTGTTCCAGGTGAAAACTTGAGTTCAGCTTCTGAAAACTGACGTACCATATCTTTTGGTGTATTGTATTTTTTTTCATCAATACCATGATCTAAACCAGAAGCGTGGGTGAGGAGGTGATGAATGGTAATTAGATCTCCCTTTTCTTTTGGAAAATCACTTAAATAGTTTGAAATTGGCTCATGAAGCGCAAGTTTGTTTTCTGCAACTAATTGCATAATTAACATCGCTGTAAACGATTTGGTCATCGAAGCAATTTGAACCTTGGTAGCTACGGTATTAGGAATATCCCATTCCATATTAGCGAGTCCAAAGGCATTTTTATAGAGTACCTCTCCTTGATCTGCAACTAATATGCTACCGTGAAACATATCATAGTCAGCATATAAGGCTAGTAGTGCATCTATTTTGTCTGCTTTTGTGGTAGGGTCTTTCTTTTCTTGAGATGGCGAACATGACGCTAAAACAAATAGGATACTTAAAACAAGAGTATTACAAAGTGATTTTTTCATACTACAATAGTATGGATTGTTATCATGTATAATACTGCTAGAAATGTAAAAAGAATGTGAAATTAGTGTGAATGTTTTTTATACCATATAATATTGGTTATCGTTAATTATTTCTTATCCTAGATTTTTATAAAGTGCTATTATTTTGCTTTTTTTGCAGATATGTCCAAGGGTAAGGGATGAAACATATATTTCATGATATGAAAGTCATGTCACAATATAATTCATTATACGTCTTTTATTTTTACAATGCTCTTGGATACGAATATTTCAGCAGCACATTTTAATAGCATAAATAGTACATACATTGGATATATCAATACTTGACTTTATAATGATTATAAGTGTAATTATTGGATACTTTGTAGGTATCTCACTAATTACAACGCCCTTTTATAAAAGTCGCGCTAACAATTATCTCGCATTATCACTTTTCCTGCTATCTACCTTAACTTTTTTAGAATGGGTGAGGGTGAGTATGGATAATTATTTTTTTCAATTTTTAAGTAATATCCGCTTAGACTTTTTATTTGCAACTACTTTTTTTACGTATTTCTTACTACAAATCAAGCATAAACGCCTCAATAAGGGGTGGTTTAAAAGGATGTATATTCCTTTTATCATATCTGTTGTTTTTGAAATCTTCATTTCTTTTTTCGATTATGGTCTAAAAATTTACAATGCGACTTTCGATGTTTTTGTATACCTAACTATCGATCTAGCATCCACTATTTTGAATGTATATTTAATTTTTTTAGGAAGAAAATATATCAAGAATTCCAATACAATTTCAGAAGAAAAACGACGATGGTTGCTACGATTAAATCTTTTTATTATCTGTATCATTATCATCTGGATTTTAAGTAAAATAGAATATTTCGGACTTAATACCATGTATACTAGATATTTGTTATTAACGCTGCTTTCGTTGTTCTCATGGTGGATATTATATTATGGGGTGTTCAAGTTGCAGCTGATAGATCAAAAAGAGGAAATACATAGGTATCTAGTTTCAAATAAGGCTACGACTATGCAGCCTAAAAAGAAGATAAAAAGTACAACATCCTCTACCATTGTCACGCAATTGTATGCATTAATGGAAGAGGAGGAGTTGTTTAAAGACCCGCTTTTAAGTAGATTAGATTTAGCCACTAAATTAAACACAAGCGAAGGGTATTTATCTCAAATAATAAATCAGGAAATCAATAAAAGTGTGATTCAATTTGTAAATGAGTACCGTATTGATTTTGCTAAAAACCTACTTCATGATCCCGTATTTGACAAATATTCTGTCGAAGCCATAGGCATGGAAGCTGGATTTAAATCTAAAAGTGCCTTTTACAGAACGTTTAAAACAAGCCTACATGTCTCTCCAGGCGTATATAGAACCTCAAAAGTGTACTGATTTGTCTACTGCTAACGTTTTAGGACTTCTTCAGCACTAAAATCACCTTTTCATTTTTGTTACTATGCTAGTTTCGCTGGCATAAATCAAAAAAAACAAAAATGAAAATAGTGAACCTGTTATTTAAAACTTCCAGTCGATTAAAATATGTTACGTATGTACTTCTTGTAGTAAGTATATCAATCTTCATCCAATCCTGTTCTAATGACGATGATGATAGTCCGCCTGTGATAGCCGATGAAATATCGCAAGAAATAAAGGACTTAATCTACTTCAATGGAGATGAAAAAGCTCCCACAGTTCTTATCAATGTACAAGGTGGTCCTGGCACCGAATTAGGCGCAGAAGAAGTTGATTTTATTGTGGAAACTTTTGACACCACAAATATCTTAACGGTTACGGTACATCAAGCGCAAACATTACATCCAGAAATAGTAGAAGGAAATGATATTACATTAGATCAAGCCGTAACCTATAATGTACAAAGTATCGAATTGTTAGCTAAAGTAATCAATTATTTCAAAGCTGAAGGCCGTACTGTGTATGTGCTAGGAATCTCTTTTGGAGCCTTTTTAACACAAGATCTTATTGCAAGAGAAGGTATCGATATTGCCAATCGTTATTTAATCATGGTGGGGAGATTGGATATAAACGAAAGTATGTGGCAGGCACTTGCCGAAGGCCGTTATGGTTATTTTGAAAATGGTGTTGACCCAATAATAAATCCATTTCCTGAAGAAGATGTTCTAGAGAGAAACCTAGCAAGAATTGCCGCAGGATTGGGGATGAAACGATACACACAACAACTACAGCGTATAGACGATTTATCTGAAATCACCTACATCTACGGTGCATTAGATGAAGCCGTAGGTAGTCTTACCGCTGAAGAAGTTCAGTTTTTGAATGCTAAAAATGCTATCGTCATAGCAGGTCCTGGCTCTCATGATGAAACGATCGATGCCTTTTTTATACAAGGCTTTAGCGAAGCATTTGGAATTGAATACTAATCAAATATTACAACATTATACATACACATTATGAAAAAACTCATTCTTATTTTTTTACTTAGTTGTGCATTCCATGTACAAGCACAAAGTCAAGAAAATAGCACCTCTTTTTTAGATAAGACTTCTTTTACGCTAGGGTACACAGGTACTATTTTTTGGAGCAATGGAATTACTACTGGAGCAGAATATCTTTGGAAAAAAATTGAAAAAACCAAAGTAAGAAGAAATGCACAACGTATCAATACACATGAATTTCTTTTCAACGGAAATCTTAGTTTCACCACAAACTTCGCAACCAAAACGGATACTGGAATTCACACAAATTTTGGAATGACTTGGAGGCGTACCAATAAAAAAGGAAAACAGTTTAGTATTCAACTTAACCCACTTGGGTATTATCGCGCTTTACTCCCCGAAACCTATGAAGTGAATGGTGACCAAGTAGACAAAAGGGTTTTACCTAGCCGAGGATATTACAGTCCTACAATCTCAGTGGGTATCGGTAGACAACGCAAAGGAAAAGTACGCTCTGGGAGCTATTTTAATGTGGTGTACAGTCCGCGCTTTAATTACAATTCGGGTACACTGCCAACATTTGCTTTACAATATGGATTCAGATTTAATTTTAAAAACAAAAAACGATGAAACAATTCAATAGATCCTTCTTTAAAAATGCATTCCTAGTAATCATACTAGTTTTAGCAACCGCTTGCTCTAACGATTATGAACTTGGCGATTTAGACGAAACCCTTATTGTTCGACATAAAGATGCAGATATGCCTGCTTACATAAAAGGCAATGGCAGTGAAAAAGTATTTTTAATCACATTGCACGGTGGGCCTGGCGATACAGGTTTAAGCTTTACCGGACAGGCATTTAACCAAATAGAACAGCAGTATGGCGTTGTATATTTTGACCAACGCGGATCGGGTAATTCACAGGGACATTACAATAAAGATGATGTAAGTATAGAACTCATGGCAGAAGATGTACTTGCCCTTGTAAATGTCATTAAAAATAAATTTGGTAATGATTCACGCTTCTTTTTGTTGGGGCATAGTTGGGGTGGGACTTTGGGAACCGCTACCTTATTAAAAGATCAAAGTGACTTTAAAGGATGGATAGGTGTAGACGGAGCATACAGTCCGGGTATTATGTATAATCAATATATAGATACCTTTACAACTACCGCAAACTCACAAATTGCCTTAGGGAATAGTGTCGATTTTTGGGAGTCTGTTTTAGCATTGGTCTCTGAGGTAGCGCCGATAAAAAACTTTGATGATAACCGAAAACTTAATATGAAGGCTTTCGAAGCAGAGAGGACTTTATACGATGATGGTTTTATAGATTTTGATGATGACGGGTCTGAAGGCGTTAATACATTTTTCATTTATAATTTTTTGACCAAACCATGGAATACCTTTCAAATAGGAGGGATATTCGATGATCAAGGGCTATTTGAAACACTGGACTATACCCATCGACTTTCAGAAATAACCATCCCATCCTTATTTATTTCTGGGCAATTTGATATGATAGTGCCCATCGATTCTGCTCGAATTGCATTTGATAACATTGGGTCAGCATCTAAAGAACTCTCGATATATGATCGATCTGGTCATGCTCCCTTGTTTAGTGAACCCGATAGGTTTTCTACAGAGGTACTCATGTTTATGCAGCAGCATAAATAAGGAGCTCTTACTAAGGTCCTAATTCGTAAAACAGTTTTGTTTTAGGACATTTCCGAAGTAAAAAACAAAGTCCAGTTTTCTGTTGGAAGCTAGCTTTGCGTTTCAACATTAAACTAAATACATCATAAAAAATGAAACGTTATTATCTAATAGGAATATTTCTAATTGCATTATCACTAACTAGTTTCAGTTATATGGCGAACTATACGCGTAATCCCATATTAACAAGACACGATATTAATGAAGCTGAATTTTTTAAACTCGCCGAGCGTTTCGAAAACTATATGTGCCATTTAAATCTTCCAGATTGTGAAGGCACTATGATAGCAGATCAATGGGCCTTGACGGCAGGGCATTGTGCAGTTGGAGTTTTAGAAAAATTAGAGGCAGGAATAAAACATTTTGTCATTGTAAATGACACTGAAATCGAAGTGGACAAGGTCATTATGTATGCCTATGAAGAAGAGACACAAACTGCAGTCCAAAACGATATTGCCCTATTGCATTTAAAAACAATATCTAAAGGTGCAAAACATGCTGCATTATATATAGATGATGACGAAATAGACAAGCTAGTTTATATGATTGGAAGAGGAGATAAAGGTAATGGACTTGATGGTGTACGTATTACAGACTGGAAACAAAGAGGCGCTACCAATAGAATTGAAACAGCAACAGACAAATGGATTACCTGGACCTTTGATCATCCTGATACCCAAACAAAATACCTCACAGCATTGGAAGGTATTAGTGGTCCAGGCGATAGCGGAGGACCTGCTTTTATTGTAAAAGACGATACGGTGTATTTGGCCGGTATTAGTTCATGGCAAGATAGCAAGGGTGGAGATGAAGGACTGTATGGCGTAGTGGAAAACTACACTAGAGTGTCACAGTTTATACCATGGATTACCAATGAAATGTTAGGCATCTATAGTGATGCTGGAGATATACTACGAGTAACTTCAAAACCTGATGCTATTGACACTAGACCTAAAGCCATATATGTAAGCCCTGCTATACTAAAACAATATACTGGGGAATATGAAATACGAGGGCAACACATAAAAATTTATTTGAGTGAAGATGGTACCAAGCTGTATGCTTATGTATCTGGACAAATGCCCTATGAATTGATTCCAACAGGAGCACACCATTTTTCTTTAAAATCACTAGATGGGTATACCATAAAATTTCAGAAAATAGAAAATGGACTTGCTAAAGAATTTCTAGGAAAACAACCCGAAGGAACCTACACAGCGGTTCGAAAATAAATAACTAAAATACTTTAATAGGCATAAAAATGAAGATAACAAAAACTATTGCGTCCATACTAATAGCTACATTTCTAGCAGTATGTGTTAGCTGTGTAGCACAGAAACAAAAAACAGAAACGGAATATGTTGCAAGCAATTTAGAACAATATGCTGGGTATTATATCATAGAAGAAGCAGGACTCATGCTTAATGTGTACACTAAAGAAAATGACACAAAGCTTTTTTTATTTCTATCAGATCAGCCAGAATTTAAATTAATTCCGACTAGCGAACACCACTTTTTTATAGTGGAAGGGTTTTCTGTAACTTTTAAGAATCCAGAGCATGGTGTTTTTAAAGAATTGATTGTACATCAAGGAGAAGAAACTTTTAAAGCCATTCGTAAAGAGCAATCTGAAATAAAAATGTTTGATTTAAATGATATCGATAAGCAACTTGTTGATAATGGTTTTACTGGGGTTGTTTTAGTTGCTCAAAATGATAGCATCCTATTTAACAAGGCCTATGGCAAAAAAAATAATCAAGAAGATGGACGGAATACCATAAACACAGTGTTTGATATTTGTTCTATTACAAAACAGTTTACTGCTGCCGGAATTCTAACCTTGTCAATGCAACATAAGATTGCTCTCGAGGACAAACTATCAAAATACTTTGAGGATGTTCCTGACGATAAAAAAGACATCACGATTCATCAGTTGCTCACGCACACCTCAGGATTGGTAGATGGAATAGGAGGGGACTATGAAACTATTACAGAAGAAAAGTTTCTAAAAAAAGTGTTTAAGACCAAGCTTGTGAATCCGGTTGGAACAGCCTTTAATTATTCTAATATAGGCTATAGCTTATTGGGTTTAATAATATAAAAAGTTAGCGGAATGGGTTATGAGTCCTATTTAAATGAAACCATTTTTAAGCCTTTACATATGCACCATACGGGGTATGTACATCCAGATTGGGAACAAAACGAAGTAGCGAATGGTTATTTGGAAGGCAAAGAAGCAAAAAAACCAAATGAAGAGAATTGGAGTGAAGATGGTCCGTATCTCAATCTCAAAGCAAACGGAGGACTTTTAACAAGAGCAAGCGACTTGTTACTTTGGAGCCAAGCCATACAGAATCAAACCATATTAGATGAAGCGACTACCACCACCTATCTCGCTCCGCATTTTCAGTTCGATGGTATGTATACGCATTATGGGTATGGCTGGGGAATTGAAAATAATGGTTCAGAGAATAAGGTAGTGTTACATGGAGGCGCAAGTGATTTGTTTGCTTCAGACCTATGGATCTATCCGAAAAAGGGTATTACGATTATAGTGCTTAGTAATACGCAAGAAGATTTTGTGTACTCAATTTCAAGAAATTTTTCTAATTATTTAATGGCAAGGTAAAACAATGTTTACTGAAATTTTAGAACCTAAGTTTTGTTAGGTAATTCTTTGCTATCGCTTACCCCGATGTTTTATCGGGTTTTTTTGTTTTATATGATTACTTTTAATACGAACCTGATATATTACATCCAAACTATTTTCGTCTAGGAAAGTAGGAATTTAGTGTTGATTTTAAGATAAATGAAAAAAAACTTACATATACATTGTATAACTATGTATTATGTAATACATTTGTGATGTGAATAATGAATTTATACATAAATGGAAATCACAAGTAAAGAAAGGAACATTAGCCTTTGTAATTCTAAATGTACTTAAGGGTAAAGAATTCTATGGCTATGAGCTCATAGAAGAGGTTAAAAAATATACAGCTATAGAAATTGCCGAGGGAACTCTTTATCCATTGATGAATAGATTAAAAAAAGAAGAATTGGTTGTGTCAAAATGGGTAGAACAAACTTCAGGAATTCCTAGAAAATATTATTCGTTAACTATTACAGGTGAAAAGACCTTGAAAGAAATGAAAGACTATTGGAGTGATTTAGAAAATTCCATACATAAAATATCTAAATGAAAAGTATTACTTTTAAAAATACAACTTCAAAAAAAATATACGACAATTATATACGTCGTATAAAACGTACAACGTCTACTTTAAATAAAGTTGATAGGGAAGAAGTATTGTTAGAATTTAATAGTCATATTTTTGAAGGAATACAATCGACAAAAGATATTTCCGAAGAAGAATTACTTCTTGATATTTTAGATAAACTTGGAGACCCAGAAGAAGTATTAAAGCCGCTAATTGCAGATAAAAAACTAGCAGAAGCAACCAAGACATTAAACCCTATTCATATATGTAAAGCATTGGCTTTAAATATTGGCAATGGAATATCTTATATGATATTTTCGATATTATATCTCTCACTTTTTCTTTTTCTATATGCAATTATGCTTAAAATATTAAATCCAGACGATGTTGGGTTATATGTCGTTAATGGATCTTTTGAAACATTAGGCACCTATAAAGGATTAGAAACCGATACTATTGTAGAACTTCTTGGTAATTGGTTTATACCAGTGATGTTAGCATGTGCTATTATGCTCTATATACTAATAACATTCTTATTACGCTTAAAACAAAAACTAAATCCATAACTTTTTTTTATTCATAAACATAGTATAACTATGTATGATGCAATACTATTATTAAGACCAATGAAATATAAACATTACGTATTGATTATTCTATTAATGATTTGCAAAACAGTGCAGTCACAATCTTTAATGAATGATAAACTATTAGACGCTATCCAGAAAATAATTCAAGAGAAAGAAATACCTGGTGGTATCATAACTGTTGTCAGTAAAGATGCTGTTTTGTTTCAATCATCGTTTGGTTATGCGGATATTGAAAATAAAATTCAAGTGAAAGAAAATGACTTGTTTAAATTAGCGTCTATAACCAAAACGTTCACAGTTATGGCAATAATGAATTTGGTTAACAAAGGTGTGTTAAGTTTAGAAGATGAGTTAAAATTAATTGCACCAGAGATACCTTTCAAAAACAAGTGGGAAAATACACATCCAGTAAAAATTAAACATCTTATTGAACATAAAGCTGGATTTAGTGATTACAGTTATGCCAATTTAGCGAGTAGATACAATAAAATGAATGATGAGGATAGTTTAGAAAAAATCATGTCATATGAAATGGCTTTGAATTCTAATTGGAAACCAGGTTTAGTAACTTCTTATAGTAATCCTGGCTATGCAATTCTTGGATATATCATTGAGAAGAAGAGTGGAAAGCCATTTAATGTATACCTCAAAGATCATGTTTTAGAGCCACTTGGGATGACGAACAGTGGTTTTTTAGATGATGTAACTGTCACTAACAATACAATAGTTAATGGCTATCAAATTATTGATGGAGAAATTTTAGATGTAGGAGAAATTCCTAGAGGATCTGCAGAAGGAGGAATGATAAGCAACATAGAAGACATGTCTAAATTTCTTCAGTATTTTTTAAATAAAGAAAAGCAACAAAACAATCCAATAATGGGATTGAATGGTGTTTCTGAAATGGAACGACTCCATAGTGAATTCGATCTAAAGAACAATATTAAAACTGGCTACAATTTAGCATTAGAAGATCGAATTTTTGGTGAAAAAGAATTCGTTTTTAAAGGGAATAGTGGTTTGATAGATGGTTTTGTGTCAAATTTTATTTACAGTAGAGAATTGGATATAGGAGTATTTGTAAGTACTAACTTATTTATGAAAAGCAACCGAGCAATTATTGATCTAATTATTAATAGTTATTGTGAATCAAAAGGAAGTGACAACAACTATGAAGTGTCAACTACAGATATTTCTAAATTTAGTGATTGGGAAGGGGAGTATAGAGAGCTTAATGACTCTCAGGAAGTTTGGAATTTTATAAACTTTATAGGTAGTGCAAGGTCTGTTAAAATTGAAGAAAATGATCTATTAATAATTGACAGAGAGAATGGTGTAGATCGATATCAAAACGTAGGTGGGAATGCTTTTCTAAATAGCGAATATGGAGAAAAATTACCTACCATATATTTAACTGAATACGAAGGCCAAAAAACACTTCGATATTACGAAAGAACATTTATTCCAACAAGCAAGACATCATTTACATTATTAATAATAGGAATACTATTTAGCCTTTCTTTAGCAGCATTAACTACGCTCTTATTTCTAATTAAACTAATCATTTTTCCTTTTAAAAGATCAATAAAACCTTCATTAGTTAGAAGTTTAAAATTTGCATTGCCATTTATAGTATTAGTGCTATCAATATATCTGGGAATGAGTAATATGAGCTTTGAGAAGATTCCAAATTTAGGCAATTTAACAATCATATCAGCAACCATTTTTACGCTTACAACAGTACTTCCATTTATCTGTATTTGGGTAATCTATTCTTTTATGAAAGATAAAAAACAAATTCAGAATAAGTACCATAAAATGTTCTGGTCATTAGTTGCCTTCGCTAACATTTTTATTTGCATTTACTGTGTTTCTATGGATTGGTTTGCGGTTAGATTATGGATATAACACCTCTAAATGAATAGAAAAAATAAAATAATAATTTAATAATCAATAAAATAAAATCACTATGAAAACAATTCTAACACTAATTCTAACACTAACAATACTTTTATTCAATAGCCTGTGTGTAACAGCAAGCACTAAAAAAACAATTCTAAAAGAGGTAGTAGTAGCACCTTTTGAGAATCTAGAAATTGATGGTCCTTTTAAGGTGCTACTTTCGCAAGGTAACAAAGAAACCTTGCGTATTGAAAGTAAAAAAGAGATGTTCAAATATATTAGGACTCACGAGAAGAATAACACTTTAAAAATTAGCTTTGAGACAGGTTTAAATGTTTCAGTAGATTTAGAAGAAATTACACTACACATCACAGTAAAAGATTTAAATGAGCTTAGCTTAGATGGTTTTATACACATAGATGCCACAGAAACGATAAACACTAACACATTAAATTTCATATGTAAAGGAGCTGCAAAAGGAAGACTAGATATAAATACAACATCATTTACATGCGCAATTTCATCATTCAGTGATATAACATTGTCAGGTACTAGTGAAAATGTAGTCATTGAAAAATTAGATGCTAGTTCGATGAATGCTTTACAATTAGAAGCTACTAATCTAAGTGTTATTAGTTCTGGAATGGGGGAACTAAAAATTTATGCAACTAATTCTCTAGAGATAGCATCTAAAGGGGCAGTGGCTATTAGTTATAAAGGAAATCCAATAAAAAAGAAAATCCGCATAATTGAACTATCAACGCTTGAGAAAATATAATTTTTCACATGGTGAGAACACACACACACACAACTCCTTGATTTTCAAACTGAAAAGCATATCAGTATTTATTTTTTTATATAATGGGTCAGCAATTACCTAACTACTGACCCATTATACTATTTACTTATACGCTTATTTATTCTTGCTGCACATAACTTGGATGATTTTCTAACGCTTTTAAATAGTTAGAAGGTTGTACCCAATTTCCGTCAGATATTTTTAAATCTGGCTGTTCATTATTAGGAAATACCATAACGGTAACATCTCCAACAGGTGTAGCATTTTCATTTACCTTAAACCAAGAATAGGTTTCGCCTCTAAACTTGTACTTATAAGGGGCTTGATTAATCATAAATTTTCGGAATTCATAACGCGTACAACCCCCAGGGACTTTTTGTGAAATTTCGGTAGTTTCTGATTTAGATTCGACCACATTATTTCTTTGTGATGTTTCTTCTGTATTTGTAGTTTCACCACCACCGCCTGCAGAAACAGAAACTTCTGCCGATGCAATAAGATAACTCACCGAAACTTTAGACGTAGTAGATAATGACCAATGCTTTTTATCTTGATTGCTCACGGTTCTATTAAAATCCATTCCTTCAGAAATGTTTTCTGTAATAATAGATTTAATAGCTGCATCATTTGGACTCACATTTCTGAAAATACTAACCTGATACATGACATCGGTGTAGGCTTCGTCTTTTTCAAGTTCACCAACTTCAGTACCAAAGACTTCTACTTCTGCCATATGCAATAATCCATTGCCGTTGGTTTCAACTCGTACAAAACGTCCCACTTTTTTTGCAGTGTACGACCTAAAAGAATTCTCCGCTGTAAAGGTTTTTTCTTCTACAGCAAAAGGAATAATCCTTCTCGTAATTTGATCTTTAGGGGTATCTGTAACCCATATGCTAAATTTACCTAACCTATCTATACAACAATCAGTTCTATTATGTATAACAACATCATTTATTAAATATTTTTTTCCTAAATCAACTTCCCAATACGCTTTATTGGCAGTGTAGGTGTGTGATACAGATCCGTTATTATAATTTCCGTCTTTATCGCCATCATTGGCTGTATTAGAAAAAGCATAGGCATTGGTACTAGATTGCCTTGTTCTTTTACCCAACGCTAAATTATCATCTTTATTCGGTGTAATTGGTTTTACTAAAGTACCATTTATGAGTACTTCTGAAAGACTTAAAATACCAACACCATTAAGATGTATGCGAACATATTGCCCTTTTTTAGTTCCATTAAACGTTTTACTACCCGTAAATGTAGTTGCATCTGTATTGTATATTTCACCGCCATTATTTCCAACAAAGGGCTCCTTTGAAACCCTAATGGTAAAATTATGAAGTCGCTCAGGGCAACAATCAGCTCTATTCACAATAGTAATAGCTGAAATATCATATTCAGCCAATAAGTTTACTTCCCACCAAGGGCTATCGGTTTTGTGTGTATGTGTCATTGTAGTAGTACTAGAGCTACCCGGGTAGAAACCATCAACAGCTCTATTAGCGTGATGTCCTTGATAGGTACTGCTTTGTTTTGCTGGTTTTAATTGGGCAATATTAGTTGGGTCGAGGTTTGTCCATTGTTGTTGCCCAAACATCACTGTTGTAATGAGTATGGTAAAAAGCAACAAGGCATATTTATTTTTAAATATTTGAAATGTAATCGTAGGTACTTTTTGTGAGTTTTTCATGGTGTTAGTTTTAGTTGCCTCAAATATAAAGCACAACTACTTGCTACAATCATGATAACTTTTTAATATACAGGTATTTATACGTGATTTTGATGTGTTTTATAGTAGAAGTTTAGCATCGACTTGGGAATAAGACAAAGTGCGTCGAAACAAATAAATGAAAGAGCATAGAAGGGAAGCCTAATTGTATGTAAGAAGGATGGTATTGCTAATTTTTACTTTTTATCACTCTCAATGGCATAATTTGCCCAATCTACTATAGCATCTAATAATGGGATTAGGGTTTCACCAAAGTCAGTTAGAGAGTATTCTACTTTAAGAGGTGGTTTTGAGGTGTATACTTTTCGTTTTATGATGCCATCATGTTCTAAGGTCTTTAACTGCAAACTCAAGGTGCGCTCGGTAATCGTAGGCATTTGTTTTCTTAGCTCATTATAACGCAGCGTCTTAGCCTTTAGATTATATAGGATAGCCGTTTTCCATTTCCCACCAATAAGGCCCATCGCTAGGGTAGAGCGACAGGGATATTCTTTTCCATTGAATTTATGCATACTACTAGTTTTAGGATACTATCATTTTTGACCGTTATTGCAAAGGTATAATAATATACTTAGTATTGTAGCTATAAAAAGTATAGTATTATTTTTAATACGAATAGCTTCGGAAATTTCAGAACAAAAACACAGCATATGAACTCCATTTTAATAGACGGTATTGGCTACGCAGGTTTGATCATCAATTTATATTCAATGTCTACCAAAGGCGAGTATAAACTACGTTTCATCTCACTCATTGCGAATGCCATTTACATTCTATACGGTGCATTAATTGGCGCAAATCCAATCATTATTGGCTGTACTATTGCGGTGATACTGCATGGTTACCACATAAGACGATTACGAATTAACAAAAAGAGCAATGATTAATATAAAAAAAGCAAGCAAAGCAGACATAGAAGTCTTAGCACTTCTAGGAAGACAGACCTGGGCAGAGTCTCATGGGCCTTATATCGAAGACAAAAATCAACTGTCAAACTACCTTGAAGAAAATTTTTCAGTGGCTACAACGACACAGCATATAAACAATCCGAACAATCATTTTTATATATTGTATGTTGATGATTTTCCAGCGGGCTATGCAAAAATCATAGCTAACGAAACACAAGAGCATGTGACTTCTCAACATAGTTGTAGGTTAGAAAGAATCTTCATCTTACATGATTTTATTCCACTAAAAATTGGAAAGCAACTACTGACCTATGTAGAAGCGCAGGCCAAAGCATTACAACAAGATAGCCTATGGCTTTCTGTGTATATAAAAAATACCAGAGCGATTAGATTCTACGAAAAGAATGCATTTAAAAACGTAGGAGCGCTAAATTTCATCGTCAATGGAAAGGCCTACGATAATATTGTGTTTTCTAAACAACTATAAGGATGTAGGTGTACTCTAAATGAAACAGATTAAAGCGTGTTAAGAGTATAGAACTTCTGTAATTATATAATCAAATTGTAGCATTTGAATAAATGCTGAAATATTATAGGAACAATTATTTATTTAAATCACGGTCTAAAAAAAACAGCTAAATACCTCATTAAAAAGGGGTTAAAGCCCTATAAGTTTAATTTTGGAAACTTTTAGTTTTATGAAAATTTAAAAAGAAGATAAACTTAAACTTTTGTTGCATCTAAAATTAGACCTTATGGAAAAGCTAGCGTATACTACTATTGATATAGTTACCGAAAAAAAAATTCTCAATTTTTTAAACCATATAAAAAGTACCGATGTATTATCAAATTTAATTCTTGACGATCCAAAAAGTGGTGCTCCTGGAAAAGGCTACACGATTGGAAAAACGGTTGCAAAAAGAATTCTTGAAAAAAGAAAAAAACTAAAAGCAAAGAAGTTTAAATCTCTTTCAGAATTAGAGAGTATTAGTGGTTTTGGTCAAGATAAACGCAACGATTTGGTGTATACCTTCTTAAACAGAAGAAGTAAGCAACCTTTTGTATCCCAAGATAAATGGGATCTAATTTTAAAAGCTATAGATACTACTATCGAGGAAGATCATTGTACGAATATTAAATGCAAAATAGAAGCCTATAGAAACTTGGCCAATAGTTTAAATAACCTAACCAGCGATGCTTTTCATTTTAATAGAGGAAATTATAAAGCGGGTGATAGCATGTTATTGCAACTTAATACGATGCTTCAAAGTATTTCTTTTGGGTATTCCAGCGCTGGTAAAGATGTACAATTATTGTCGGGTAGTTTTTCTTCTTCATTCATTCCGCACCCAAATCTTAACCTAGGACCTAATTTTTGTTTCTTTTCAATTCCTCCATTTATAGATTTATTTTTTGGTATTGAGCGATTGCGAGTATATAACCCAAAGATTGATGCATCCATAACAGAAAATTATCTAAAAGCGGTAGAGACAGTAATTGCTGCATTTGCACCTATTGAGCTTCTTTATAAAGCAGCGATTCGATTTAAAAAAAATACAACTTCAACTACGAACTATTTTCGTCGCGCGGCACTAGGTTTACCTGCACTTAATATTTCAGCAGGAAATATGTCTGTAACAAACATTTTTAATCCAAATGCCCAAGGCCAGCCATTAGACAATCCATCAACACAAACTATTGCTTTAGGATCTTATTTGCCATTGAGACCTAGGCCAAGTTTTAATATTTGTCAAGCAGAACGTTGGTCACAAACATACAGATCTAGCATCTGTTTTAGGAAACTAGAAACACTACCACGCATTCGTATCGATGATATAGTAAATCTAACTAGGCCAGGAGTGAGCAGAAGAGGTTGTGCAGGTGATCAAATTGAAATTCAAGGAGAACATCTAGGAACCTTAGGAGAGCTCTCTATTAGATCGTTAGCAATTGACACTGAAGAATGGGACGATACGCATATAGTATTTACGCTTCCCGACGATGCCATTGGAGACGCAATTGAACTATGCGTAAATCCAATGATTTCAGAATGTGTAGGTTTTCCATTTTCGTGTAAATTAGATGAAGCGGGAACAGATTATTCTTTTGAAATTGTAGCAGCTCCAGAAATTGAATTATTTACGCCAGAGGGCAGTACCATGAGAGTTATTGAAGGCGGTCGTTATGAAATGGAAGCTTGCACGCAAATTCAACTCAATTATATCGCACATGAAGTAGGACGAGCGATCATTAAAAAATCTGACGGCACTATTGTATGGGATAGTGGTGATGGTGGGCCAAGAACGATTGATCGGTCATTAATATTTACAACCTTACAAGAAGACACCGTTTTTACCTTTGAAGTGACTAATCTTTGTGGTACCATTACTCGAGATATTGACTTATTGGTGTATAAGGCTATTCATTTAGAAAGTGAATCAAGGGTGAGAGCCAATACATCGCTAGCTATTCAACTACGTATTTCTTGTCCCGCTCCAGCAGGAGGTGTTCCCATTACTTTTATGACCAATGTAGAAGGTGCTTTCGAGCTTCCCGCTTCGCCTATTATAATCCCAGAAGGCGAGACACGACTCCTGCATACCATGAATGCATTGGATCTTTGCGCAGAAACAATACTTACCGCAACTGCACCAGATCATAGAGATGATGATCTTACGCTTATAGTCTTTGATGTTCCTGTTATTACTAATCTTGGAACACTTATTTCCAATTCATGTACTAGAACACCAATGGTCGTTACAGGAAATTGTTTTGACCCACTTTTAGAGGGCAATAGAATTATTGCTAAAAATGGCAGTCTCTTGCAAACTTTTACGAATCTTGCAATCACTTTTTTAGACCCTGCCAATAGGGGACACCATGCTCAAATTGAAGCAGAAATTAGCGATCTTACACCCGGTTTGTGGGATATTTCAGTCGTGAGTAATGGACTTGAAAGCGCAGCTTTTGAAACACCACTTAGAGTACAAGTAGTACCACCCATTATATATGACTTTGGCGCGTCTATAACACAAATAGTGCCTTGTGTGGATAATACGGTTACCCTTAGTTGGGAAGTAAGCAGGTATTCTAGGATAGAATTATTTAATAATGGAAGCTTACTAGATTCGTTTCCTTCTTCGTCGTATTCTTGCTCGCGACAAACTGACTCAACCACAATAACACTAAGAGAGCAAGCTAATTTAATAGTACGAGCATACGATTTTGATGGAGCAAATCCAGTGGAGCACCCATTACTCATACCAGAAATTAATATTTTACAGGCTTCTAAAGTACATATCACAAATTGGACAAGAGGTTCTGGACTATTTTACGAACATACCCTAACAATCTGTGTGTGGAGGCAAGGTGGATTACCCCGTTATTTAGATGACACCCTCTCTCATGGTGATGACGTAGAAATAGAACTTGATGACTGTAGCTTGTACAATATATATGCAATTAGTCATGAAGACATTGAAAATTATAATCGTAGATTCAGAACACGAATTGTTCCTACAAATCCCGCTATTCTGACATATGGACTGTTTCAACAATTTATTAAGTTACAAATTATTAATATCCTTGGTCGAGATCGTACAGAGATGCTATATCAAGTAATCAACCCTGGGGGTTAAAAGATACTATTTGATGAGCTATCTATAGCGGCAATTAGAAATCAAAAAATATGACAGAAAAATTAAAAAAAGCCATCGCATTACGAAGTCAAAAAAACTATGCTGATGCTGAAATTTTATTGAAAGAACTACTTTCTGAGGACCCAAATAATGGGCAAGTCTACTATCACTATGCCTGGCTTTGCGATGCTATGGAAAGAGAAGTGGAAGCGAGTTCTAAATATGAAAAAGCACTAGAATTAGGGGTAAACAGAGAAGATATAAAAGGCTGTTATCTGGGCTTAGGCAACACATACAGATGTATTGGCGAATATGAAAAATCCATAACCCTTTTAGACAAAGCACTCAAAGAATTTCCCTCCAATAACGAATACAAGGTATTTAAAGCCATGACTTTATACCACTTGAACCAGCATGCAGAAGCCATGCAGTTATTGTTAGATGTGATAGTAAAAACAAGTGCTGATAAGGGTATTCAAGAGTATTGGAGAGCGATTGAAGATTTTGCGGGTAGTTTGGATGAGAGGGTTGGATGATGGGGTTAGTTGTTTAATCAAGGCCATTTTGTTTTGAAACAAAGTGAATATCAGTTGTGGTTATCCTCAAAAGTTTTTATTACCAAAAGGCTATTTTTAAAATGTGAATAGAACACTCTTTACAGCATTGGATGGAACAGGGTGAAGGTAATGGGTGTTGAGTAGGATTAGTTTATAGATTTTAAATGTTTTGAATTGGAAGTATTATTTGATTTAAGTTTCGTGTAGAATTTCTTATAATTAGTTCTGTTTCAAGCTCAATAATTTTAGGAGTTATGTTTTTGTTTTTACTTTTATTCTTAAGTTCTTTAAACAATCTTTTAAAAGCTTTCACACCCATTTTATAACCAGGTTGGTTTATGGTAGTCAAAGAAGGCGTTATAGCTGAAGACATAAACCAATTACTAAAACCTACAACAGCAATATCATTGGGAATATGCAACCCTAGTTCTTTGAATTCAGTAATAGCACCAATAGCAACTAAATCTGTATTGATAAAAACACCATCAACATCGGTATGATCCTTTATTAATTGTTGTGCATATTTTTTGCCTTCTTCAAAAGTCATTTCTTCACATATATACACTAAAGATGGATCATACACTAAATTGTTATCTTCTATAGCCTTTTTATACCCAAGAAATCGATCAATAGAATTTTGAGGCAATAGAGGTCCTCTAAAATGTGCAATACGTTTACACCCTGTGTCAATTAAATGTTTAGTGGCCATATAAGCTGCTTTTCTATCATTAATAATTATTTTAGAACAGGGAACCACTTTAGCAATTTTATCGAACATAACTAAAGGAGTATTTTGTTCCAGAACTGCCTTTATGTGTTTAAAAGTAGCCGTGTCATTTGCAAGTGATATTAAAATACCATCTACTCGTTTCCTTAATAACAAATCTAATTGCCTTTTTTCAAGTTCATGAGACTCATTAGATTGTAAAATAATCACTAAATATCCCTTTTTTTCTGCTTCGTGAATAATTCCTTTGATAACACTAGAAAAAAAATGGTGTACAAGTTCAGGTATAATTAGGCCTATCGTCTTTGATTGTTTTGTTCTCAAATTTACTGCAAAAGAATTAGGCCTATAATTTAAAGTAGCAGCAAGTTCTTTTACTAAAGCTTTTGTTTTTGAACTAACATCTGGATAATCTTTTAAAGCTTTTGAAGCTGTAGAAACAGATATTCCTAGTGTCTCTGCAATTTCTTGCAATGTAACTTGTTTCATAATACTGTCGTTTTTCCAAAAATACAAAAATTAACGAAATCGTTTTCGGTGTTTACGAAAACGATTTCGTTAATTAAATCTTATTTTTTAATAATTCTTGAATTTACATTTGAATTATTATTAATTCGATAATTTGTAAAACCAATTCAAATGAAAAATTCAAAGAATAATATATTTTACCTCACAATCCTTATGTTTTTGGTTGTGAATTTGATGAATGCACAATCTACTATAACAGGTACGGTAACAGACCAATCTGGAATTCCAGTAAGTGGTGTTAACGTAATTATAGAACAATCAAATAAAGGTGCAATTACCGATTTTGATGGTAATTTTACTATTTCAAATGTAGAAGACGGCAGTTATGTTGTTTCAGCTTCATACATAGGCTTTACTAATGCTAAAGAGACAGTAACTATAAGTGGAAGCGATGTTAGTCTTACATTTACACTAAACGATGATGCAGAATCGTTGGATACTGTTATAATTACTGGAGTTACCAACCCTCAATCACGTATTGAGTCAAGTGTTTCAATCACATCACTAAAACCAAATGACATTGTAGAATCAGCACCAAGAACAACTGCTGAAATTTTCAGAACAATTCCTGGTATTAGATCTGAATCTTCAGGGGGAGAAGGAGAAGGTAACGCCAATATAGCAGTACGTGGAGTTCCAGTTTCTTCTGGTGGTTCTAAATATGTTCAACTACAAGAAGATGGATTACCCGTATTATTATTTGGTGATATTGCATTTGCTACAGCCGATATTTTTACAAGATACGATGCTAATATTTCAAGAATAGAAGCCATTCGTGGTGGTTCTGCCTCTACATTATCTTCAAACTCACCTGGTGCAATTATCAATTTAATTAGCAAAACTGGAAAAAGAGAAGGAGGATCTGTAGCTACCAATTTTGGTTTAGACTACGGAAATTTTAGAACAGATTTTGAATATGGTGCACCTATTGGAGATGATTTATATTTCCATATGGGTGGTTTTTACCGTATAGGGGAAGGCATTCGTGATGCAGGTTATACTGCAAATAATGGTGGACAGTTTAAATTTAATATAACCAAAGAATTTGAAAAAGGGTACGTTAGGGTATATACCAAATATTTAAATGATAGAGCAATTGCATACCTACCTAACCCAATACAGGTAACAGGAACAAACGCAGACCCAAACTTTGAGGATATCCCTAATTTTGACGCTAATAATCAAACATTACACACGCCTTTTTTAACTCAAAACGTAGGACTAGGAGAAAATGGTGAACGTAGAAGATCTAATATAACTGATGGAATGAACCCAGAAAATATATCTCTAGGTTTAGAAGCTTCTTTTGAATTAATAGATGGATGGAGAATAAAAAATAATGGTCGGTTTTCTATGAATAGAGGGGGATTTAACTCTCCTTTTCCGGCGAGTGTTCAAACTGCTGGAGATTTCTTGGCTGGTGACTTTGCAACAGGTAATGGTTTTTCTTCTCTTGCCTACCAAGGTGGTGGGGCAGTACCAAGTAGTTCTTTAGTAGTACCTGTTGTATTATTTGACACACAATTAAATAACTTTAATAATTTTATGAATGACTTACGTATCACTAAGAAGTTTGATAACGTAAATGTTACCCTTGGATACTTTAAAGCATTTCAAAATGTGTCAATGTCATGGTTATGGAACTCATATCTTTTAGAGGCTAATGGTGATAATGCTAGATTAATTAATGCAAATGATGCAGACGGAAATAGACTAACAAATAATGGATTATTTGGATACGGAGCTGCTTTCTTTGGTAATTGTTGTCAAAGAAGCTATGATACACAATACAATACATCTGCCCCTTTTCTGGCTGTAGGTTATCAAGCAACAGAAAAATTAAATTTCGATGGAAGTATTCGAGTTGATTTTGGTACTGTAGATGGCTCTTTTGCAGGTCCAGTTACCTCACAAGTAGATGTAAATAATGATGGCGAAATTTCATTGGCTGAACAAACGGTTCAATCTATAGATCATGCAAATCCAACTATCGTAAACTATGATTACGATTATGTTTCTTACTCTCTTGGTGCTAATTATTTGCTTAAAGATAATCAGGCCGTGTTTGCACGATATAGTAGAGGTGGATCTGCTAAGGCTGATCGTATACTTTTCTCAGATGTAAACTACTTAGATGGAGATCAAATAAATGCATTAGACTTTATAAATCAAGCAGAATTAGGATATAAAGGCGGATTTAAAAATGCTTCTGTTTATGCAACAGTATTCTATGCTAAAACCATTGAAGAAGGTGGTTTCGAAGCAACTACACAACAGCTAATTGAAAATGATTATAAGTCTATTGGTGTAGAATTAGAAGGTAGTTACCGTTATAATAATCTAGATGTTCGTGGTACATTGACGTATACAAATGCAGAAATAGATTCTGGAGATAATGAAGGAAATACACCAAGAAGACAACCAGATTTTATTTATAGCCTTGTTCCTTCGTATAGCTTTGGGGCTAATAATCAGCACAGTGTTGGACTTAGTGTAATTGGTCAAAGTAAAGCATTTGCACAAGATTCTAATGAATTAGTTTTACCAGGATTTGCCATTGTAAATAGTTTTATCAATTTTGAAGTAACAAACAATCTTTCTGCTAACCTTTCTGCAAACAACTTATTTGATAGTTTAGGGATTACAGAATCTGAAGAAGGAAGTATAACCGAAGGACAAGTAAATTATTTACGTGTTCGTCCAGTTCCAGGAAGATCTATTTCAATGGGCGTTGCTTATAAATTCTAATACAAGTATTAGCCATACTATTTAGTGTTAATGTTAAAAAGCCAATGCTAATATCAAATTACATTGGCTTTTTTTATTTAAATATTTTATATGCGTTATATAATTGTTCTATTTCTTTTTGTTACTAGTGTTTCTATAGGGCAGACCCTGGATGAAAAAGAACCAAAATTAAACGCTACTAGCCTTATTATTTATGGGAGTGATACCTGTCATTATTGTCTAGAAACTAAGGCATATTTACAAGAACATGATCTCAAATTTTTATACTTTGATATAGACCAAGATGAAACAAAATTGCAGGAAATGCTTTTTAAAATGAGGCAAAATGGCCTTCCAGTTGCAAATGTTTCGTTACCTGTTGTTGACAAGGCTGGTCAAGTTTTTATGAATAACAAAGAATTTGATGTTTTCTTAAGGCTATTAATCCAAAAAAACTAAATGATGCTGAAAAAACCTAAACTTAGCTTTTGGCAAATTTTAAATATGAATGTTGGATTCTTTGGAATTCAATATAGTTTTGGTTTACAACAAAGTGCAGTAACTCCTATTTATGATTTCTTAGGGGCAAGTGCAGATCAAATACCTTTGCTACATCTTGCTGGGCCCATTACTGGTCTTTTGGTGCAACCCATCGTTGGTGCTTTAAGTGATAAAACGTGGAGCCCAAAGTGGGGGAGAAGGAAACCCTATTTTCTAATAGGTGCTATCTTATGTAGTTTG
The DNA here is from genome assembly GCF_058147145.1 of Patiriisocius sp. 208BN25-11. Taxonomy (NCBI): domain Bacteria; kingdom Pseudomonadati; phylum Bacteroidota; class Flavobacteriia; order Flavobacteriales; family Flavobacteriaceae; genus Patiriisocius; species Patiriisocius sp. 208BN25-11. The sequence goes on from NZ_JBYVJY010000002.1 coordinate 148,755, forward strand.
GCACTTTTTGCATTTCCATTTAGTAGCTCTATTTGGATGGCAGCTGGATTATTATGGATTTTAGATGCTGGTAATAATACAGCAATGGAACCCTATCGTGCTTTTATAGCCGATAAATTAGATGATGAGCAACAACCCATGGGCTTTCAAATGCAAAGTTTTTTTACTGGATTTGGACAAACTCTTGCAAATGTATCTTTATTCATCTTTCCTTTAATTTTTATAGGTACTACAGGATCATTACCCACATGGATTTATGCTTCCTTTTTTCTAGGAGCTGTTTGTTCTATAGGTTCCATTTTGTGGAGTATGAAGACCACGAATGAAATTCCGCCAACAGAAGAAGAACTTGCTAAACTTAGAGCTGAAAAGAAAGGAGCCTTTGAGCCTTTAATTGAAATTTTTAAAGCCATTGGTGATATGCCAAAGGCAATGTGGCAATTGGCATTAGTGTATTTGTTTCAATGGTATGCATTGTTTTGCTATTGGCAATATTCTTCAAAAAGTGTTGCACTATCTGTATATAATGTAACTCCAGCTAGCAATCCTGAAGTATATGAGCAAGCAGTGAGCTGGACAGGTCTTGTAAATGGTTGGTACAATATTGTTACATTTTTAGTAGCATTTATTTTGGTAGGTTTTGCCAAAAAATATAGTGCTAAATCTGTTCATTTTGTGTGTTTGTTAATAGCAGCAATTGGATTTTTAACATTTCCGCAGATAGAAAGCAAAGGCTTGTTGTTTTTTGCAATTTCAGGTTTTGGTATTGGTTGGGCTAGTATGATGGGCATACCTTATTTAATGGTAGTGGCAGATATTCCAAAAGAACGCTATGGAGTGTATATGGGTATCATTAATATGATGATTGTTATTCCTATGATTTTTCAGAACCTAACTTTTGGTTTTGTACTCAGAACCTTTTTAGATAACGATCCAAGAAATGCCGTTACGTTTGCAGGAGCTTTGTTAGTAATTGCTGCTTTATGTACCCTGTTAATAAAAGTGAATAAAAAACACGTAGCACCCAACTAAATGAATTCTATCATCTACAGTAAAGCAATACAATTATTGCATACGGCAAGTACCGATAACGGGTTTTTGGCAAGCGCAGAAATGGTGTCAAATTACAAACGTATTTGGGCCCGAGATGGCGTTATTTGCGGGCTAGCAGCTTTGTTAGATGGTGACGAAGAATTAATAAGCGTTTTCAAAAATACGCTTACAACACTTGCAGATCATCAACACGAATTAGGACATATACCATCTAATGTATATTTTAAAGATACTGAAGACACAGAAGTTAGTTTTGGTGGCCTTGCCGGTAGGGTAGATACCATATCTTGGTTTATAATTGGCGCCTGTAATTACACATGGAGCACCAATGATACCACATTTTTTTCAACAATGAAAAGCAAGATTGAAAAAGGATTTCAACTCTTACAAGCATGGGAATTTAACAATAATCATCTTATCTATATACCAAGATCTGGAAATTGGGCAGATGAGTATATTACAGAAGGGCATATTTTTTATGATCAAGTGCTTCGTTTATGGGCCTTACGCTGTTATCAAAAGATAGCATCATCTACTGCTATTTCAGAAAAAATTGTAGCCGTTACAACTACTATAGAACAAAATTATACCACAGGATTTAATTTACATCCGTATCACCCAAAAGCATACAAAACACTACAAAACAAACCTTACTGGATGGCATCTATTAACCCATCTGGCTATCAAACTATGTTTGATGCTTTTGGTAATGCAATAGCCTTGCTTTTACAATTGGGTGATACAGCTTTTAAAGAAGAGCAAATACTGTATGCAGAAGAGCTAAGGAAATCTTTAAAATTACAATTAGTGCCCGCATTTTGGGACCCCATTTTTCCGAACGATGAAAATTGGAAATTATTAGAACACAATTGTAAATATGAATTCAGAAATGTTCCCTACGAATTTCATAATGGAGGAACATGGCAAATGGTAAACGGGTTTTATGGTATGGCTATTTCAGAAGAAAAACCAAAAGCCCTGGAAGAAATTATTGCAAACATAGAAATGTTGAATACAACAGAAGATTATGCCTTTTATGAAAATTTCAACACTAAAAACGGAACACCTACGGGTGTAAAGTACTGTGCTTGGAGTGCAGCGGGACAGATATTAGCAACCCAAACTAGTAAAGGCAAAAAGCTATTAATATAATACGCTATGACATACGAAATTATTTGTGTAGGGGAAGCATTGGTGGATTTTATTGGCCACGAAAAAAACACCTCAATTAGTAATACACGAGACTATCATAGATACATTGGTGGATCGGTGACCAATGTTGCCATGAATTTAGCACGTTTAGGTTTACACCCAAGACTCATTGCTACTATTGGCAACGATGGTTTTGGAGATTACATTCTACATAGGGTTAACGAAATTAATATAGATAGTACCTATGTGCGCAGAGAAGCGCAAGTACCTACAAGTACCATATTTGTTTCTAGAGCTACCAACACACCAGATTTTATACCTTATAGAGCTGCAGATAGTTATATTATTGCAGCACAATTTCCTTCGGAAATATTAAAGGGTGTAAAAATCTTGCATACCACTTGTTTTGCGCTGAGTAAAAATCCTGCTAGAACTACTATTTTAGAAAAAGCAAAAGAAGCTTTTGCCATGGGTTGTACCTTAAGTATTGACATAAATTATTCATCAAAAGTTTGGAGCAATAGGGAAGAGGCTAGACAGACTATTGAGACCTATTGCAGCTTTAATCCTTTAATAAAAATTAGTGAAGATGATATGGAACGGTATTTCGATAAAAAAATATCCCACACCGAAATTTTCAACTATTTCCATACACATGGAGCTCATATTGTATGCCTAACCTTGGGCGCTAATGGTGTAAAATTGTCTCAAAAAGGAGAAAGTACTCTTGAGTTACCCGCAGAAGAAATAAATGAAGTGATGGATACTACAGGTGCAGGAGATGCATTTTGGAGCGGTTTTTTGTTTTCATATATCAATAATAAATCACTTCAGTCTTGTCTAGAAATTGCATTAAAGCTTGCCGCATTAAAACTACAACACGTAGGGAGATTGCCAAATAATATCAACGTTATAAGTGAGCTTTTAAATTCAGAAAAATAAGGTGTCGCTGTTTTAGTAACATTCTGAAATTGGTGTGAATCTCGATCCTAGCGTAGGATAAGTATTTATATAATTGATCTTTTATTTCTCAAATTCTAGAGCCTTGGCAACCTTGATATTTACTTATAAAAATAGTAACCAAATCACTTTTTTGTATTTGCATTATGCTCCATGGCATAATTTGCCCAAGCTACAATAGCATCTAACAAGGGTATTAAGCTTTTACCAAATTTAGTTAAGGAGTATGCTACTTTAAGGGGTGGTTTTGAGGTGTATACTTTTCGTTTTATAATGCCATCTTGTTCTAAGGTCTTTAACTGCAAACTTAAGGTGCGCTCGGTTATGGTTGGCATTTGTTTTCTTAGCTCATTATAACGTAGCGTCTTAGCCTTTATATTATATAGAATAGCCGTTTTCCATTTCCCACCAATAATTCCCATTGCTAAAGTTGAGCGACAGGGATATTCTTTTCCATTGAATTTATGCATATTTCTAAATTTTTGATACTATCATTTATGACCGTTATTGCAAATATATAATAATATACTTAGTATTGTAACTATAAAATGTATAGTATATATTTAATACGAATAGCTTCGGAAATTTCAGAACAAAAAAACAGCATATGAATTCATTAGTAATAGACAGTATTGGGTACGCAGGTTTGATCATTAATTTATATTCCATGTCCACAAAAGGAGAATATAAATTAAGATTCATTTCACTCATTGCAAATGCCATTTATATTGTATACGGGGCGTTAATAGGCGCAAATCCAATCATTATAGGTTGTACTATTGCTGTAGTACTGCATGGCTACCACATAAGACGTTTACGAATTAAAAAAAAGAGCAATGATTAACATAAAAAAAGCAAACAAAGAAGATATAGAGGTGTTAGCGCTTTTAGGAAGACAAACCTGGGCAGAGTCTCATGGGCCTTATATTGAAGACAAAAATCAACTGTCAAACTACCTCGAAGAAAATTTTTCAGTAGCTACAACGACACAGCATATAAACAATCCTAACAATCATTTCTATATTTTATATGTAGATGATTTTCCGGCTGGCTATACAAAAATCATTACAAACGAAACACAAGCACATGTGGCTTCTCAACATAGTTGTAGGTTAGAAAGAATCTTCATCTTACAAGATTTCATACCGCTAAAAATTGGAAAGCAACTATTAACCTATGTTGAAACGCAGGCCAAAGCATTACAACAAGACGCCCTATGGCTTTCTGTGTATATAAAAAATATGAGGGCGATTAGATTCTACGAAAAGAATGAGTTTAAAAATGTTGGAAATCTAAATTTCATTGTCAATGGAAAAGCGTATGATAACATAGTGTTTTCTAAAAAACTAGTACCTATACCTGACAATGATACAGGATATTGAAATTTCGAGAATATCTAAAAGGCAATAAAATTCATGAAATAAAAGTGTTGTATAAGGTGCTGCGTGGCGCCTGCCCCGATTTTCTTCGGGGTCACTTTGCTTAGATTAAAAGCGAAAGTTGTTACTATAGTTTCTTTAAAAAATTTATTCTCAAAAGTTTGTTCTGCAATGTTAATGAAACCGCTTGCGGTTCACGAGCTCAATTTTCACAAATAGGAATGGCGAGTAAACACTTTTTATGCGACCACGTAGAAGGGAAGCATAATGTGTGTGGAATAGATTATTTTTTTTGATTTAATTTATTTATTGCTAATTGACTATTTATGTACAAATTAGATTTTAAACCAAATATTCTACCAAATGAAATGTGATTTTTATGTTGTTCTTCATTTGAACGGCTTCTTAAATATTCTAATTCTTTGAAGGAGTTATCCTTTAAAAGCTCTAATGTTCCTATAATTAATTCATTGGTGATATTATCTAAAAAATTAGATTTTGAAACGATAGCACATATCATTCTGTCTTTATCTTTTGCCAACTCACTACTTGAAAAATTAACATTATTTTTTCCAAATAAAAATTTAAATTCTTCTTTCCCTAAAAGAATAAAACCTTCATCATTTGGTAACTCTCCAACAGGCATCTTTGAATCCTCAATAAAAATTAATTGACCAGTTTTCAAAAGACATTTTTTTAAAGAGTTCAATGTGTTTTCCCATTCATCTATTGGTATTTCATGTAGCACATTAATTAGTACAATTAAATGATATTTATTTTTTGGAAGGTCTTTTATAGATGAGTAAAAATTATGAGCTCCTTTTTCTTTTAATTTTTGTTCAGCTTTTTTATCAATATCAAAAGTATCATACAACTTTATTCTATTCCAAGTATCAGTATCTTCTTTAAGCGATGTTAACAGACGACCTTCACCACAACCAAAATCTAAAATGTTAAGGTTTTTCTTATTTGAGGTATGGTTTTTAAAAAGCTGAATTTGTGGGTCTGAATTATTAGAAAACTCAATAACTTCAGGTTTAGTAAAACATTCAATCATAAAATTAGTCATGGACCATAAAGAAGGAGATTTTAAAAATTCAAGCATTCTATGGTAATATTCATCAATTCCCATTATAGCATTTAATGCTTTAAATGGAACATTTGATTTTGGAGAAAATAATTGATTATCATCTACAAGATATATTGATGTGTAATCCAAAGATGCTATAATAGGCATTGAATGAGTAGCAATAATTAACTGACCTTTTTCTTTAACAAACTCATTTAATTTTTCAATTAATCTTATTTGAGCCTTTGGATGGAGATTAAGTTCAGGTTCATCAATAATAATAATCCATTCTGAAAACTTAATTCCTGGATTTTGATTTATACTCTGAATAAAAAATAAAAGGGAATATGTAAAAAGTACTTTTTCTCCTTCGGAAAGTAATTCATAATTAAATTTTAATCCATTTAAAGTTAAAAATGAATCAAATACTTTAACATTTTGATTTTCTTTTATGGTTGAACCAGTAACTTTACTTTCCCAAGACAGTTCTTTTTCTAAAAAAAAGGACACTAAATCCTTTAGCTGTTTGAATCTTATATAATGTCCATTACCATCTATACTAGTTTTTTTTAACTCTGCATTAGTCTTTGCATCCTCAAGTAATTTAGGCATGCTTTCTATATAAGCTAGGGAGTTTTGATTTATTATGGATAAAGCGTCTGCTTTATGGTTTCTATTTGCAAATGCACCTTGAAAAAGATGATCTTTACCTTCAATCGCATTTTGGAGACCTCTCAACTGCACATGGTCAATAACTTTTAGATAATCTTTAAATGTATTAGAAATTGAACCATCAAATTGCCTGATTTTTTGTTGTTCACCAGTATGTATTTTATAACTTTTTTTTTCTTCAGTAATTGTTATCCTTTGTTGACGAATACTCTCATTTTTTGGATCTTTCTTTTGTTCAAAATTTATATTTTTCTCCTTTTCTAAAACTTCAAGATACTCGGCATATTTCATAAAACTTTCTGCAGCTCTATCGAAACCTTGAGGCAAATATTCGAAACAAGAATTTGTTACTTTAAATGTATTAGCGTTTCTAATCCAATTCTCAATTATTTTTAGATATCTGCTTTTACCAGACCCATTTTTACCTACCAATGCTATAACGGAGCTCATTCTGTTAGATTTAAATTTATTTACACCAAGGTCATAGGTGTCTTTTAGCGGTAGATTGATTTTCTTTATTCTCATTTTGAATATTTAAAAGCTTCAATATAGAATAATTTTTATCAAATATTTATTCTATATGTTTCTTTTGCAAAGTTTTAATGGAACACTATTTATACCTATGGTGATAAAGCGCTAATACAGATACTAGCTTCAAAAATTTCGTTTTAAGTAATTCCTGAGAATCGTGTATTTGGAATATTTATGTACTATGTACAGAATATTAAAAAATTACATATGGTTTTTATAAAGTCTAAGATGTCCACAAAAGGATTTTTACATAATTACAAACGATATAATCCTAAAGGCGTTATATCTGTAATTATGTAAAATGCACGCATACATCCTTTTGCTAGATAAATGTATTATAATGTTCTGTGTTATGTCACTTTGCTTAGGGACAAAGCACACGATACTAGGAATCTTCTTCAAAAAAGTTTTTCTACCTAAATCTATTTTAAAATGTGAATGGAACACTCTTTACAGCGTTGGATGGAGGAGGGTGGAGGTAATGGGTGTGGAGTGTAATTAGTGTTCAACTTTAGTAGTTTTAGCAAGAGTATTCTAATAAGCGCTTATAAGTAAATATACCCGATAATGGGTATGTTTCAATTAATTATAATTAACTAGTTTTAAAGTTTATAACTAACCAAAAAAATACAATATGCGTCAATTTATATATTTTGTTACGATTTGTTTTATAATATCCTCTTGTTCTGTAACTCACAATATCCCAAAAAATCAAACGCCAAATGAAAATTTAAGCGCAAACTCATATAAAGTTTTTGTAGATCAAAATGGTGATTTTTATCCAGATGATTGGCAAAATAAATACGGTAAACACCCTAAGAATGCTGCAGGAAGAAAAGGAGCTTATTCATTAAATACCTTAGCTCTTAGACAAAATTTAACTGATGATTTGAATATGTTCAGAAATGAAACTCTTGGAGAAATTACAGCGAAGTTTAATAAAATCGATAGAATTTTCATTCTCATACACGGTTATAACAATAGTGAAGATGAAGCGAATTTAGGTTTTGAAACGATAAAAGATAAAATAAATTTTCAATCAAACGATGGGGTGATTGAATTTTACTGGGATGGATTAGTTGCAGGTGGTCCAATAGAGAGTTTTGATATATGGTTTAATGCAACTGGCTACAGTCAGCTGGCAGGAGAAAGAGCTCTCAGACCAATACTGAATTTATTCTCGAACAAAAGTGTAATACTAATATCTCATAGTCGAGGTGCATCAGTTTTGTTAAGCGGATTATGTGATCCACCTTACAAAAAGAAATTTGCTGATGAAACATTAGAATTTCACAATGTAAAAGTTCATAATCAACCTGAGTTAGCTGACAATAATAATAGGATAGATGTAATAATGCTAGCACCAGCATTAGGCCAAGTAGACTTTAGAACACCTGAATATTATACATCAGATTTAACATCGTTTAGATCTTTTAGCCATCAAGTAAAAAACTTACACATATCTGTAAATGAGGACGATAAAATTTTAAAGAAATATGCAAAAGCGCTATCATCGAGATTTAATCCGACAGATTTGGGGTATAATGTAGAGGTCTTTAATTTATTAAAAGAGAGTTATCCCAAAATGTCAATGACAGACTTTAAAGGGCTTAACTCTCACAGTTTTATTGATTATGCCAACAATCCTAAATTTATCGAAATACTAGAAAAATTTGAAATAGAAGCAAACTAGTATGAAACATCTAATTTTATTTTTAATATTCTTCCATTCATTATACTGTATATCACAAAACGATTTTTATAGTACTGATTCTGATTTTCAATTTGGTATAGGCACTAAAGTAAATATAGAGTTTAGCCATAAATTTAGCCCAGCGTTCAAAGTTAGTCTAACAGGTGGAGTAGGATACAATACGGATAGAATAGGAATATTTCCTTCAATCCATACAGGAATTTTATTTTTTAACAAAGGTAGTGTCGGAGCAGATCAAAGTAAAAAATGGCACAAAATTCAATCTCACTTTTATACCAGCGCTCAACTCACGGGACAATTAGATAAAAGAGATTTTGACTTTACACTAAGAAGTGTTCCTCTATATCATTTCTCTGAATTTAATGCAAACCCATTACAAAACCCATACAAGTCATCTATAAGTTATGGGGCAAACTGGATTTTTGTGCAAAATAAAGAATCTCAACGTACTGGTTTCTTTAATCTTAATATAGCAGGACGTGCCCAAATTAGTTATTATAATGATGGCGGTCCTATTTTAAAAATAGTAGGAGATAAAAGAGATAGGTATTATACTGGAGGTGTAATAATTTCTTATCACGGTAATAATGATGATCCTATTAATTTAATTGAATTAAGCTATCATAAGTATACTGGTTATCAAGAATATGCTTTTGATGTAGCAGATAAGTTACAAATAGACTTCCTTAATTATAAAGATGAAAATCAATTTTCGTACAATCAGCAAAGATGGAAACTAAATATTTCTAATTTCAAAAACGGATTTGGTGGGAGCATCTCCCTTTACAACAGGAACAGCATAGATTTACAAGACTTTTTACATTTTAACACAAATGTGCCTTATCATCCTGATTACTACAGAGGTTATAGATGGATGTTTGGAGGAAGGTATGAGTACAATCAAATAATATTACCACAATGAAAAAAATCATAATATTCATCGTTATATTAATAATTATTTCGTCTTGCGGTTCAGGACTATATAAAACCACTCAACTTAACTTAGACAAAGATGGTGTTTTAATGAAAACTTATAATTTAGATGAATTTGACATTTATACTTACAATATATGCGAAGATGCAACCAAAGAAACGAACAATAAACGTTTTTCAAATTGCCAAGAAAACTTTTATGATATAGCAGAAAATGATACTATTGTAAAAGTAGAGGAAGTATATCTTTTAAGACATAGACAATCAGATGTCATAATATACCTCACTACTTTTTCAGATAAGCATTTAGAGTATAAAAAAGGATTTCTCAATGATCGATTAATTTATGAAAATAAAATTATTCTTAATAAGGTGGAGTACGCTTATATTGGTAAGATTGACAGTATTTTAAATTGGATTCACTTCCCTAGTCAAAATGATGGTCAGGATATTATTTTACACTACACTCAAAACAGCTTCCCTGAGTCTATAGAGATTATAGAAGCTAATATCGCTGCAGCTGAAAACAATTATACTATAGATGAAAAAATAAATTTAGATAAAGTGTTTAGACAATCTGTTATATACCAAAAGAGGGATTACGAAGTTAAATTTTTTGAAAATAAAATTGGTAGCTCACCATCTTATTTACCTAAATGCATAAATATTATATCTAGTCAAGGAAAAGTAGAAGTGGTTTTTGGATGTAGTAATTCTGATGAATTATTCTTTAAAATATCCAATAGGAAAATTAGATACAATACTAATTTCTTTATTATACCATAGTTAAAACGGTATAATAAAGAAAGCTATTTTATTTATGATTACGACTACTATAAAAAACAAATATTTTGCAGGAATATTGAAAGTGTGTGGAATGATTTTAAATTAATTAATATCCTTATTATTTACGGTTTTCCTCAAAACAATTCCTACAAAATTTACTATATTTAAACTCTCCCTATAATTAATTATTAACAATACTACCTTTGGTAATACCGAAGCTAATACTCATATAATAAATTGAAATAAATGTATTTATCAAAATTGAAAATTAGCAATTTTAGATCTATTAAGGAAATAGAATTAAACTTTCATAAAGGAGTTAACATATTGATTGGTGAAAATAATTCTGGAAAAACAGCTGTAATAGACGCTTTGAGAATTGGTTTAGGCTATGGAAAAAACAATAACAATAGTGTTTATTTGAAGGAGACAGATTTGCACTTAAATAGAAATAATCCAAATGAAATTAATAGTGAGATTCAGTTTGATTTTGTTTTTGAAATAGAAGATGAAGTAAGAGAAAAACGAAGTTTTTTTGATTTTTTATCACAAGACGATGAAAATCCTGATAGACAAACAATCCAACTTCATTTAAAATATAATTATGAAACTAGAGGTAATAGAAGTTTTTTTAAACGAAGTATTTGGGGAGGAGATAAAGAAGGACAAAATATTCCTTATGAAGCATTAGAAGAATTATTCTTTATTTATTTAGACCCATTAAGAGATGCAGTGCAAAGTCTTAAGCCGTATTCATATTCAAATAAAGTGGGTAATTTATTCAATGAGTTGACAAAATATCAAAAAAATGATTTAGATGTCGAGTTGAACGAAGACAAGAAAAAGGAGTTGGCTTTAGAATTATATAGTGTTTTTGAAGGTGAAGACAGTGATTGGGAGTCTATTTTGCAAACAGGAAATGAAAAGGTAAATGATCATTTAGAAGGGACAGGAATATCCTCTAAATATCCCAATATAAAGATGAATTATGTAGGGCGTAAATATTCCGATGTTGTTAGAGGAATTGAATTAAAAAGACCAATTTATAACCTAGAATTAGAAGTAGAACAAAAATACTTTGAAATATTTCAGAATGGATTAGGAGAGAATAATTTGATTTACGCTTCTGTAGTTTTAGGTGATTTAATTAACAGATGTGAGGATAAAAATTTACAAATTTATAATGCATTACTTGTAGAAGAACCAGAGGCTCATTTACATCCACAATATCAAAATACATTCTTTAAGTATTTAAATAGTTTACAAAATACTGGTGTTCAAATATTTATAACATCACATTCTCCAACAATAACTGCTAAATCACATTTTGAAAATATAACCGTATTACAAGTTCAAAATGATAGTATTTCTCCATTTTGTTTTTCAAGTCTAACAGATGAAGACTTCTCAATTAGAAATAGAAATCACCTTAAAAAGTTCCTTGACACTAGTAAATCTCAATTGTTTTTTGCCAATGGAGTTATTCTAGTTGAAGGAATTGCAGAGTCAATATTAATACCAACAATTGCGAAAAAATTTCTAAATATAGATTTAGATAAAAATGGAATTGAAATTGTAAATATTAGTGGCGTAGCATTTGAACATTTCGCAAAGCTTTTTAACAATCATGATGAAAATAAAAGAATGTCTGCAAGATGTGCTATAATAACTGATAGTGATCCAGTTGAAGGTAAACCTATATCTGATAGAGCAATAAAAGCTCAGGCTCTTGAAAATGGAAACTTAAGGGTGTGTCTAGCACCAAATACACTGGAATATGATTTATTTAATGAATCAGAAGTTAATAAAGCAGTAATGCGTTTTGTTTATAGAGGATTGCATTTAAGTACTCCAGATTTGTTGTCTCAATTCGATGTAGATGTGTTAATGACAAAACTTAAATCTAATAAAGATAAAGGTGATTTCGCACTTGATTTACAAAGTACTTTAGATGATGATGTAATTGGTTTTCAAGTTCCAAATTATATAAGAGATGCTGTTAATTGGGTTCTAAAAATTGTGGAAAATGTTTGATAGTTTATCTATAAAGCAAAAAGAGATAGTTGATAGCCCAAATAATCGAATAGTGGTTAAGGCATGTCCTGGAAGTGGTAAAACCTATTCAGTTTCTGCAAGACTTGCCAACTTAATCCATAATATTGAATTCCAACATAATGGAGTAGCGGTTATATCATTTACTAGAGTGGCTGCGGATGAGATACAAAATAGCTTAAATGATAATTTTGATATAGACAAATTGAATTATCCTCATTTTATTGGAACTATTGATAGTTTTATTAATAAGCATATTTTTTTGCCATTTGGACACTTAATTATGAAATGTTCAACAAGACCTGAAATAATAGGAACGGAATTTAATAAATGGTATGATTATGATAGTTCATTAACCAGGAGATTTAAAGGGCGAGTAGTAGCCAGAGACTCTAATTATTATTTTGATAAAGTATCATTTCATTTAGATGGAGAGTTAAGGCAGTTAATGCCTGCAAGTAGTTATCATTTTAGTTGGAAAGAACAAAGGAAAAAAAATGATGATTATAAAAAGGTTTTTCAAGATATTAAAGATTCCAAATGGCATCATTTTGCAGAAGGTAAAGCGAGTCAGGCTGATGCAAATTATTTTTCACTTAAACTATTACAAGAATATCCGCTAATTCTTAAAAGTCTATCAGAAAAGTATAGTCATTTAATAGTAGATGAAGCACAAGATACTACTGACATTCAAATGGAAATAATAAACATGCTTGATAGTTCTGGAATTAATAATATCATTCTTGTTGGTGATCCAAACCAAGCTATTTTCGAATGGAATACTGCTGATGCAGATTTATTTGTGAATAAATTTGAAGATGAGAACTTTTTTAATATTGAAATAAAGGAAAATAGGAGGTGTTCTGAAAATATCTGTAATTTATTAAATAAAATGACTGATGAAGATTCTACTTCAGTTGCTGACGATAAAGATAATCCTAACGAACCTGAAATTCTTGGATATTCAACAAACGATGATATTAAAACCATTAAAGACAATTTTATTCAAAAATGCAACGATTTAGAAATAGCTCTTGACAAATCTTCAATTGTCTATAGAGGTAATAAATTTGGTGAAGAGCATTTTGATTTAGCCGAAGATAGTTCTTTTAATCATCCATGGCTTCCAAACCATTTTTATGTTAGAGATATAGTACAAGGTATGTTTTTAATGGAAAAAGGGCTTTTTAATGAGTCACTAAAAATATTGGAAAAAGGATATTTTAAATTTATTAATCATGATTTAAAATATGTTTCTAAAAGATTTATAAAGAGTAGAGTAGAAGAGAGAGGTTTTAGAGTTTACAGAAAGGAACTTTTTGATTTTATTAATTTGCTACCGAAACTAGCTGATAAAACTCTAGCAGTATGGATTGATGAAGCCAATGCTAATTTAGGAGCAAAAAATTATAACAATCTATATATTAATGCTGCCAAAGCAAGTCTAATAGCAAAAAACATATTTCATAAAAATGAAGTTTCTCAATTACCATATAATTTAGGAACTATTCATTCGGTCAAAGGTCAGACCTTTGAAGCTTTGCTATTATTTTTGAAAAAGGATTCTGCAACGAAACATTATGCAAATATATTAGCAGCGAACTATCAAGAACCTGATTTATCAAAAAGAAGAAAAGATAAGGAGGAATTAAGGCTAGTATATGTTGCTTGTTCTAGACCAAAAAAGCTTCTTTGGATTGCAGTCCCAGAAGATGATGTTGAAATATGGAGTAATCATTTAGGAGTTAATCAAATTGAAGATTAGTTGCAATAAACATTATGTAAAATAGAATCTTGATGCTAAACTCGGCCTCATATAATTTTGGCAAAACAATAGGAGAAACGAGCGTCCATATTTTAGGGGTTTAGTAATACAATTTCTTAAGAGTTTCAATTATGCAAGGGATTTCAAGGCTATTTTAACAAGTTACAATGTTTCCTAAAATATAGCGAATGAGCCGTTAATTGTTTCCAAAATTATATGCAGCAGCCTTGAATTTTTGTTTCTTTTGTTTCAAGACAAAAGATAATGAAACACGAAAAAGAAGATTAATTGAAGTTCTAGATATAACAAGTGCATAGAATTTTATTTTTCTTAAAATTTATGCTCTTGTGGCAAGCTTACGAGAATCGTCTAAATTTTTTTATAACATACATTTTATCGAATACGCGATTTTTAATAAGTGTAAAAAGGTTAGCTTTTATTTTGGCGTTGGCAAGCGTTGGATAATTGTGTTTAAAATAAATTGCCAGAGCAATTTGATTTTATAAAACAATCGAGCGTTTGGTAGCGGCTATTTTACATAACGGCTAATTATAGATACATAATGTTTTAAAAAACTCTGCGAAGCAAACCGCTTATTAGTTTAATGACCCAAGTTCCAATTATTCTAATGAAATAGAATGCCTCTGGGATATTTTACATAATAGTACATTATAGCTTACAAATGGATAAACCACTCTTATTAACGAAACAATACATTTGTACTATAATTTATATTATGTAAAATAGAGTTAATTGGAATCAACAGAATCCCCTTTTGTATTTAATATAGAGTAAATTGTAATCAGAAGAACCCCCTTTTGTATTTGAAATAGAATATTTAAGCAGTAGCACTACAACTTCCCTGTATAAAGAAAATTCGTACTTAAAAGGATATACTCGAATCTCAGAGAATATTATCTTTATAGCATTAAGAGATATCCTATGTGTAAAACCATTTCAAGTATTGTATTCCTTTTGTTAGTTTGTATAAGTTGTCAGCAAAACAAAACTGAAAATATCACACATACTGGCTACACTATTTCTGGAACGATTGTAAAGCCTAGTATAGATATGCTGTATTTGCTAGATCGTGATAATCAACGTATAGATTCTGCAGCCATAGTAAATAAAGCATTTACATTTCAAGGCACGATTTCACAGCCAGATGTATATCATATTGTATACGATACATTGGCTACACCACTCCCATTGGTGTTAGAAAATGAAAACTATAACGTACTCATTAGTCAGACAGAAGCCCTAGTTGCTGGTGGCACCTTACAGACACAGCTTACTAATTTCCATAAAACTAACGAAACCATTAATGATAAACGTTTGGAGGTGTTAGCCAACTATTCGGCGAAGGATATTTCAGAAAAAGAATTTAGAATGACTTTAGATTCTATTGCACATGTTGCTACACAGTCTAGCATCAATTTTATGTCAGCACACAGTGATAATCTGTTGTCAACGATTGCTTTAGAAACATTCGATGCTCCTTTAGAACGCTTACTATTACTTGCCAAAAACACAGAAAACAACTCCAACAAAGACTTTAACAATGCCCTGACTAAGAAAATCAATGCTTTAGAAAAAGCTGAAGCTGCACGCATTGCCGCTGCACAAAAAGCGGCCGAAGAAAGAATTGCTTACCGCCCACCTGCGCCGTCATTTTCGGGTACTTCCCTTTCTGGATCTCAATTGTCACTAGCGTCTGTACTCCCAGGAAAAAAAGCAGTACT
Source organism: Patiriisocius sp. 208BN25-11 (assembly GCF_058147145.1). Lineage (NCBI taxonomy): Bacteria > Pseudomonadati > Bacteroidota > Flavobacteriia > Flavobacteriales > Flavobacteriaceae > Patiriisocius > Patiriisocius sp. 208BN25-11. The sequence goes on from NZ_JBYVJY010000002.1 coordinate 164,563, forward strand.
CATAGACTTTTGGGCTAGTTGGTGTAAGCCTTGCCGTATAGTGACTCCAGAGGTGCGCTATCTCTATCAAAAATACAACAAACTAGGCTTCGATATTATTACCATTTCCGAAGATAGAAATCAAAGTGCTTGGCGTCAAGGTGTTCAAGAAGATCAAATGACAGCCTGGAACCACATATACGATAACCAAATGGGCATTGCTGCTAGTTTTGGCGTTCGTGCACTTCCGCATATGGTCTTATTAGATGCTAACGGAAATATTATTAAAGACAAAATATCTATCACACAGTTAAAAAGAGAATTGGCGAGGATATTTAGGTAATGTCTAGTGTTTAATGACTAATGTTTTTTTTTAAAGTTAAAATGTAACAGATTAAAGCAAATAAATTTAGTTTTTACATCCCCCTAACCCCCTTCAAAGGGGAATCATATTTTAATTTCGTTTCCAAAGTTTTCGAAGTGAGCTTAAAAACCCTACACAACTACCTTCTAAAAGTCAAAATGTAAAAGTGAAAACTTAAAAATATTACTCCTATCCGCTAAAAGCCAAAGGCGTACTACCAACTACCACCAAAACCCACGCTCTTCCCCAACCCTAAAGGGTGGCGCTTCAATTTCGTCCCGAAAGCTTTCTGAATCATCACCTACTAGCTCCAAGCAAAGCGTCCCACCAACTACCTTACTACCAATTAAAAAAGCTACCTTTGCTCCACATGCAACAACCTACCAAAACTACCTCACAATTCGAGTTTATTGCCCTTATGGCAGCCCTTATGGCGGCTGTTGCTTTGGCCATAGATGCAGTACTCCCCGCTTTGAGTGTTATTGGTACGGCGATTCATACTGCAACAATTGCAGACAATCAGTTTATCATCTTGTCTATTTTTATGGGCTTGGGTGTGGGACCGCTTATTTTTGGTCCTTTAGCAGATGCTTTGGGCAGAAGACCCCTAGTTTTTGTTGGTTTTGTCATTTTTATTGCGGCATCTTTTATTTGTGTGTTTGCACAAAGTCTTGAAATGATGGTGTTAGGTCGCGTCTTACAAGGTATTGGCTTATCGGCTCCCAGAACCATGGCCATTGCTATTATTAGAGATAAATACAGTGGCGATTATATGGCGCGCATCATGAGTTTTGTTACGGTTGTGTTTTTACTCGTTCCAATCATTGCGCCTGCTTTCGGAAAGTTTATTTTAGACGCCTACAACTGGCAAAGTATCTTTTACACGCAACTTGCACTTGCTTTAATCGTTTCTATTTGGTTTTATGTACGTCAGCCCGAAACCTTGGCAGACAAGCATCGGAAAAAGTTCTCCTTTAAAGAAATTGCCAAAGGATTTCCAGAAGTACTTCAAACCAAAAGTAGTATGGCGTATACTTTAATTTGGGGGTTTATTACAGGCTCTTTTATGGTGTATTTAAGTGCCTCACAGCAAATTTTTAAAGACCATTACAATCTGGAAGATCAGTTTCCCTACATTTTTGCTGGACTTGCCATTACCATTGGTATATCCACATTTTTAAACGGTACTTTGGTGGTAAAACTTGGCATGCGCAGACTTGTTACAATTGCCCTGTGTACCTTTTTTGGTGTTTCAACCTTGTATATTATACTATTTCCATCTGGTGAAAATCCATCTGTCGAAATTTTGGTGGGTTTCTTTGCTATTCAATTTTTTTCTATCGGTTTTCTCTTCGGAAATTTGAGATCCCTTGCCATGCAGCCCTTGGGTCATATTGCAGGTGTGGGAGCAGCGATTACTGGGTTTATTGCAACTTTTATGGCGATTCCTATGAGTGCATTTATTGGTCGTTTTTTGGCTACTTCTTCCCTCCCACTATTTATAGGTTTTGCAGTGTGTTCAGGCATTTCACTTTGCATTTTATTTGGTATGAAACAAATACTTAAAGACACCTAGTAGGGTAAGTGGTATTCTTCCCACTCATCGGCATTCTTATCGGTATGACGAATATTCTTACAAATCTACCCTTATCTACTTTCTTTTGATTAGCTTTAAGTGATTTACAATTAAAATCGCCCCTTACATCTTCCTATATCAATACCGTGCTTTGGTTTTTATAAACCTCATAAACATACGCGTATGAAAAAATTATTACATTCAATGAAGCTAAAATTTCAGCAAACAGATTTCAAATTATTACTCGAAGAATATGCACGGGCAAGCAGCTATGCAATTCATCGATAATTACGTTTGTATAAAAAAGGTTTTTAAAATTTATTTAAAAGCCTTTTTTATTTAATTATTGGGGATTATATTTTCTATTCTTTTGATACTTTCGTTTGCATAATCCCTATATCTATCTATAAAAGTTAAAAGATTCCCTATGACCAAAGTACTATGAATGGCTAATCTTCCTTTGTACTTTTTGCTTAGATAATAAGCCTGTATGTCTGGGTTATTTGTTTTGCCTTGCAACAAATCTCCTATCCAGGGTTCGTTATTTTTTAAATAATACATATTATCAGAAACATCATCACTAATTCGTTTTTGGGTATCTTCAATAATATCATTTAAGGCATTGTGGCTAGCTATAAAAGAAGTTACCAAACTATCTGCATCATTCGTTTTAGCATAATTTTCTAGAAGTTTTATTCCTTTTTGTTGTAGCTTAAAAGGAACGAGAGAAATTGCCAAACCATAACTTCCAGGGTTTTGTTTATAGTCATCTACACTAGCGGTATCACTTAAAAATAGAGAGAAAAGTCGTTTCTTTTCATCTAGTATAATTTTTATTTGTCCAGAGACCAGCGTATCTGTTTCAAGATCTTTTTTATAAATCTTTAATATATTGGTTAAGCCTTCTTTTGTTTTCTTATTTTCATTAAAATTATTGATATTCACAGCAATGAGAATACCAATCACAACTAAAATGATCTCACCTATGGCGTATAAAATATATTTTTGAACTCTATTTCCTTTCATGAGTTTTCTACGTTGTTGGTTAAAAAGTTTCAAGGGTTTTCTTTGTTAAGAGTAGTTTGCAATATTTTCTGATGCTCTTCAATACTAGAATAAAATTCGTTTAACTCCTTATTATAAGCTTTCATACTTAATAGTTCAACATAGGCAATCATATTTCTAAAACGAGGGTCGTTTTCAAAAAAATCTTTACATGGGCCATTACATGTATTTGTTGCTAAGTAAGAAGCAAACCAATCAAAATTTTGTTCAAGAAAATCCATGTTCTTTTTTAATTTTTCTACAATGGATAGCTCAAGAATTTCCAAAATGGCCAAATTATTTACATACGTAGCTTCTATTTGGCGTAATACTAAAGATAAAGAATCGTTTCCTAGTTCTGAGCGTTCTATTAATAATTTGTTTTTGGGATCTACGTTAGCAATGTTAATATTTCCAAGAATTAATAACGGACAGTCCTTACAATCTTCAATAGGCATATTTGATGGCGTTCCTCTAAGGATTTTATGAAATACTGGTTCCAGACTTTTATTATAATCTAAAACTTGTTTTAGATTATAAATATCTACACTAAGTTGCGTATTCACATTTTGTGCAAGTATTTTATTCTGTTCTTGTTTTTTGTTTTCAGAATTCCAATTATTTATAGCAAGGGCAATAAGTATCCCAATCACAACCAAAATAATTTCACCAATTGCATACAAAAGATATTTTCTAACCCTAGTACCTTTCATGAGTTGTCGTCTTTGTTGGTTAAATAATTTCATATTTTGAAGATACTTAAATTATCAAACATTGCAAATTTGTTATTTTAATCTTATTGTAACTACTATAAAAAAAAAGCAGTAACACAAATGTATTACTGCTTTTTCTGATTAGGTTAGTTAGTTGTGTTTATGAAGTAGTTTTTGATTTATCTATGGATATTTCACCATTTTCTTTAAGTTCTAATTTCTCTCTTTTAAGTACACTTCTGAAATTTGAACTCCTTCTATATGCGTCCTGAAAATCTGCATGACGTCTTACATTTCGTTTTTCCATGAGCTAACATTTTTAATATCAGTCATATAAATATACTACAAGAAGTTTAAATTTTGTAAAAATGAGCGTGTTTATTTACAAAAAAATGAAAGCCTTATTAAAAAAGATATTTTAAAAAGTATAAGGTTTGTAAAATTTAAGCAATTAAAAACTACAGCTGTAGGAAAATATGACCTAACATTAAATAAATCACAAACCCTTCTAAAAATTTGCTTTTCTTGTTCTTCTCTCCTATCTTTAAGTATAATTTTAAAACCCAGTCTATGAATATCAACTTTGAATACAAAGACGTCTCTGCAAGTAAGCGATTAGAAAACATGGTTGCTGAAAAACTCAACAAACTAGAAGATAAATACGATTTTATGGTGAATAGCGATGTTTACTTTAAAAAAGAAAATACAAGTTCTCCAGAAACTGGTATGATTTGCGAAGTCCGAATTAATGTCCCAGGATCTACCCTTTTTGCAGGTGCTAATTCTTCATCTTTTGAAGCATCTATCGCAAAAGCCACTGGAGATGTAAAAACACAACTGCAAAAGAAAAAAGACAAAATGCAAATGCATTAAAAAATTAATTGTTACCAATAAAGGACCCTGATGATTGCATCGGGGTCTTTTTTTGCCCTGTTAGAAAATGTATAAAGTAGTGATATATATATTTACTAAAGGTGAAACATCCCCCTAACCCCCTTCAAAGGGGGAATTCAAGTATACATATGTATTTTAAGAACCACTAACGTCCAAAGACCAATAACTACAAGCGAAGCTTACTAACACCTACTAACTAAAAACTATTAGCTACTAAACCGATAATAACCACACTTTAAATAGGCTCCTTCGGGAAAACCAACTGGATGATCTATGTCATGATAGGTTTTGCTTTCTAGGTGATAGGTTCTTTTTTGATTGGCTAAGGCTGATGCATTTATTTCAAAAAATATATCGGCTGTTACTCTTGAACTACAAGAAGCCAATACCAACATGCCTTTTTTGGCGGTAAGCTGTTCTCCTAGCTGCGCAAGTTGTTTGTACTTTTTCATGGCAACTTGAATCTCCTTTTTGCTTTTGGCAAAACTTGGAGGATCTATAACCACTACATCAAATCGTTTTCCTGTGTCAATGAGCGTTTGCATTTCTTTAAAGGCATCGCCTGCAATGGTCTTGTGGGTTCCTGTATGTGAGTTTAATTTTCCGTTTGCCTTAGCAAGTTCCAAAGCTTGTGCACTAATATCTAAACTCGTAACTTCTTTTGCGCCATTGGCTAGTGCATGTACCGAAAAGCCACCAGCATAACTAAAGACGTCTAAAACCGTTTTATGAGCGCTAAGTGCTCCTACTCTTCTTCGGTTTTCTCTATGGTCTAAAAAATAGCCTGTTTTATGGCCTTTGATTACATTTGCGGAAAATTTTATACCGTGTTCTTTAAACACAATGGTTTCGTTGTTCAAATTTCCGAAGAGCACCATACCATCTTTCAAAAGTAAAGAAGGATCTCCCTGTAATTTTCTACTCAAACGCAGCACCACGGTTTCTACACCACTAACATCGAGAAGACTTTCTAGAATGAATTGTAAATAGGGTAACCAAATTGCACTGTATAGTTTTAAAACTAAAACAGTATCATACACATCGGCAATACAGCCCGGAAAGCCATCATTCTCTCCAAAAAGTAATCGGTAACTGTTTGTTTTGGTTTTAAGCAAAGGAAGTCGCACTGCATAGGCTGCTGCAATTTTCTGCCTAAAGAAATCTTTATCAAGCTTAGCACCACTGCCAAAATGCAGCATTTTAATTCGTATAGGCGAATCTGGATCGCATAAACCAACGCCCATGGCCTTATTCTTGGAATGACTAAAAATAATAGCGATATCGCCCGCTGCACCTTCTTTATTGATTTTCTCAATACTATCGGTGAAAATCCAAGGATGCTTAGATCGCACACTCCGCTCTCCTACCACAGTTAATTTAACCGCTAAGACTTTAGGTGTGCCTACTGGCAATGGATGATTATACACTAAAGATGTTTTTGAAGATTTTTCTGGTACCTACTCTGCACTATATCAATTAAAATCAATACAGCAATAACAAAGTAGAACGTTGTTTTACTCATGGGTGTTACATGACTACCAAAGAGTTCTAAGTGTGCCAAATGACCTCCTTCTGAAAGCAGCATAATACCAACAATTAATAAAATGAAGAGTCCGAGTACCTCGTACATACGGTTCTTTTTAAGAAACTCAGTTACTTTTCCACTCAACCAGATCATCATCACTCCTCCAATTACAATTGCTGTTGCCATAACCCAGAATACATCTGTCAGAGCGATGGCTCCCAGAATAGAATCAAAAGAGAAGACTAAATTCATGATAATGATAGAAGTCACAATCATACCCAACGATTTTGGTTTGGCGTCAATTTTATTATGTGCATCCATCGCCATCATGTGCATAATTTCCTTTACGGCAGTCCACATAATAAAAATGCCACCAAAGAGTACAATGAGGCTATGTACGTTAAACTCCCCTTTTACAACTCCTTCCCAGTGTATCCCAAACCAAGGGTCTTGAAATAGGGCAATCACACGTAGTAATACAAACAATAAAACCAAACGAAGAATAATAGCACCCCCAATACCAATTTTACGCACCCAAGCTTGCTTTTCTGCAGGAGCGCGTTTCGATTCTAAAGAGATGTATAATAAGTTGTCTAGTCCTAAAACGGCTTGTAATAAGGTTAATAAACCAAGTGTTATAAAATTTTCTAGCGTAAAGAGTCCTTCCATAAATACGGGTTATTTAGTTGTTTAGTTTTTTTTGAATAATGGCAATGGTATCATTTACAGTACGTAATTGCTCCATATCTTCATTGGCAAATTCAACATCAAAAGCATCTTCAACATCCAGCACCACATCGACTAGATGCGCCGAATTGATATTCAATTCTTTGGTTAAATCACTGTCTAGATTAATGTTACTTGCATCTACATCTTCTGGAAGGTAGGTTTTCACAATAGGTACTAGTTGTTCGTAAATTTCTTCTGAAGTCATAGGTTGTTTATAAAGCTCTAAAGATAACACACGCATTCACATCTCCAAAACCAAAACTAGCTTTTACGGCAGTTTTTATAGGAGTTTGTATACAAATACGGGGTATGCTTTTTTCTGAAATATTAGCAGTAATAGCTGGATGAATATCATCACAATTAATGTTAGGAAACACAAAGCCATGCTGCATTTGCAATACAGTTGCCACACTTTCTATACTCCCACTAGCTGCCAAACAATGACCCGTCATGCCTTTTAGAGAATTAATATACGGGAAATCCTCACCACTTCGTCCCAATGCAGCAACCCAATTTTCAATTTCTACAGGATCTTTAATAGTTGCAGTTAGGTGACCGTTGATATAGTCAATTTCATTACCTGACACATTTGCGTTTTTAAGTGCATTTGTAATGCAACGCTGAACTGCTTCGTTATTCGGGGCTGTCATACTCCCGCCTTTGCGTTGACCACCGCTATTCACTTCGCCACCTAAAATTTCAGCATAGATGTGCGCGCCTCTTGCTTGGGCACTTTCTAAAGATTCTAAAAGCATAGCTCCTGCTCCACTTCCAGGAACAAAGCCACTGGCAGTAGCACTCATAGGTCTAGAGGCTTGTTGTGGTGCATCGTTATGCTTGTATGTAATCACTTTCATTGCATCAAAACCACCCCAAATATAGGGTCCGTCTTCCCCAGTACTACCACATAGCATTTGAGTTGCACGACCACTGGCAATACGTTCATAGCCCATTAAAATAGCTTCGGTTCCTGTGGCACAGGCAGAAGAATTGGTTGTGACTTGATTACCTGCTCCTATCATTCCACTTAGATAGGCACTCACTCCACTTGTCATGGTTTGCGCTACCGCTGTACTTCCAAGTCTACGAACCTTCCCTTCATCAAGTTTGTAAATAGATTCTCTAAACTTGTCTACTCCGCTGGTGGCAACGCCAAAGACAATACCTAAATTATAATTTGTTGTATCTTCCTGATTTAAAGAGCCTAAACCTGAATCTTCTATAGCATCCATTCCAGCTATGACTCCATACAAAATACCACTTGCATTAAAGTTTCTTAGCTGTAATTCTGTAAAATAAGTGCGTTTTTTTTCTTCGGAAATGTTAGGGATCCCTCCTACTTGACAAGAAAACTTCAAGTCTTCTAATTGAGTATGATGCGTAATTCCAGACACTCCTTGTTGGAGTGCTTTGGTAAAGTTTGATAGCCCTACACCATTTGGAGCACACACTCCCATTCCTGTTATTACGACACGTTTTTTCATTAAAATAAATGTATACTACTTATGGTTTTGTGCATATTAAAACGGCTTCTTCCTCATAAAAACCATACCTATTCATTGGCTCCTCATTAAATGAACGAATCTCAACTAAAAAGCCAGCCTTTTCAAGTCTAGACTTTAAACCAAGTTGCGAATAAATACGCACATGATCCTCTTGTCCGAAATGCTTTAGGCGATCATCAGGGCTTGTTATAGTGAGGTCTTCATAGATATCTCCATCTTTAAAAGGCGTTTGTATGATGCAGCGTCCACCCTTTTTTACAATTCTATGTAATTCCTGCATCGCCAAATAATCCTGTTCAATATGCTCGAGAATATGATAACATATAATTAAATCAAAATGATCATCTTTTACGGCAATATTTGTGATATCAAACGATTCTTCAGCATTAAAATTTCCAGACAAATCGGTACTTACATAAGAAGTTTCTCTTTTTTTAAGTACTCTGTACAAATTTCTAGAGGGTGAAAAATCCAGTATTTTTTGTCCGTCTTCTAGAAAGCCATCATTTAGCAACTTCCAGAGTCTTCGCGTACGTTCCATACTGCCGCATCTAGGGCAAATTTTAGTATCATCTACAGGAATAAAATCTGAAAGCGTTTTAGTACAGATCGTACACTGAAAATCTGTTCCCATATGCGATAGGTAATGAAAATACCTGAAAAAATACTCATATCGAAAAACCAGCTTCTTTGGAAGCATCTTAAACATAAAGCTCTTTAACTGTGTATACATAGTATGCTACTAAGTTATTGAATCCTCTTTTATTTATTAGACAAATGAATCTCTTATTGAATGACGACCATTCCATCAATAGTTCCTTTGGCAATGAGTTCTTTTTGTTGCGTAAACATAGAGACTTTACATCGCAGTTTCCCAAATCTAAAATAGACCTTCTCTGAAGCAACAATCACTGTCTCTCCTGGTAATACTGTTTTAAAAAAATCGATGGTAGTATTGCTCATGGCTACTTGCGCTTTATGAATAGGTTTTTCTGGTGATTCCGATTCTTGTTTTAATAGAAAAATCCCTAATGACACTAAACCAATTTGTGCCATACACTCGGTAAGCAACACTCCGGGAGTTACAGGCAAATCTTTAAAATGTCCTTGATAAAAATAAGATTCTTTTTTAAACGTATAGGTACCCACAGCACCATCTTCGTTTACTTCATCTAAAGTGTCAACAAACAGAAATGGCTCTGCATACGGTAATTGTGATATGATTTCTGGATGTTTCATTTGTTATGAATGTTTAGGTATACGTTTGTTAGTCTTCTTTACTATCCTGATATTTCTTGGTTAAGAAGTTGTAAATATCTTCAAACCAAAAAAAGAAGAAACAAAGTTTAAAATATCGAATGTAGCTTGGGCAGTCTATAAAATATGGGGCTAATCCTATAAGCCCTAAAAAGCCAAAAAACTTAATATATTTCATTGTTATTTCTATTAGTTTTTCAATTTAAGTAAAATCATCGTAAACTCTCACCTCCATCTACTTTTAGTATGGTTCCGTTAATCCATTGCGCTTCTGGTTTACATAGCAAGAAAACAGCGTATGCAACATCTTCTGGGGTGGTCATTCTAGAAAAAGGATTTCGCTGTACTGCCATTTTTGCCAAGGCTTCGCTTCCAGGTATCATTTCAAAAGAAGGGGTTTGTGTTGCTCCTGCTTGAATACAATTGGTTTTAACTCCCAAGGGTGCCAATTCTACAGCCATTTGTCGCATTAAAGCTTCTAAGGTTGCTTTTGCAGCAGAAACAGCTCCATAGCCTTGCCATACTGTACCATTCCCTTCGCTTGTAAAAGCAATGTTACGTACATCAGCGCTACATGTACCAGCGTCTAATAACGCTTTAGTCCACTGCCACCAACTAGTTCCCATAGCATGAATGGTAATGTCCAAATCTTCTTTTGTAAGAGTACTTTCTCCAACTAGAGGTTTCAAACTACCTTTAGCAATACTGTGTACAATAACATTAATACTTTTGGCAGGAATACTTTTTATAATTTCTGAAATATGCTCGGGTTTTAAAGCATCCTTATTATGAGAAATCACAATGCCTCCAAACGATTCCATTGTCGAAATTTCATTCTCAAAAGCAGGTATCTCACTTTTACGTGTTCTATGCACCAAAACAAGATGAAAACCTTCTGCTGCTAATTTATGAGCGGTAGCCAAACCAAGACCACTGCTACTGCCTAATATAATTGCATATGTGTTATGAGTTTTCATATAATTAACATTCGCCCGTTACAGGATCACAAGAATCTCCGTCGGATATTACTTCAATAGGTGCTAAAGTACTAAAAGCCTCCAAGAATGTACTTGCTGGCTGTGCGCCACTTACCCCATATTTATTATTAATAATAAAAAAAGGAACACCTGTGACACCCATATTTTGAGCATTTTTAATTTGGGCTCTTATCAAGTCTCCTAGTGCTTCATCTTTAAGAATACTGGCTACTTTCTCTTCAGACCAGCCAAATTCTGCTAAAATTGTATTCAAAACCTTACTATCATTTAAAGGTTCAAGTGTTACAAAATAGGCCTTTAAAAAACGTTCTTTTAAGGCATCTTTAATCCCTTCCTCTCCAGCGATGTGTAATATTTTATGAAGCTGTAAGGTATTAACAGCCAGCCAATCCGCACCAAAATCGAATGCAATACCTACTTCTGCTCCTACTTGCACAAGCCTGTCGGTCATTTGCGATACACTTTCTAGACTTCCAAATTTCTTTGTTAAATACACATCTCTAGTTTGTCCTTCTTCGGGCATGGTCGGATCTAACTGATACGGATGCCAATTTACTTCTATAGGAACTCCTTTCCATTGTGAAATGGCGACTTCTAATTTTCGTTTCCCAACATAGCACCAAGGACACGCCACATCTGATACTACGTCTACTGTTATTTTTTCTGTGTTCATATTTATGCTTTAAGCAATAGGCGCTATGCTGTATGCTTTTTTAAGTCTTTCATTATATTAATTTTCAGTACAAAAAACACTTTTGCTGAACATCCCTCTAAATTTCCCTTCAAAGGGAGACTTTTTGATTTTGAAAATAGATTCCCCCTTTGAAGAGCCTGTCCCGTTCTTGAAACGGGAGGGCTAGGGGGATGTTTCTCCTTGTGTTCATTTAACTGCTATACTTAAAATAAAATTATACTCCCAACCTCTCACTCATATACATAATCCGTAGCTTCAGCGTAGGATTAAAATTCTAACAAAACCCGTTGTGCTGAAAAACCAGGGCCAAAGCTTAGCATTAAACCTAGTTCTCCTTTAGGTACACCACGATCTAGGAAGCGTTCTAATACATATAACACAGTGGCGCTACTCATATTTCCGAAGAGACGCAACACTTCTTTAGTGTCATCAATATTCTTTCCTAGACTTCCAAAAAGGTCTTCTACGGTTTGTACAATTTTTTTACCTCCTGGATGAAACACCAAATGATCTACATCTTCTATTGTCTTTCCAGCCTTTTCTAAAAAAGGGTGTACAATGTTAGGAAAATGATCACTAATGGTTTGTGGTACTTCTTTGTCTAAAATCATCTGCAAGCCAGTATCTACCAGCTTAAAGCCCATCATACTTGTGGCATCATAAAAATGATACATTTCTTCACTCACAATTCGAACACCTTCATCCGCTTCATTTGAAGATAACAAAACACAGGCAGCACCATCTCCAAAAATGGCGGCGCTTACCACATTGGTCATCGAGTAATCATCTAATTGAAACGTAGCCGTTGGTGCTTCTATTGCGACTACTGCAGCTCGTTTCCCTGGATTTGCCTTTAAAAAATTCTGCGCATAAATAACTCCCGAAACACCTGCTGCACAGCCCATTTCAGTTACAGGAAGTCGCACAATATCCTGACGCATTTTTAAATCATTGATGAGATAGGCATCTACCGACGGAATCATAATTCCTGTACAACTTACGGTAATGATAAAATCAATATCGGTGGCCTTCCACCCTACTTTATCCAATGCTTTTTGGACGACTTGTTTGCCAAGAATTTGCACTTCACGCACATACATATCATTTCTAGCCTCAAAACTGGGATTGGTAAAGACCTCAATAGGATCCATAATACTATAGCGCTTATCGACTCCAGCTCCTTCGAATAGCTTCACAACTTTACGTTGAAAACGACTGTCTTGTCCATGCATCCATTGCTTTACAAAGGGAATAATCTCTTTGGTTTCTCTAGAATGAGGCGGTAATTGTGAGGCAACTGTTGTTATTTTTACAGGCATGTATGCATTTTATTTTTGTATTATCCATTGGTATCGAAACGCCCATTTCCAGCTTATAAAATGTTTTTTTACTGAAATTTTCTTGGCGAATCCTTCTAATTCTTTTTTCTGAAATCCTCTAGCAACCGAAACCAAACCGTCGTGCTTTGCAATTTTGGTTTGTATAAAGATAGCACTAAATGGCTTGAATAATTGAAAGGCCAAAGCACTTCTTTGTAAGTCATTGACAACAACACCAATACGCGATTGGAGTGTTAGTTTCTTTAGTATCTCCACAATGGCTTCATTCTTAAAATGATGTAAAAACAAAGTGCACAAACAAATATCAACTTTTAGTGTTTCCATTTCTTTTGAGAAAATATCAAGCACTCGGTATTCTATTTCTGGAAAACCTACCGATCGTAGTTTTCCTTCTCGTATAATATTCAGATTTGCATCAATTCCAATGAGCTTAAATTGATATCCTTTCTTTCTTCCCCACAAAGCACATTGTCTTAGGAGTTCTCCATCTCCACAACCCATATCTGCAATGCGTATCACCGAGTCTTTTGGATGATTTTCTAATAAAATCTCTATACCATTGGTCGTAATATTATTGCCACCTAACAGTCTATTGACGCGTTTAAGGTCTGTAAGTAATACTTCCATTTCTTCACCTTCTAAGGTAAAGTCATCCATGATTTCCGCTTGTGTGGAGCGAGTATGTTTCGAAAAATGAATCATAATAATACCTCCCCATGCGTTTTCTTGATAATTCTAGGAACGATTCCTGGAAACAATTTTGCCACTTTAAAGCCTATATCTGCTGCTGCAGGTTTTAATAATAATTTTTGTATTGTTTTACCTGTTTGCAAACGCTTCGAGAAGGTGGCTTGCCATTGAGATGTATATGTAAGCTCTATGGTTTCTCTATTGAAATGTTCCTGTTTTCCTTGTAGTAAAATTTCAGAAACTAGTTTCGCACTATGAATAGCCATCGCCATACCATTACCGCACAAAGGGTGAATTAAACCAGCACTATCTCCAAGCATCAAGATATGGTTTTGGACAGCACTTTTTTCACTAAATGATATCTGACTAATGGTTAAGGGTTTCACAAATAACAGTTCGGCCTTTTTAAAAAATGCATTTAAAAAAGGATTTTGAGAAAGCACTTTTTCTTGAAATACATAAATGTCTTTGTGTTTTTTAAACGAATCATAACTCGCCAGATAGCAAGCGTTTACAGCTCCGCTTTCAGTTTTTGAGAGTCCGCAATAGCCTCCTTGAAAATTATGTAAAGCCACAACGTTCTCTGGCATATCAAATGCATAGTGCGCTTTCACGCCCAACCATTGGGCTGGCAACTTAGTGAAAGGACGTTTCCATTGTAGGTCTAAATTGCTGCGTTTCCCAAAAGCTCCAAGCACATAGTCTGCCGTGTATTGATTTCCTTTATGCGTTTCGATTTCGAACATTTCCGACCGCTTACCGCCTAAAGCTTCAGCGGTGGAGTAAGTAAATGAAATAGCAGTCACTGTATCGATACTTACCTCGGCAGTTTCTAATAAATTTTTGTATAATATATTGTCTAAATGATACCGACTAATCCCGAAACCTCCCAAAGGTAAATTGGTAGAAATTTGCTGCCCATTCTGACTGCTTATTTGAAAGCTATCAATTTTTTTAGCTCCTTCTGCTAATGGATCAACCCCAAGTTGTTGCAAATACGGTAGTACTTCGTTAGAAACATACTCGCCACAGACTTTATGATGAGGGTAAGCATATTTTTCAATCAAAAGCACACTAAAACCCTGCTGGGATAAGTGAATCCCAGCTGTTAAACCTGCGAGTCCTCCTCCGACAATGAGTATTTCTGTATGTTTTGAGCGTGTCATTCTATAAAGAACGGCATAGTTTGTTACAAGAAAAAACCCATTCACAAATATTTATGAATGGGTTCTACTTATGCAAATATACTTGTTAAAAAAGTAACAATAATACTACCGTTATAGTAGTGGTAAGGAGTAATATGTTTGCAATGAGTATTTTATTGAGGAATCTAGTTTTCATATCACATTGTTTAAATTATTGAAAATGAAATTAAACAATATAATTCGCTAATGATTAGCATTTGTATAAATCTTAACAGCATGTGTTAAAGTCAATAACATGAACAATATTCGTTTAGCTCTTACCAACAGAAGATGTACAAAAAAAAATGGAGTATATAACACCCTACAGATGTTAAAAAACTCCATTCCATCATGAAAATTTTGTGGATACTTTTCCCACCTGAGTTGTTAATAGGCAACCAAGTCTAAAAGTGCTGTTTCAAAACGATTATTCGCCAAATATTCACGCTCTAAATCGGCTGCAAAAGGAATAGGTGTTTCCAAACTTGCTACACGTTTGATAGGAGCATCTAAAGATTCGAAACAATGTTCAGAAATTAAGGCCGAAATATCACTCGCCATACCACCAAACATAGAATCTTCTTGTAAAATAATTACTTTCCCAGTTTTCTGAACGGAAGCATAAATAGTCTCCGTATCTAATGGAGATAGTGTGCGCAAATCAATAAGATCTGCTTGTATATTTGGATGATCCTCTAATGTTTTTAACGCCCAATGTACTCCCATACCATAGGTAACTATTGTTACAACCTCTCCTTCTTTTAAAAGTGCTGCTTTTCCAATAGGTAACGTATAATAATTTGTAGGTACTTCTTGGCGTAAGCTTCTGTACAATGCTTTATGTTCAAAGAATAATACTGGATTTGGATCTTCAATAGCTTCAGCTAATAAGCCTTTGGCGTCAGCGGGGAATGCTGGATATACTACTTTTAAACCTGGTGTGTGCGTAAACCAAGCTTCGTTGGTCTGACTATGAAAAGGTCCGGCCCCAACACCTGCTCCACAAGGCATACGAATTACTACATCTGCTTTTTGAGCCCAGCGATAATGACATTTTGCCAAGTAATTTACGATAGGATTAAATCCAGAAGTCACAAAATCTGCAAATTGCATTTCCATGATAGCTTTAAATCCATTGATAGAAAGTCCCATAGTTGCAGAGACGATCGCCGATTCGCAAATGGGTGTATTGCGCACACGCCCTCTTCCAAATTGCTCTAAAAATCCATCGGTAATTTTAAAGACACCTCCGTATTCAGCGATATCTTGACCCATGATCACCGTATTATCGTGACGCTCCATCGATTGTTTTAATCCTTGAGAAATAGCATCAATAAGACGAATCTCTTCTGTTTCGGCATTAGGAGCTACTTCAGTATACCTGTATTCGTGATACACATCTTTTAGTTCTTCTACTTGATTGGCAACAACGGTAGGCTCATTAAAAGCCGTTTCTAATCCAGCATCAATTTCTTCTTTTATAGTGTTTCTGAAATTTTCTACATCGACATCTGTGATATGTCCCTCAGCCAACAAGAAATTCTCGAAGTTCACAAGCGGGTCTTTTGCAGCCCATGCATCCATTAATTCTTTTGGAACATACTTGGTACCACTCGCCTCTTCGTGACCACGCATTCTAAAGGTTTTAAACTCTAGCAATACCGGGCGCGGATTTTCACGCATGTCTTCTACTAATGCTGAAACTTTAGTGTAAACTTCTATAATGTTATTTCCTTCAATAATATGCGCTTCCATCCCGTAGCCTTTTCCGCGATCTGCTAGATTTTCACAGAAATATTGTTCGCTAGAAGGTGTTGAGAGTCCGTAGCCATTATTTTCTATACAAAACAGCACTGGTAATTGCCATACAGAAGCTACATTTAAAGACTCATGAATATCTCCTTCACTGGTTCCTCCTTCTCCTGTAAATACAGCACAAACCTGATTATTCTCTTTGAGTAGATTTCCTAAAGCAATACCATCGGCTACCCCAAATTGTGGTCCGAGATGACTAATCATTCCCACAATATTAAATTCTTGGGTTCCAAAGTGAAAACTACGGTCACGTCCTTTGGTAAATCCATTGAGCTTTCCTTGCCATTGTGAAAACAATCTATCCAGCGGAATTTCACGAGTAGTAAACACCCCTAGATTACGGTGCATCGGTAAAATATATTCTTCTTTATTTAAAACAGAAGTAATACCTACAGAAATAGCTTCTTGTCCAATACCACTAAACCATTTCGATATTTTACCTTGACGCAGTAAAATGAGCATCTTCTCCTCAATCATTCGAGGTTTAAGCATCGAAGTGTATAAAGAAACTAAGGTATCTTTCGATAGATTTTTAACATCGTAATCGAAATGAATTTTGGGAGCTGTTTTGGTACTCATAGCATAAATTATAATATTTCAAATGTATAAAAAAAGAATATGGACATATATGAATACTTACATTTTTTTCAAGCAGGGGAATCCCTTCTTATTTTAATATATTTGTAGTGGTAAATACTGTAATTATGAATAATATCCCAAGTGTAGATTTAGCAGACTTCTTAAGTGACGATCCAATTCGTAAACAAAAGTTTGTAGATGAAATTGGTTCTGCCTATGAAGATATAGGCTTTGTATCTCTAAAAAATCATTTTTTAGACGATTTACTAGTTTCAGATTTGTATAAAGAAATAAAGGCATTTTTTGCCATGGATGTCGAAACTAAGAAAAAATATGAAATAGAAGGTCTTGGCGGACAGCGTGGCTATGTTTCTTTTGGAAAAGAGCATGCCAAAGGAAAAAAAGAAGGCGATTTAAAAGAGTTCTGGCATTTTGGTCAAGAACCCACTGCAGATGCAAATTTGAGTGAGACTTATCCAGAAAATGTTATCGTAGAAGAGCTTCCTAGTTTTAATGCCACAGGTATGGAAGCATATCGTATGCTTGAAAAAACAGGGATTTATGTTTTAAGAGCTTTAGCATTATATATAGGTGTAGACGAGTATTACTTTGACCACTGGGCGTCTAACGGAAATAGTATTTTGCGCCCTATTCATTATCCACCAATTACAGAAGAACCTAAAGGAGCCGTTCGAGCCGGTGCTCACGGAGACATTAATTTAATCACTTTATTAATGGGAGCCTCTTCTGGCGGATTGCAAGTATTGCGTAAAGATGGAGAGTGGATTGATGCCATCCCTGAAGAAGATGAATTAGTGATTAATGTAGGCGATATGTTAGAAAGACATACCAATAACAAATTACGTTCTACCATACACCGTGTGGTAAATCCACCAAAAGAAGAATGGGGAAATCCTCGATTTTCGATACCTTTCTTTATGCACCCAAGAGGTGATATGGATTTAAGTTGTATGCCAGCTTGTGTAGATGAAGCACATCCAAAAGCTTTTGATGATATTACTGCAGGAGAGTTTTTACACCAAAGACTAGTAGAAATTGGTCTGATCAAAAAATAATATGAGCTCAAAAGAAAGCGGTTTAAAAGGAACACTATTCTGTAGTTTTGGGGCTTTATTTATTGTAGTAAGCATAACTAGTGGTTTTGCACAAATATGGAATAATATAGCAGTTTCAATCGGTGCTTTATTAATGCTCCTTGGACTCTTTCTAATAAAAAAAATATAAGGTTTCATGGACTTAAAAGACCAGTTAAAAAATTTATTCCCCGATCATGTAGAAGAGGATGTACCTACACCTCAAAAAGATACAACACTCTGGCTACAAGAAGATCCGCTTATCTGTAAATACGAGAAACGAAAAGGAAAGCCCATCACGATTATTGAAGGATATACAGGAGCCGAAAGTGATTTTAAACAGCTTGCCAAAGAAATAAAGAAACTATTGAGTGTAGGGGGCAGTTTTAAAAACGAGCAAATCATTATTCAGGGAGATTACCGAGATAAGATCATGACCTTTTTACAAGAGAAAGGCTTTAAAACCAAACGTGTTGGAGGCTAATATTTTGTGAGTAGTGATTGGTGATTGGTGAACATTGGGAAATAAGCAATAAGCAATAAGCAATAAGCAATAAGCAATAAGCAATAAGCAATAAGCAATAAGCAAAATTAAAAAATCACACTCATAAACTCAAAAACTTTGATATTTTGTCCCTTTGAAACTTTGGAACTTTGGAACTTTGGAACTTTGGAACTTTGGAACTTAACTAAATGAATCAAGAAAAAAGACTAAAAAAGAAAATGGAGCATGGAATATGGAATATGGACCAAATGGTAATGACTCTTGGAACAGTTAAGAAATATAGAACCCAACTTCTAAACTTATAAACACTTAAACTCATAAACTTTGTAGCTTTGCCCCTTTGATACTTTTTAAGTGAATCCATAAACCAAATTAAAAACTACCGTCCCAAAACTCATAAACACTTAAACTTTTAAACTCAACACCATTGAAACCCCTAGCTCCTAGCGAACTTATTTTGAATCCAGACGGTAGCATCTATCACCTAAACCTAAAACCAGGAGATATTGCTACATCCATTATAACCGTTGGCGATCCCGATCGTGTCGAAACGGTGACAAAGCACTTCGATACCATTGAAATTTCTGTACATAAGAGAGAATTCAAAACACAAACTGGGACCTACAAAGGAAAAAGGCTTACCGTTATTTCTACTGGTATTGGCACCGACAATATAGACATCGTTTTTAATGAATTAGATGCCCTTGTTAATGTAGATTTTAAGACCCGCACCATAAAGGAAAAGCACACAATCCTTGAATTTATTCGTATTGGAACCAGCGGTGCTATTCAACCCAACATACCAATAGATAGTTTCTTGATTTCTGAAAAGGCTATCGGATTTGATACTTTGATTCATTTTTATGATGCTTCGGAACTATTAGATACCGAGTTTTCAAAAGCGCTCATGAAACATACAAATTGGAGTCCAAACAAAGCGACACCTTACGTTGTAGGAGCAAGTAACAAACTACTAAAGCTATTTGATGAAGGACTATTTCAGAAAGGATGCACAGCAACCAATGTAGGTTTTTATGGACCGCAAGGAAGAATGCTACGTCTTAAAACACAAGATGAACAACTAAATAGAAAATTAGAATCTTTTAATTACAAAGGCACTAAGATTACCAATTTAGAAATGGAAACTTCTGGAATATACGGTCTTGCAAATTTACTAGGACATGAGGCTATTTCTTTAAATGCAATTTTGGCGAACAGGGCCTTAGGAACTTTTAGCACTACTCCTAGTACTACGGTGGAACAACTAATTACAAGCACCTTAGAAATTTTAGTCAAAAAGGGATAAAAAATGTATTTTTACAATGCTATCAAATGTTTACAGTACTAAGCTGTCTATTGTATGAAAAACTTTAAAATTGGTGGTGTTCCTGAACACTTCAACTTACCTTGGTATCTTACCTTAAAGAATAAAGAATACCAGGAAAAGAACATCAACTTACGTTGGCAAGATTATCATGGTGGCACAGGACAAATGTGTAAAGCCCTTCGTGAAGGTGATGTAGACATGGCGGTCATTTTAACTGAAGGCATCATACGTGATATCAATCATGGAAACCCTTCTAAAATTGTACAGGTATTTATAGATTCTCCGCTTATTTGGGGAATACATGTGGCAAAGAATAGCGATTATACAAAAATTTCAGATCTAAAAGGAAGCAAAGCAGCCATTAGTAGATACGGTTCTGGTTCTCACCTAATGGCTTATGTCAATGCCGAAAATCAAGGATGGGATACAGAAAAAGACCTCGATTTTGAAGTGATTAAAAACCTAGATGGCGCATTAAAAGGTCTTCCCGAAGGAAAAGGAGATTATTTTATGTGGGAGAAATTCACTACAAAACCCTATGTAGACAATGGCCCTTTTAATATCGTTGGTGAATGCCCTACGCCTTGGCCCTGTTTTGTGATTGCTGTGCGAGACGAAGTTCTTGAAAAAGATCCAGAGGCTGTAAAGGATATACTAGATATTATTAATACAACAACATCAGAATTTAAAGACATCCCTTCTATCGATACCATGATTTCTAATAGATACCAACAACAATTAGAAGATGTACAACAATGGTTGTCTTTAACTTCATGGAGCCAACAGCAATTATCTTCTGCTGAAGTGGGGCGTGTTCAAGATAAATTAGTACAGTTAGAGTTAATTAACACTAAAATTTCAGAAGAAAACATCCTTTTCAAACTTTAGTAAGCACTTCAATATTAACATATTACATCGTAATAAGTAATAAATTTTTATTTTTTTTATTATAATACGCAACGCTTTAGGAAATGTGCCATCTAATAGATGTAAATCTCACAACCATGACCACATTCCTTATTATTTTAGGCATTTTAATAGCAACAAATTTCTTGCTATTACAGTTTAGCTGCAATGATGCTACTGGACCTAATATACCCGACGAAGAGTAATTTTTTTAAGTTTATATAGTTTAAGTAAGTTGAGCTATTCATTGTATAGAAATATATAATGAATAGCTTTTTTTTTGAAACTACCAATCAATTTTTGCAATCCCCTTTGATTTTAAATAACTATTTGCTTGACTAAAATGTTTATTTCCAAACCAATACCCTCTGTTAGCACTTAAAGGAGATGGATGTCCGCTAGTAAGGACCAAATGTTTAGAGGTATCTATTTTGGTTCCTTTCTTTTTTGCATAACCACCCCATAACATAAAAACGACTCCCTCTTTCTTTTCTGAAATAGCAGCAATTACAGCATCTGTAAATGGTTCCCAACCCTTTTTTTGATGACTCCCCGCTTCATGTGCTTGAACTGTTAGCGTTGCATTTAACAACAATACTCCTTGCTGTGCCCAAGGTTCTAAATTTCCTGAAATGTGAGTGTCGGCTCCTACATCCTCTTCTACTTCTTTAAAAATGTTTTTTAATGAGGGCGGATGCGGAATACCATCGGCTACCGAGAAACAGAGTCCGTTGGCTTGTCCTGGTCCGTGGTATGGGTCTTGGCCGATGATCACTACTTTAATAGCATTAAATGGTGTATGATTAAAGGCAGCAAATAGATCTTCTTTTGGAGGATAGCATGTGTTTTTTGCATACGCATCATCTACAAAACGCATTAAATTTTTGAAATATTCTTTCTCAAATTCCTCTTTTAAAATAGCGCGCCATGTTGGGGAAATATTAACATCCATTATGTGTATTTTTGTTGTATAAAATTACTTCTTTTTGCATTTCTTAAAAAGTAATTGCACAAAATAAACAAGCCTGCGGATTCACTATGATTAAAATAGATACTAAAACCCTTGAAGACCTAGAATTTCCAATTGTTTTACAACAAGTCTCAGAATTTTGTATAACTGCACCTGGAAAAGATAGTATGCTTGCTACGGTACCTTATGCTGATCTAGAAGATATTGCTACATCCTTACAGCAGGTAAAAGAATTCACGGCTTCTTTTGGGAGTGACTCCCCTATTCCTAATCATGGATTTGAGCCTATTTTCAAGGTATTACAATTGCTAGATATTGAAAACAGTACGCTAGACATCTCTAGTTTTAGAAGAATTTTAACCATTACAGAAACCACTCATAGCCTTCAGCGATTTTTCAAAAAATTCGAAGAGTTTTATGTATTCCTTAATAATCATGCGTTAACCATTGAGTATCGCGCTAATATTTCCGCAGAAATTCAAGCCATATTCGATAAATATGGTGAGATCAAAGATGATGCATCCCCAGCGCTACTTCAAATACGAAGAAGACTTAATGTGGTAAAAGGACAAATTAATTCGTCGTTCAATAAAGCACTAACGCGCTATTCGGGAAGTGATTATTTAGATGAAATACGAGAATCTGTTGTAGAGAATCGTAGAGTTTTAGCAGTAAAAGCAATGCACCGTCGTAAAGTACGAGGTACTGTCTTGGGAACTTCCAAAACAGGAAGCATTGTGTATATGGAGCCGCAAGAAACCTTTGAATTTACCACAGAGCTTAGCAACCTTGTCTATGAAGAACGCGAAGAAATTAAGCGTATCCTAAAAATGCTCACTGAATACATCCGACCGTATCGTCCTTTATTAGCCGTATACCAAGAGTATTTAATACATATAGATACTGTGTATGCTAAAGCAAAATATGCAGTTGAAATTAACGGAGTACTGCCGCTCATTACCAAAGAACGCAAACTTTCCTTGTTAGATGCATACCATCCATTATTATTTGTAGCGAACAAAAAGCGAAGAGAGAAAACGTTTCCTCAGAGTATTAGCTTAGCGCATGACGGACGCATTATTGTGATCTCGGGACCCAATGCTGGAGGAAAAAGTATTACCCTAAAAACGGTAGGATTGTTACAGGTTATGTTGCAAAGCGGCTTTCTAATACCTGTAGAACCCCAAAGTGAGCTATGTATCTTTGATCGTGTTCTTACTGATATTGGAGACAATCAATCTATTGAAAATCATTTAAGTACTTATAGTTATCGTTTAAAAAAGATGAATCATTTTCTTCGGAAATGTAACAAAAACACACTTTTTTTGATCGATGAATTTGGTACAGGTTCAGATCCTGAATTAGGAGGAGCTTTGGCTGAAACATTTTTAGAAGTCTTCTACGAACGCGAAGCATTTGGAATTATTACGACGCATTATGCCAATTTAAAACTATTGGCAAACGAATTACCGCATGCCGTAAATGCCAATATGCTATTCGATAGCCAAACACTGGAACCACTTTATAAATTACACTTAGGAGAAGCAGGAAGTTCATTTACTTTCGAAGTGGCACAAAAAAATGGAATTCCCTACAGTTTAATCAATAAGTCAAAAAAGAAAGTGGAGCGTGGTAAAATACGTTTTGACAAGTCGATTGCTAATTTACAGAAAGAACGTTCAAAACTTCGTAAGACTTCTGAAAATCTAGAGTCTTCTGCGCAAAAAGCCAAACTAAAAGAAAAAGAATTATCGGCTGTAAACGCGAAAGTGCAAGAGAAATTAGAAAGCTATCAAGAATTATATGATAGTAATCAAAAACTGATAGCAATTGGAAAAAAATTCGACCAACTCTCTGAGCGCTATCACAACAATAAAAAGAAACGCATTTTATTAGACGAGCTATTTAAAATGGTGATGGTAGAAAATAGCAAACGTAAAAAAATTGCTCCCAAAAAGAAGAAGCAAGTAAAAGCCAAAGCCCGCATCACCGAACAAGAAGTAGAAAAAAAGGTAGCCGAAATAAGAGTACGCAAAAAGAAAGAAAAAGCCGAAGCAAAAAAAGCACCACCACCAAAACCTAAAGTTACCTTAAAAGTGGGTGACAGAGTACGTATGCAAGACGGCAAAGCAATTGGTACTATCGACACCATTGAAAAAAAGAAAGCCATTGTAAATTATGGGATTTTTACTACTAATGTTAGTTTGGAGGAATTAGAGAAAGTAGGGTGATGGATGACGGAAAATAAGTACACAGTGTTCAGTGGCAGTTGGCAGGAGATGATTTGAAGATTTGAAAATTCTACTTTGCTCCTTTGAAGCTTTGGAACTTTGAAACTTTGAAACTTTGAAACTGTGAAAGAACCCAGACTTAAAGGGTGCCTTTACATTTAAAAAAATATAATAACGTCTAAAGACTAATGACCAACGACTAAAAAAATAGGCATTGTTCAGTAGCAGTTGGCAAAGATGTTTGTTTAAAAATAAATAGTAACCAAAAAAATACCCTTCGACTCCCGAAGCTTCGGGACAGGGTAACAATGAACTTTAAAAAAACAGCAATAAATTGTCAGTCTAAGCCTGTCAAAGACCTTAGTAAAGAATAACGAATGGAGAATGGATTAATAGTTACACAACTTTGCTACTTTGTAACTTTGTAACTTAATAAAACAGTAACTCAACAACCTAATAACTTAATAACCTATTGAAACACATTGTCCACATCATACAAGAAAACGATAGAAATATAGTGTAGTTTTAAATTTATGAGCGCAGATAACAACCATAGTATTATTCTTTTTGATGGGGTATGCAACCTTTGCAATAGTTCCATTAATTTTGTGATTAAAAGAGATGGGCGCAATTACTTTAAATTTGCGACCTTACAAGAAGAACCGGGCACAAGCTTGTTAAAAAAATACGGCATAAACACCCTTGATACAGACTCTATTGTACTTATAGAAAATGGGAAAGCATATTCAAAATCGACTGCGGCATTGCGGGTGGCAAAAAAATTATCTGGCGGGTGGCCATTACTTTATGGCTTTATGATCATTCCAAAAGTGATTCGAAATAAGGTTTATGACTATGTGGCCAAAAATAGGTACAAATGGTATGGTAAAAAGGATAGTTGTATGATTCCTACACCAGCATTGAAAGAAAAATTCTTGTAGCTTACTTTAAATTTTTAAGAATAAAATCTAAAGTATCGTTGTTGTTATTGTTTTCTTCAAAAGCAAAATTACAGTAGACATTGGGTTGCATTAAGCCTTGTTTTTCCCAATGATCTACAATAGGTTTTTGCTCCATAGACACCTTACCTGAGAGCAATGGATTTAGATCTTCTTTACGAGTAAAGGCATCATACACTTTTTTTAATCCCGTGAGATACATATAATCTTTAGTAAAACCTCCACCTCTGTGGGCACGTAGGCTTATGTTATAGGCCTCTTCCCTATTGAGTTTGTATTGATTATGTAACAAATCGAAAGTAGCAGAAAAATCAAATCCGCGGTGTAAACTATCTGCAGCTATCACACGATATGATAATTCTTTTAAACGATGTAAGGTTAAACAACCACTCATATACTCACTAAATACAGCCAAGCCTTCTTGAGTTTCAACATTTCTTGGAAAACCATTGTAAAATATTTTTAATGGCTGACTCATTCCATTATAGGTAGTCACTAAATGCACACCTATTTCATGATTTGCTAAAACTTTAAGCTGGTTCGCGCTAAAACGATGGTTCTTTTTTAGAATCAGGGTTTGTGTATTGTTTTGCACCATGGCTGCCGCCGAAATTTTAGTAGAATATTTTACGTTAAATTTAAAACCATAAGCAGCAACAAATTCAGTAAAATACTCAGACGCCTCAGCAACACTAAACACTGGAAACATCTCATTGTCATACTCTTCATCTTTAAAATGTAAGATGAACTTGGCATTATCTACATCCTTATCTGTTGGCGTTCCAAAACTTTTAAGGGCATTGTAATAAAACTTAGATCCCTGACCAATGGTTTCAATACACTGTATTAAACCAGAATAATCATAAATAACATCTCTGTAAAAAGCCCTAGAAATAGGGTCTTGAATACTATCAAGGTCTTGCGAAAAGAGTTTTTGTTGTAGTTTATGTGCATCAAAATCAATCTTTCGATACTTAAAATTCGGATTTACATTGTACTTAGACGCAAAGAAATTTCTTTTTTCCTGCTCTATATTAATAGGATTAATATAATTAAGTAACTCAATTTTTTGAACCAATTGGTTTAATTGAATATCTATTTTTAATAGATTGGGATGTTGTGTTATTTGGGTATGCGTGCTCATTACAATAGGATGCGACGCCAAAGATACAGTTATTTAAAGGTTTCAAAAAATGAAGCCGCATGTTCCTTTACTTTATACTGTAATTGTTGCTCTATGGCATGGACGACTTCGGGAAAAAGTATTTGCTGATATTCATCACAATAGATCTTTTTAAACTCTGTGGCTAAGACCAATGTATTATTAAAATGCTGTGTGATGTATTTTAAGAAATACCCATTTCCTTGAAAGGTATCATTAATTTTTGAAGTTGCTTCTATGCCATGTGGAAGCTTTAAATCTGCTAGAGAAGCACGCCAAGACTCAGCAAATTCTCCAAATCTGTTGTTATCAATATTAGCGGTTCCCAAATTAATCACAGGCACTTCTCGATCCCATCTGCGCCAATTATAGCTATGCATATCATACACAACTACAGCGCCAAATTTTGATTCTAGTTTAGCTATTAACGAGTGTACTACTTTGTAAAATGCTTCGTGTTTGGATAGGCTTTTAGTCTGTTGCTCTTTGGGCAAAGGAGTCTTCCAAAGCTGTTTTCCCCAAGCATCTTCATAGATGGCATTTTCTGGATCGCGGTTTAGATCGTATTCAAAACGACTGTCACATCCTGCAATAACAATAGGATGCGTTTTTATAAATTCTTTAGTACACGGATCTTCTTCAAACCAACGATCGTATTCTGTATGTAAACAATTATCCCATAATTCTTTTCTAAACTGGTGTCCGTCATGAACCGCGCCACACACATAAGGCACATAAGCATCTATTTTGATAGTAAAGGAATAATCTGAAGCAACCGCTTCAAAGATATCTTCATTTTCTATTTTTTGTATAATTTTTGAAATATTAAGTCGCTCCATACATGGTTCTATAATTTTACAACTGCCCACTGTTACTGTTTAATGAATACTGAGCTTAAGCGTCAGAAACATGTTTGCGCAACTTGGTTCTTCGTTCAAATGCGGTGACACGTTCTTGCACTTTGTCTTCTACAAAATCGATGATTTTTTCTTGAAGGCGCATTTTATATACTTTATTAATATAAGTAATACCACCTGGTGACATCACATTTACCTCTACCAGCATACCGTTAATGACATCAATACCGCAAAAATAGAGTCCGTCTTTAACCAATTTTGGTCCAATGCGTCTGCAAAGTTCCTTCTCTTGTTTTGTAAGTGAATGTTTTTGAACAGAACCACCAGCACTTACATTACTTCGGTGATCTTCCTCACCTGGAACACGTTTCATAGCGCCTATGGGTTTCCCATTTAATAACAAAACACGCACATCTCCTTGATCTGCACCTTCAATATAGTCTTGTAAAATTACATAGTTAGAACTACCGTCTTTATTCGTTATATAGAAATCTAATAAAGAGTTAATACTCTTCATGGCGCGTTTTTCAATAAGAATAACGCCAGAGCCTCCAAACCCATTTAAGGGTTTTAAAATCATTTTATCGGGACCTTCTTTAATGATCTTTTTAAGATATTCTTTGTTTTTGGTAACGTGTGTTCTAGGTATTATTTCATTGTTTTCATCCTCAAAAACCGCAGTGTATAGCTTATTGTTCGCACGACGTATGCCATCCAGATCATTCATAATAAAGACATCATCTTTCACGCTATCCAAAAAGTTCAGCATGATCATATCTAGAGGTGGATTGCTTCTTAAAATAATCACATCAAAACCAGCAAGTGGTAACATTTCGTCATAAAACTCAGCTTTATTATGAAATGATTTTAGGTTACTCGATACTTTTTCGGTTCGTTTTAAACACCTGCAAAAGGCAAATGCAACACTATCACGAATCGTTAAATTAGATGGTGTTGTAATAGCCATGCCGTGACCTCGCTTGGCAAATTCATTAATCATGGCAAGGGTAGAATCATTTTCAGGATCCATTTCTTCCCAAGGGTACATGATAAAACAGACATTCATAGGATATGTATTTTTATAGTGATATGTGTTCTTTAATCGAAAAGTAAATAATAAAATTCAAATCTTCAAGAAATGAATAGTACTTTTATATCTCAAATTTAAACATATCAAAATGGATTATCAAAAAACGCTTGACAAAATAATAGAAATAGGAAGTGAATACGGATTGAAAGTAATCGGTGCCATTGCAATCTGGATTATTGGATCTTGGATTATCAAAAAAATGATGAAAGCTGTTAGCAAGCTCATGGATAAAAGTGGATATGAAGAAAGCTTAAAGAAGTTTTTGTTGAATCTAGTTGGAATAATACTAAAAGTATTGCTTGTTCTCGCTATATTAGGAAATCTAGGTATTGAAACAACTTCATTTGCTGCTGTATTAGCTGCTGCTGGTTTAGCTGTTGGTATGGCACTACAAGGGTCATTAGGTAATTTTGCTGGAGGTGTCATGCTTATGATCTTTAAACCATTTAAAATAGGAGACCTAATAGAAGCTCAAGGGGAATTAGGTGTTGTAAAAGAAATTGAAATTTTCACCACAAAAATTTTAACTCCTGAAAACAAACTTATAATTATTCCTAATGGGGCCTTATCTAATGGAAATATTACCAATTATTCTGAAGAAGGAATTTTACAGATAAGACATACTATTGGTGTATCCTATGATGCAGATATCAAACAGACCAAAGATGTATTACTAAATGTTATTACCTCTCAAGAAAAGGTCTTAAAGGATCCTGCTCCAACTATAAATGTTTCTGCTCTAGGAGAAAGTTCGGTAGACTTTGCAGTAAGACCCTGGGTAAAAGTAGAAGATTATTGGGATGTTTATTTTGACACTTTAGAAAGAGCAAAAAATGATCTTGATGCTGCTGGCATTGAAATTCCATACCCACATAGTGTTGAGATAAAAAAAGAAGGATAATATAAATTATTTATTAATAAAAGGGTTGCCAAAATGGTAACCCTTTTTTATTTAATTACTTGTAATTCTAATATTGTCAATTGCTATATCTTCATCTGCTGATGTAAAATCCATAGTAATTCTAATACTTAATGTACTTCCTAGTGCCGTTGGTATATTTCTGCTAAAATTTGTCCAGGTATCTGTAATAAAGGTTACATTATCCCCTATTCCATTAAAATCGTCATCTAACGAAGGTTCAGAATTAAATCCATTCTGTCCTTCAACCCACAATAAACTTTGATATGCACCACCATCGATGCTATAATCTATATGCATAAAATCTTCTCCATCCCAATCTTGATTCGATGCTTGATCGTCTTCGGCCAATAATATTTCAAAAAGCACATTTGTTTCTCCAAGAATGTCAATGTTTGAAATAGTTAGTGTCTGTTGAGAGCTTGCTGTATTTCCTTGTAAGCCATCTATATCTTGTCCTGCAAATAAATACATTCCATCCATAGTACCGCTTAATGTTACATTTGTATATTCACTTTCCATTCCCCTAGAAAAATATCTAGCACCATTAATTTCTTCGGGTATACTTGTTGTGTATCGTATGCCATTTCCATTTGTTTCGAAAGACTCTTGAAAAGGTAAGGTTAGCGTTACCACACTATCATCATCCAAAATAGTTACTATATTGGTGTTTTGAGTTCCAATAGTTGTTGTCCCTAAACCACCACTTAAATAAGTAACTGTAAATACAACATCTTCACTAGATTCTGCATCCATATCATCTGTAATTGTAAACAAACCAATGGCTGTGTATGAAGTGGCTCCAGCAGGTATGGTAACAGTTTGAGCAGTAGCTTCATCAAGATCTGTATAAGAATCCGCAGCAACAGAAACCATAATATTAGCAGATGGAGATGGGTTAGTAATGGTGAAATCAAAATCTATCGCAGGAACATTTTCAGCTTGCGATTGTGAAGCTGAGGCAAATTGGACTTCAGATCCTGTTACAATAGATACGCAAGGCCCTTCTTCCCAGGCAATACCGTTCCAAATATTCAAACAACCTGTTTCAAGAACAAATACTTGCAGACCGGCATCCTCAATTTCAGCATTCACCCTTACTAAATCTGAAGTTAAAGGAATTCTAGGAGGCATAAAGCCCTTATAAGTGATTCCGCTATCTAAAGTGCTATTTACATCCAACATAGATGCATCACTTGGAGTAACTGTACCAATTCCTACTTGAGAAAATCCAATGTGTACACCACAAAAAACCATTAAAAAAAAGACAATTCTAATCATGACTATATAATTTTAGTCATAACATAAATAAAAGGTTTAGCAGATTGGGACTACAAAAATAACGGGGAGATATACAAATTTAGTGATTATTTATGAACTCACTAAATTCGAAATTACTTTTTATAAGTATCATCCCAATTTTTAACATTAGGTTCTCCAAGTTTGTCCTGAGACTTAGCTACTAACATAGACACTGTTGCATCTCCAGTAACATTAATTACAGTTCTACACATATCTAAAGGTCTATCTACAGCAAAAATAAGTGCCAATCCAGCTTCAGGAATACCAGCGTACCCAAGTACACCTACCAACATCACCATACCTGCACCAGGCACTGCAGCAGAACCAATAGATGCCAGTGTTGCTGTAGCAATAATTCCTAATTGCGTTCCAAAGCTTAGATCTATACCAAAGGCTTGGGCAATAAAAACAGCAGCTACCGCTTGATACAAACTCGTCCCGTCCATATTAATAGTAGCACCAATAGGTAATACAAAACTTGACACTTCTTCTTCTACTCCTAAATGCTCTGTAACACGTTCCATCGTTACTGGCAGTGTTGCCGCACTACTACTGGTAGAAAATGCTAGTAATTGTGCTGGAGCAATACCATTCAAGAAAAATGAAGGTGACTTTTTTGTAAACACTTTCACTAACATCACATAAATAATAACCATTAGTGCCAATCCAACAACAACAGATACTGCATACATTGCTAGGGCAGCAAATAAATCGGCACTTGGGGCTTCTACTACCAAGGCTGCCATTAAAGCAAATACTCCATAAGGAGCAGCCAACATGATTAAATCGACCATTTTGAGGATGACCTCATTGAGGCCATCAAAGAAATCTTTCACCGTTTTCCCTTTTTCTTCAGGAATCAAAATAAGTGCAATCCCAAAAAATACAGCAAAGAAAATTACTTGTAACATATTTCTATTACTCGATGCTGCACTTACAATATTACTAGGTACCAAATCAATCAATGCCTGTAATGGTCCAGCATCTTTTTGTGCTGCGGCCGCTTGTCTTTTTGCTTCCGCATCACCTCCATAAGCCTCTACCAATTCGTTTCTGGTATCTTCATTTATGGTGGTTCCAGGCTGTATAATACTTACTACAGTTAGACCAATAGAAACTGCAATAATAGTAGTTAGCACATAAATAGATATGGTTCTAATTCCCATTTTAGACAAGCTAGAAATATCTTTTAAATCTGAAATACCCTTAATCAAAGCCGCTAGAATTAATGGAATAGCAATTAGCTTTAACGAACTAATGAAGATGGTTCCAAATGGTTTGATCCAATCTTTTATAAAGGAAGGTCCCCAATCAAAATTAGTAAATAAGAGTGCGAAAAGTACTCCTAATACCATTCCTAAAAGGATTTTCCAATGTAATGCTAGTTTTTTCATATGTAATATTTCCGAAGTAAATGAGATTTACAATTTAGATAATTTATTTGCCAACCAAAAATCGGCTATGGTTAACGCAGCCATGGCTTCTACAATAGGCACTGCTCTAGGTACCACACAAGGATCATGACGTCCTTTGCCCTGCATTTCAACAGCTTCTCCTTGACTATTAATGGTTTGTTGTTTTTGCATCACGGTTGCTACAGGCTTAAAAGCAACTCTAAAATAGATGTCCATTCCGTTGCTAATTCCACCTTGTATTCCACCCGATAAATTGGTTTTGGTAGTGCCATCTTCATTGAACAAATCATTGTGTTCGCTCCCCTGCATTTTAGCGCCACAAAATCCGCTACCAAATTCAAAACCTTTAACAGCATTGATAGACAACATCGCTTTTCCTAACTGTGCGTGTAATTTATCAAATACAGGTTCTCCTAACCCTACAGGCACATTTTGTATCACGCAAGTAATGGTACCACCAATGGTGTCGCCCTGCTTTTTGATTTCTTTTATTTTAGCTATCATTTTTTCTGCCGTCTCAGGATCTGGACAACGTATGTCATTACTTTCAACGTTTGAAAAATCTAACGTCTGATAGGGTTTCTCTAAAAAAATATCTCCTACAGAAGACACATAGGCCTGTATTGAAATGTTAGAGATTAATTGCTTCGCAATGGCACCACCCGCTACCCTACTTGCCGTTTCTCTGGCTGAAGAGCGACCTCCACCACGATAATCACGATGTCCATACTTTTTGTCAAATGTATAGTCGGCATGACTGGGTCTATAGGTATCTTTTATGTGGGAGTAATCTTTCGACTTCTGGTTGGTGTTTTCAATGACAAAACCAATAGGAGTTCCTGTCGTTTTCCCTTCGAAGATACCAGACAAGAATCGAACAACATCAGGCTCCTTACGTTGTGTGACAATAATTGACTGACCAGGCTTACGTCGGATCATTTCGGCTTGTACAGCTTCCAGATCGATTGCAACTCCTGCCGGACAGCCATCAATTACACCACCAATAGCCTCTCCGTGGGATTCGCCGAACGTAGTTAGCTTAAAGAAATTTCCGAAGGTATTACCCGCCATAGTTTGGTTTTAAAACAAATGTAATTTTTTAAGATTAGATACTAAAAATTAATTGCATTAAATAGACCGCTTCGCTATTGGACCCTTCGCTTGCTCCACCGCTAGCTTGTTCCACCGCTAGCTTACTTCGCCGAAGTGGCTACGTAGGCCGAAAAGCTATGGCGGCACGCGGTTGCTCGCTGTTAGAGGTTAGACCAGTCGCTTCGTTCCTTGATAAAAAATGGACTGAATGTCGAAAAACTAATATCAATTTTCCCAAACACCTTAACTTTAAACATTATAAACTCTATGAACAACTAACATTTCTGAATAAAATAGTTTGCAGTGCTCAGTAGCAGTTGGCAGATTAACTATTTTAAAAAGCCAACTTTAGGCCATTGCTCCTTTTTATCTTTGAAACTTTGTTTCTTTGTGCCTTAAAAACTAATCACCACTCACGAATCACCATTCACTATTTCGAAGGCGGTGTCGTAGGACGTACTTCTATCTTACTTGGTAAGGTTCTTGGGTTCATTTGTAATAAGTCTACCACCAATTCCCCGATGTCTTCCTGTTGTATTTTCCAGGCATCTTTCTCGCTGGGCTCGTTACCATTAAAATGAGTAGAAACGCTTCCTGGCATAATGGTGCTAACTTTTACGCCGTGCTGACGAACATCTAACATGGCAGCTTGTGTAAAGCCTGTTACCCCAAATTTACTTGCGTTATAGGCTGTTCCCCCTGCAAAGAAATTAGTGCCAGCGAGACTAGAAATTGTGATATAATATCCCTTAGTTGCTTTTAAAGAGGCTAAGGTTCCTTTTAGCGTGTAGAAAGCTCCTGTTAAATTAGTATCTATTACTTTATTCCAAGCTTCAATAGAAATGTCTTCTATATTTCCAAAAGCCCCAAGTCCGGCATTTGCTATAACAATACTTATGGTTCCCAAGGCAGCTTCAGCGCTTGTGATGGCAGCTTGTTGTGCTTCAAAACTACGTACATCAGCTTCTAAGGCTACTATCTTTGCTCCATGAACAGCATAGCTGGCTAGTTGTGAAGCTGCTGTTTCTGCATTTTCTATGGATCTACTTGTTATAGCTACGTGAATTCCTTGTTCCAGTAATTTTTGTGCAATACCAAATCCTATGCCTTTGCTTCCACCCGTAATGAAAGCTACTTTTCCTTTTAATGTTGTCATTTGAGATTTTTTCGTAAAAGTAATGGAGTAAGGCCTCACTTCCTGTCTATGAATCCTTAAATTTCTGTTATTTTTGAGTTATGAAAACTATCTTCCTGTTTTTGAGCTTGTTCTTTTTGGGGTCTAATACTTCACAAGAATCACATCTAATAGATATGGGAATCTATGGTACAGAATTCGAATATGAAATTCGGTATGCAACTGCCAATAACTTCATTGGCGAAGTATTGTATGATTGTCCGAAATGCCTACTTCAACCTGAAGTTGCCGAAGCTGTCTTTAAAGCCAATCAATATTTCTGTGAATTAGGCTATAAACTGAAATTTTATGATTGTTATAGACCCTTAGATATCCAAAAATTTATGTGGAGTAAGGTACCTAGACCTACCTATGTCGCTAACCCGTATGGCAAAGGGTCCATCCATAACAAAGGGGCTGCAGTAGATATTACCTTGGTCACACTGGATGGATGTTTTGTAGATATGGGAAGTGACTACGATTTTTTTGGTCGCGAATCTCACATTGATAATTATAATTTCTCTGCGGAAATATTAGCCAACCGAAAACTGCTAAGAGAAGGCATGATCGCCCATGGTTTTAGAACCGTGCGAACCGAATGGTGGCATTATAGTTTTAAACAATCTTGGCGTTTTAAAACGATGAATGATTCATTGCCTTGTGAGTAGTTAAAATCTTTATTTATTTCCTCAATCCTAAAGGATGAAATAAAGATTTCTATTGAATTCCCTTTGTGCCTCCGCTAAAGCTTCTGCGACACGCGGAAGGGTTAGGGAAAAATCAATAGAAATCTTTAACTAATTTATATCTTATTTCCGTAGATATCCAACTCAATCACAGGCTTACCTAACTTTTTAACTTCGCTAAATTGAGTAGCCTTATCCCCTACAACCAAATAGATCATCTTCTTTTCATCAATATAGGTGTTAATGACGTTTTTAAAATCTTCTAAGGTCATTGTAGTTAGTAACTCTTGTTCTTTATCTACATAGTTTAAAGGCTTTCCATACTTACTTATATTACTCAATAAACCTAGCTTAGCCCCAAAAGATTCGAATGCACGTGTATTTGCTTTGATGATCTTATTCTGGGTTAAGGCGACATCTTCCTCAGTAAAACCAGGTCCATAGTCTTGTACCATGTCTCTAATAATCTCTAAAGATGGTAAGGTTGCATTGGCTCTTACACTAGACGAAATAGTGAAAGCTGCTTTGTCCATTCTATTAGGTACTCTAGAATAAGCACCATAAGTATATCCTTTACTAATACGCAAGGTTTGAAAAAGTCTACCACTTGATCCACCTCCTAATATCTCGTTCGCAAAATCTAGTTTTTTAGCATCAGCATCATTCGCAGAAAGTGCAACATCACCAATGTATAATACAGATTGTTTTGCGTTAGGAACGTCAATAAAATATAAATTACCAGCAATATCAGTATCCGGAATTGTGTGTTCTGGAAGTAACACTTCTTCCCCATTCCAATTTGAATTTAACGAGGATAATACTTGAGTAACTTTAGTTTTATCTACACTACCAACCACATGAAAATTGGCGATTTTTGGAGATAGGTTTTTATAAAAGTCTTTTACATCCTCTAATGTAATGTTCTGAACCGTTTCTAATGTGCCACTAGTAGGAATCCCATAAGGATGTTCTTCTCCATACAACAACTTACTAAAATTAATAGCTGCAATGGCTGTTGGGTTTGCTTCACGTCCTTTTAAAGATGTTTGTAATTCTTGCTTTAAGCGGTTGAATTCTGTTTCATCCCAACGAGGCTCTAGTAACATTTCTTCTACAAAGGCCATTGTTTTATCAAAATTACGTGCTAAACAACTACCACCTATAAAAATCTCTTCTGTTCCAGAGCCAATATAAATACTAGAACCTAGCAAACCAATCGCTTCTTCCAATTCGGCAGCCGTTTTGGTTTTGGTTCCTTCATTCATTAGATCCGCCATTAATGAAGCAATACCTGCTTTCCCTTTTGGGTCTAACATGTGTCCGCCAGGAATTGAAATTTGAAAGTTTACAAGAGGTAACTCTCTGTTCTCAATACCGTATAGCTTCATTCCATTGTCTAGACTTCCTGTCCAAACATCTGGCATTTTTAATAATGGCGCTTCTCTAAAGTCTGGTTCAGAACGATCGAATTTTGAGGGTGTTTTTTCATATACTGCTTCAGCTCCCTGACTTACTTCTTCGTTAGCAGCCATAGCTCCTACTTCTTCGATCCAAACACTGGCTTCTTTAGCATTGCTTACGGCTAATTCTGGCGTATCTTTAGGAATAACGCTCGTCATTACATAATGCTGACCTTTAATGTACTTATTGTACACACGCATGATATCTTCACGAGTAATGTTTTTAATAATCTCTGTATCTTTAATAGATTGCTCAGGATCGCCAGCAAATTCATTGTCTTGCACCAGTTGAAACGCTTTATTTAAAACAGTAGCAACACCTTGGTATACTTGAGTTTCAAGCTCAGCTTTAATACGTGTTAATTCATTATCTGTAAACCCATTGGTTTCAAAATTAGCAAGCCCTTCATCGATTCCCGCTTTTACATCATCTAGCTTCACTCCTTCATTAGCTCTCACTCTAAGGATAAACTCTCCCGCTAGTTCATTGCTACTTTGGTACGATCCAACATTAGGCGCTAATTTCTTTTCTTCAACAATGGTTTTATACAGAGCCGATTTTTTACTACCACTCAACAATTGACCCAATACTCGTAAGGCATACGAATCTTCATTGTAATTCTCTACTGTAGGGAATACCATACGGAGCTCAGGTAATTTTGCGAAGTTATCTTTAAAAAACAAGGACTTCGTTTCTGAGAGTGTTACAGGCATTGGAGGCATTGCTTTTACTTCTGGTCCGCTTGGTATTTCCCCAAACCATTGTTGTACTAATTTCTTAGTCTCAGCAACATCAATATCACCAGCAATCACCAACGATGCGTTTGCTGCTCCATAATATTCTCTATAAAACTCTTTTACATCTTCTAGGGTTGCTGCTTGAAGATCTGGTAGGGCTCCAATGACAGTCCAACTGTACGGATGACCTTCTGGGTATAAATTTTTACGAATGATTTCATCTGTATATCCATAAGGAGCATTGTCAACTCGTTGGCGCTTTTCATTTTTTACTACCTGCTTTTCACGTTCTAAGGCTTCTTTGGTTACCGTGTTTAACATATATCCAAAGCGGTCACTGTCGATCCATAAAATTTTCTCAAAGGCATCTTTAGGAACAACTTCATAATAAATAGTACCGTCACTCCATGTACCTCCATTTCGGCTTCCACCCCATTCTGGTATCATTTTACGATTGGCGCCTACAGGAACATTTTCACTATCATTAAAAGACATGTGCTCAAAGAAATGTGCAAAACCAGTTTTACCTGGTTTCTCTCTATTAGAACCTACATGCATTACGGTAGCTACTGCAACAATAGGATCACTTTTATCGACATGTAATATTACTTCTAGACCATTTTCTAAGGTGAATTTTTCATAATCTAAGGTGAAGGATTCTTCTGCAGTATCATCTTCTGGTGTAGTATTGCAAGAAACAAAAGCTATAGATAAGGCAATAAAGGTAATAAAGGTTGTTAGTTTCATGGTTTTAAAATTTCAGAAATTAAAAAAAGAAAGATACTATTTTGAAGCGCATAAAAAATGAAAAGTTTTCTTAAAAAATCATTTTATAAACCACCGCGAAGTATCTTTGCATAAAACATTTATTTTGGAAAAACTCATCAAAACGTTTAAAGTAGTTAGCACCCTAGAAGCCATTTCTTTTTTGGTCTTATTGGGTATTGCCATGCCCTTAAAATATATCTGGGGCCTTCCTCAAATGGTACAAATTGTAGGGATGGCGCATGGAGTGTTATTTTTACTCTACATTGCAATGGCTGTCTACGTATCACAAATATTAAATTGGAGCTATAAAAAACTTTTTATTGCCGTACTTTGTTCTATACTTCCTTTTGGACCTTTTTATGTAGAACGTAACTACTTGTAATGAACACCGATTTTTTATACTACTACGCAAATTTCTTTAAAGAATATTTTATCACCGTTGGTGTTGGAAGCAGTTCCGCTGCTATTCTTAGCATTGTACTAAATGTGCTAATTGTAGGTGCCATCGTTTTTGTGCTAGATATCTTTGTTCGAAAGCTGGTGATTCAAATTTTTAAAATCTTTAACGATCCCACCGAAAGAGGATTTTATGATGTGCTCATGGAAAGTAATTTTCCAAGATTTGTAGCGCACTTTGTTCCTTTTGTGATTGTTTGGCACTTACTTCCAATCATTTTTAACAGTTTTCCCGAAACCTTTATTTGGATAGAAAAAGTACTGTTAGTCTACTTGGTTATTTTGTCTATCCTAGTATTTAGAAGTATTACGCGAACTACCAAAAACTATATTGGTACAAGAGAGAACTTTGCCGATAAGCCTTTACAAAGTTATGTGCAGGTGCTTATGATTTTTGCTTGGGCAATTGGTATTTTCTTTATGGTGAATATTCTCACCAACTTTAATTTTAAAAGTTTGGCTACTTTAGGGGCGACCTCTGCAGTTGTTGTCCTTATTTTTAAAGATACCATCTTAGGATTTGTAGCAAGTATTCAGGTCTCTGTAAATGATATTGTGCGCATTGGCGATTGGATTACCTTCAGTAAATTTGGTGCAGATGGTTATGTCACAGAAATCAATCTAGCAACGGTTCGCGTTCAAAACTTCGATAATACGTATACTACTATTCCTACCTATAGTTTGATTTCAGACAGTTTTCAGAACTGGCGTGGGATGCAAGAAAGCAAAGGACGAAGGATTAAAAGGTCTTTATTTATCAAACAAAATACGGTGCGTTTTGTCACTTCGGAAATGTTAGATGCCTACAAAAACATCCAACTCATTAAACCGTATATCGACCATCGAGAGAAAGAAAATTCGGTTCGAAATAAAATCACCAATAGCGATACCTCTTTGGCTATCAATGGTCAAAACCAAACCAATTTGGGAGTGTTTAGAAATTATGCAGAATCGTATTTGCTTGAAAATGAAAAAATCAACGACACGATGTTCTTAATGGTGCGTCAACAAGCACCCACCGATAAAGGAATTCCGTTAGAGATCTTTTGCTTTACCCATGACAAAAAATGGGAAAACTACGAGCGTATCCAGTCGGATATCTTTGACCACTTAATTGCTGCAGTACCCTACTTTGGCTTAGAGATTTTTGAGAGTCCTACGGGGAGTGATTTTAAGGAGCTTTAGAGCATTGTGGAATGCTACAACAAAACAAGGGAGTTTTATTACTCTTGCAAAAACATCCCCCTAACCCCCTTCAAAGGGGGAATCATCTTGATCAAACCACTTTAATAAGGGATAGGTCTAACTTCTAACAGTGTCCACGTGCCACCATAGCTTTAGCGCAGGAGCAAGCGGTCTTAAAACAAAAAGCTCCGAAAACCTAACATTTCCGGAGCTTTAAAAATTATATTAAAAAGAAATTACTTCGCTATATTCACAGCTCTTGTTTCTCTAATTACGGTAACTTTCACTTGTCCTGGGTAGGTCATGTCTGTTTGAATTTTTTGTGAAATCTCAAACGATAACTGCGCTGCTTTTTCGTCGCTTACTTTCTCACTTTCTACCATGACACGTAATTCTCTACCTGCTTGAATGGCATATGCCTTATTTACTCCCGAGAATCCAAAAGCAATGTCTTCTAGATCTTTTAAACGTTGGATATAACTATCTAATACCTGGCGTCTTGCGCCTGGTCTTGCACCACTAATAGCATCACACACCTGAACAATTGGAGATAATAAACTTGTCATCTCAATTTCGTCGTGGTGTGCTCCAATGGCATTGCATACTTCTGGCTTTTCACCATACTTTTCTGCCCATTGCATTCCTAAGATTGCGTGTGGTAATTCTGTTTCTGTTTCTGGTACTTTACCAATGTCATGTAACAATCCTGCGCGTTTTGCCAATTTAGGGTTTAGCCCTAACTCGCTCGCCATTACTCCACATAATTTGGCCACCTCTCTTGAGTGTTGCAATAAGTTTTGTCCGTAAGAAGAACGGTATTTCATTCGTCCGACAGCCTTTATTAATTCTGGTTGTAGTCCATGAATTCCAAGATCGATAACGGTACGTTTTCCTACTTCGATGATTTCTTCTTCGATTTGCTTGGTTGTTTTGCGAACAATCTCTTCAATACGTGCTGGGTGAATTCTACCATCGGTCACTAGTTTGTGTAATGATAAACGTGCCACCTCTCTACGCACACTATCAAAGCAAGAAAGAATAATTGCCTCAGGAGTGTCATCTACAATAATTTCAACCCCTGTAGCGGCTTCAATAGCTCTAATGTTTCTACCTTCACGGCCAATAATTCTACCTTTAACATCATCACTTTCTAAGTTAAAAACTGACACACAATTTTCAACCGCTTCTTCAGTACCTATACGCTGTATCGAACTAATAATAATCTTCTTAGCCTCTTGCTGTGCCGTCATTTTGGCTTCTTCAATAGAATTTTGAATGTACGCCATAGCATCTGTCTTAGCTTCATCCTTTAGTGTTTCCATCAATTGTGCTTTGGCATCATCTGCAGACAAACTAGAAATCACTTCTAATTGTTCTACTTGACTTTTATGCATTTTATCAATCTCTGCTTGCTTCTTCTCAATAAAGGTAAGACGCTCTAAATAGTCTTTTTTCTTTTTCTCTAAATCTGCGGTTAACTTTTTATTTTTAGCCAACTCGCTAGATACTTGTGACTCTTTATCTCTTGTACGCTTCTCGGCGTCGTTCATTTTCTTATCACGATTGTTGATCACTTTTTCGTGTTCAGACTTCAATTCGATGAACTTCTCTTTGGCTTGAAGCATTTTATCTTTCTTCAATGCTTCGCCATCTTTCTCGGCATTTTTTAGAATGGTGGCTGCTTCTTTTTTTGCAGAAGCAATGGCGGTAGAAGCATTGTTCTTCTCAAGCATTTTTGCTATCAAGAACCCTACAACTAATGCAATGACTCCTACTATTATAATGGTGACTAAATTGTCCATGTGTTTGTTTCTTTATGGTTATGGTGCTATAAATAGCATGTTAATTCATCTGTTAAAATCTAGACATAAAAAAGCCTACACTAATATTTGATTTGTGTAAACTCCAATGAAAAAAAGTTTAGGACTAATAAGCTGATCAAGAATCCGCTCAAAGACGGCGCGCTTTTACAACTTGAACTCATCCTTTTCAAAAGAAATTCTGTTGAGTTTACCAAAATGTATACTAATGTAGGCAGTAACCTAGTTTTATGTAAAGAACGTTACGCTAGCTGGTGTTGCAGTAATTCGTTGAGTGCTTGTATTTTTTGCACTACGGCTGCCCCGCCTTCTATCGTGTCAATATTTTTTTGCTCTACTTGTGCTGCAAATTGTAAGGCACACATAGCAAGAACGTCTTGCTTATCCCTTACTGCGTAGCTTTTTTCAAACTGTTTGATCATACCTTCTATCTTCTTAGCGGCTTTACGCAAGCCTTCCTCCTGGTCTGGATGTATCGTTAAAGGATATACCCTATCTGCTATAGAAAGTTTAATTTTTAGTTGGTTTGACATATGTTGTTGCTATTCAGAAAGGTGCGTAATACACTGATCAATTTCCCGAACAAGAGCATTTATTTTGAGTTTTGTATCTCGTTTATATTGGTCGCTGCCAAGCATTGAATTGGCCAACTTTAATGAATTGCAAGTATTTGTTAATTCGGAAATTTCCGAAGAAAATTGTACTTGCTGTTCTTTTAAAACTGTGATCTCTGCCTCCAATGTCGCTTTTTCTTGCTTCAGTTTTGTATACCTATGCAATAATTTGCTAATCTTATTTTCAAGAGAATCAACTTGTTCTACAATAGAACTCATATATTGGTTATTTCAATACTACCCTTACAAAGTTAAACGACCCTTCCTAATAAACAAACTCTTTTGCGTTAATTTTTGTTTTATTGAAAGACTATCGCAATATTTGTGTAACACTTCCCTTTATAGTAGAAGATTTAAGCAGATTATGAATAGATTATGCATCCTGTTGGTTCTTGTTGTTTTTCAATTACAAGGCCAAAACAGTATTCCTCAAGATTATTTTTCTTCCCCTTTAGACATTCCTATCATCCTCTCTGGAAGTTTTGGAGAACTACGTAGCAACCACTTTCATAGCGGATTGGACATCAAAACTCAACAGCGCAGAGGGTTGCCAATTTATGCTCCTGCAGATGGTTACGTGAGCCGAATTAAAGTAGGACATTACGGATATGGTAAAGCATTATACATTAAACACCCTAATGGATATAGCACTGTTTATGCTCATTTGCAAAAATATGCAGGTGCCATTCAGAAATTCGTAAAAGACAATCAGTATCAAAAAGAAAGCTATGAAGTGGAGTTGTTTCCAGAGCCAAGTTTATTAGTGGTAAAAAAAGGAGACATTATTGGCTACACAGGAAATTCTGGAAGTAGCGGAGGTCCTCACCTACATTACGAAATACGCGACAGCGCCTCAAGACCCATGAATCCGATGCTTTTTGGAGTAGACGTTCCAGACACCAAGAATCCTATTGTAAATTCGGTATTTGCTTACCCAATTGGAGAAGATGCTACTGTAAATCAATCTAAGACTCCAGTAAAACTACGTCTTATCAAACAAAAAGACGGCAATTATAAAACAGAGAATATTTCAGCATACGGAAAAATTGGATTTGGCGTTTCTACCAATGACCAACAAAATGGTGCTTCCAATAAGAATGGTGTGTATCATATTAAAACTACCTACAATGGTGAAGAAAAAATAAACATTGCTTTTCAAAAATTTTCTTTTGATGAAACGAGATACTTGAATCGCTATGTAGATTACGGATATTTCAAAAAAAATAAATCTAGAGTTCAAAAGTTATTCAGACAAACCAACAACCCTTTGAGTATTATTAAACAAGAAGTTGATAATGGTTTTATTAGGGTTGAAGATGGATTTTCATCCAATTATACCATTGCTATTACCGATTATAAAGGAAACCTTGCCCAAGTTTCTATACCCGTAACTGGAAAATTAGACACCTTAACCACAACTGCACAAAGAGATGCCACCTTAGAATATGTCCCTTCAAGCAAAGCCAGCACTATCAATAAAGGGAAGTTTACCATCTATGTTCCTAAAAATGCTTTGTACGAAGGCGATTATTTAAACATAAGCACTTCTGGTGACACCCTGCATTTCCATGAAGATGTGATACCAGTGCATAAAAACATCTCTATTAGCATGGATATCTCAAACTACAAAGGGCTTGATAAAAGCAAATTATATATTGGGAGATTAAACTATAAAGGAGAACCAAATTACACCACAACAAGGCGTAAAGAAAATGTACTCACCGCTAGAACCAGGACGATGGGTTCTTACACGCTGGCTATGGACACGATTGCTCCAAAAATTAAAGCACATAATTTTACCAACAAAAAGTGGATTAGTAAAAACAAAACCCTTCAGGTAAAAATAGAAGACGAACATAGCGGCATTAGTAAGTACAGAGCTACCCTAAACGGAAAGTTTATATTGATGGAATATAATTACAAAAAAGACGTTCTAACCTATAGTTTTGAGGACGAAATTATCTCGGATGCCGAAAATAATTTAAAATTAATCGTGACCGATAATGTTGGAAATAACAGTACATTTGAGGCCACATTTTTCAGAAAAAACGCTAAATAATTGCTTTTGAAAACACACCATACACTTCTAATACTATTTACCTTATTATGTTCAACTGCAATCTGGGCTCAAAAAGCGACCGTTAGAGGTGTGATTTTAGATACGTTTGACGAACCTATTCCAGGTGTAAATATTACTTACGGAAATCAAGGAAGTATCACAAACATAGATGGCTATTACCTAATAGAGATTCCAGCAAATGAAGACATTACACTTACTTTTAGTCATGTAGGACATAAAAACGTTCAAGCAACATTCAATCTTTCAAATAATGAAGATTATGAGCTAAACCCTGTCATGAAGACTGATGTAGAGCAAATTGCTCCAGTTACTATTTCAGGAAGAGAAAACAAACGTGTAGAAGGAATCACCACCCTTAGCCCAGAAACCATTCGTAGAATGCCTTCTGCCATTAGTGGTGTTACTAGTTTACTAACCTCTTTACCAGGAATTAATAGCAATAACGAATTAAGTACCCAATACGCAGTACGTGGTGGAAACTATGATGAAAACCTTGTATATGTTAATGAAATTGAAGTATATCGTCCGTTTTTAATTAGAAGCGGACAACAAGAAGGACTTAGTTTTGTAAATGACGACCTTACCTCAAGTGTAGACTTCTCAGCCGGTGGTTTTCAAGCAAAGTTTGGAGACAAACTATCTTCTGTGCTAGATATTACCTATAGAAGACCTACCAATTTTGAAGCAAGCCTTGACGCAAGTCTATTAGGAGCAAGTGTTTCAGCTGGAGGGATTTCTAACGACGGAAAGTTTACAGGGATCGTTGGATTGCGTTACCGAGACAATAGCTTGTTTGTAAACGCAAAAGAAACCGAGACCAACTTTAAACCTACCTTCTTAGACGCACAAGCCTATCTTACCTATAAACTCAGTAATAAATTTGAGTTAGGTATGTTAGGGAACGTTGCCATCAACAAATACAGTTACAGTCCATTGACTAGACAAACCAATTTTGGAACATTAGCAGATCCTATTGCACTTCTTGTATTTTACGAAGGACAAGAAGAAGATAAAT
Organism: Patiriisocius sp. 208BN25-11; assembly: GCF_058147145.1. Classification (NCBI taxonomy): domain Bacteria; kingdom Pseudomonadati; phylum Bacteroidota; class Flavobacteriia; order Flavobacteriales; family Flavobacteriaceae; genus Patiriisocius; species Patiriisocius sp. 208BN25-11. The sequence goes on from NZ_JBYVJY010000002.1 coordinate 209,274, forward strand.
ACGACACCTATTTTGGAGCTTTAAAAGGAACCTATGTTGTTTCTGATAATTATACAGCAAAATTTATTGGTTCTATTTACCATACTAAAGAACAAGAATACTTCGATATCCTTGCACAATACAGGTTGGGAGAGGTTGACACTAGTATTGGAAGTGAAAACCTTGGAGAAGTAACCTTTAGTGAAGGAATTGGCTCACAACTCACACACGCACGTAACGACCTCGATGCTTTAATTGTAAACCTTGAACACAAAGGAAATGCAAGTATTGGTGACAACGAAATAGAATACGGAATTAAATATACCCACGAAGATATTAGAGATCGTGTGCAAGAGTATGAAATTATCGATTCTGCTGGTTTTTCTATTCGTCCGCCATTAATTGATTTTAGCAACCTCCAACCCTACGAGCCTTTCGCTTCGCCTCTTGTGCCTTTTAATGATATACGCGCACAAAACGATGTGCAAATAGATCGTATTAGTGGATATGCACAATGGAGTCGTAGAACCAATCTAGGAACCAACGATGTTTGGTTAAACGCAGGTGTTAGAGCACACAACTGGACGGTAAGTGGTCAAAATATTACAAGCAATACGCAAACCGTATTCAGCCCAAGAGCACAAGTAAGCGTAAAACCAGAATGGGACATGGACATGCTCTTTAGACTTTCTGGAGGCGTATATCATCAACCTCCCTTTTATCGAGAACTAAGAGACTCTACTGGAACAGTTCGCCCAGAAGTAAAAGCACAAAAATCGGTGCATATTGTTTTAGGAAATGATTACAGTTTCGATTTATGGGACAGACCTTTTACTTTAAATAGTGAAGTGTATTACAAACAACTTACAGATGTTAATCCATATACCTTAGAAAACGTCCGTATTCGATACAGAGCTAGAAACAACGCAGTGGCTTATGCTTATGGTGTTGATGTACGTTTGGCTGGAGAATTTGTTCCAGGTACCGAGAGCTGGATTAGTTTGGGGTATTTAAAAACAGAAGAAAACATTGACGATAGAGGCTATATCTTTAGACCTACAGATCAGCGTTTAAAAATTGGAATGCTTTTTCAGGATTACGTAAAAGTGGTACCCAATTTAAAAGGATATTTAAACCTACAGTACAATACCGGACTCCCGGGAGGCTCACCTAGCTATGCAGATCCATACGATTTCCAAGAACGCCTACCCGATTATAGAAGAGCCGATTTAGGAGTTTCGTATGTGATTGTTGACAAAGACAGATTAAGAGAAAAAGGAATTTTCAAGCCCTTTAAAGAACTTACCATTGGTGCAGAAATCTTCAATATTTTTGATGTACAAAACTCTATTTCTAACACCTTCGTACGTGATGTAAATACACAGGTACAATATTCGATTCCTAATTTCTTATCACCACGTGTATTCAATGTGCGGTTAACAGCTAAATTCTAAGTTATGAATATTGCTAAAAGATTTGCTTTTTATGGTTTTGGCTTTGTTATCGGACTCATCTTACTCTTCTTCTTTTTAGGAGGCAAAAAGACAGGTTGCGATTATGGTCCAGAAGCTCGTACGCTTAAAAACATTCGTATTAAAGAGCGCGCTTTTAGTCCAGAAGTACTACAATCACTACAAAACAAAAATCTAGACACAGCTGCTATATCCCTCTTACTTAAACAAGGAGATGTACTTTTTGGAGAGAGCAACACCAAACTAGATTCCTGTAAAATATACACTATAGAAGGCATCGTAAAAGAACAGAACCTAAAAATGACGGTTCAAAATTGTGCTAAAAAAGCTACCATTACTGCATTGAAGTAGTACTTTGAATAAGTAAATTAGCTTTTATACTTCGGAAATGTAAGTACACCAATTGCATTCGTTACCACCACATTACTTCTAAACAAAAATACCTGATCTGTAACATATTGGAATAGTATTTGACATATACAATACATAATTAAAAGAAACATATCATTGTGTCTGGTTGAGCGCAGTCGAAACCTAAATTTATAATATTCAGTTTTTGCTCACTAACACTCTTTCCTGACTTCGATTTTTCTTTCAATAGATTAACATTAAATACAAAACAAAATGGCAAACAAAAAAGGAATTTTAGCTTTATTAGGAATTGCAGGCGCTTTTGCTTGGTGGAAATACAGAAACATGACACCAGAAGAAAAAGAAGCATTAAAAGCTAAAGTAGATAAGACCGGAGAAAAAATAAAAGAAACGGTTGCCGAGGTAGAAGAAACAATTACCGAAACCTACGAACAAGTAAAAGGTAGCCTAAAAAAAGAAATGGACAATATGAATAGTTAAGTATTAGTCTTTATATCTAAAGCTGTCTAAAAAGTGCTTGAATGTCTGTTCGAGCGCAGTCGAGAACTACAATATCCCAATATTAATATAGGTTTCGACTGCGCTCAACCAAACAGAAATCAAAATTCATTTTTTAGACAGTTTTTTTGTACCATTACAAAAAACCAACACAAACCATATGCATCCAAATAATCCGCATCATGCTTCTTATAATTTTACAGCACTCATCGAAGCAAACCCAGCACTTTCTGAGTATGCCTTTTTAAATGATCACCAAACCCAAACCATAGATTTTGCAAATCCAGTAGCAGTATTTGAACTCAACAAAGCATTGCTTATCCATCATTACAAACTAGAAGATTACACCCTACCAGAAGGCTATCTCTGCCCTGCTGTCCCTGGAAGAGCAGATTATTTGTGTTATATCAATGAGTTATTAGCAATTGAAAAGAAACCTAAAAAAAACAAAACCACAAAAGGACTTGATATAGGTGTCGGAGCCAATTGCATTTATCCAATTATTGGTTCTCAACAGTACAATTGGGCAATGGTAGGTGTTGACATACAAGAAGCATCGGTTGCCGCTGCTAAACATATTGTTTCACAGACACCTCAATTAAAAGACAAGATAGAAATAAGATATCAAGAAAATAACGCCAATATCTTCAAAGAAGCGATACAACTTGGAGAATATTTCGATTTCACAATGTGCAACCCACCTTTTCATGCCAGCGAAGAAGAAGCGTTAAAAGGAACCAGACGCAAACTCGCTAATATTTCCGCAGAAAACAGAAGTGTCGCACGCAATTTTGCTGGGAAACCTAACGAACTTTGGTGCAACGGTGGTGAAGCATTATTTATCAAGAGAATGATAAAACAAAGTCTTCATTACAAAGAACAAGTTGGTCTCTTTACAACATTAGTCTCCAACAAAGCCCATCTTAACAAACTCTATAAGCAATTAGATAAAGCAAAAGCGGTGCATAAAACCATTATTATGAATATTGGAAACAAGCAAAGTAGACTGCTGACTTGGCATTTTTAATCTTTACAACTATAATTAGACGTATTACCAAATCATCCTTACATAAATGTGTGAAAAAAAATTTATTTGCTTAAATTTGAGACAAAGACGAGCATATGAAAACAAAATACATCCTATTAAGTTGTGCTATTTTAGCTGTAACGTTAACACAAGCACAAGAAAATAGAACCTATGACGGAGAGGGCAACAATACCACCAATACTTCCTGGGGTGCTGCCAAAGAAAACTTCAGAACTTTAGTTTCTGTGGCCTATACAGATGGTATTAGTGAACCTGGGGCCCAAGATAGAGCAAACCCAAGAGCCGTAAGTAATGCTATTGGTAGTCAGGAAGAATTTATTCCTAACGAAAATGGTTTGAGCGACTTTATTTGGGGCTGGGGACAATTTATAGATCACGACATCAATCTAAACGATGATAATTTTGATGAAACCTTCAATATCCAAGTTCCAGACTGCGATCCTATGTTTGATCCTGATTGTACCGGTGAGAAAGAAATCAAGATGTTTCGTTCGCTAAGTGATGAAACCACGGGGACTGACACAAATAATCCTAGACGCCATGTCAATGAAATTACTAGTTTTATTGATGGTTCTGCAGTATATGGTGTAGAACAAGAACGTGCCGACTGGTTGCGTTCTGGTGTTGATGGTAAAATGAAACTCTCTGCAGGTGGTTTACTTCCTTGGAATACTATCGATGGCGAATTTGATAGTGCCATAGATCCAGATGTACCTTTTATGGTACTAGACGGCATGCCAATTCCAGAAAAATTCTATGTAGGTGGCGATGTGCGTATAAACGAACAACCTGGGCTCATGTGCTTCCACACCCTTATGGTAAGAGAACACAATAGATTGTGTGATGAATTAAAAGACGAAAATCCAGGTTGGACAGACGAACAATTGTTTCAACGCGCTAGAAAAAAAGTAGGTGCCATTATTCAAGCCATTACCTATGAAGAGTTTCTAGCAAATGTTGGGGTTACTATTAGTCCGTATGCAGGATATGACGCTAGTGTACAGCCAGATGTCATCAACACCTTTTCTGCTGCTGGATATCGTTTTGGCCACACCATGGTAAATGGACGATTGATGCGTTTTGAAGAAAACGGAGACGATTGGCAATTTGGAGCCTTAGATTTACGTGACGGATTTTTTCAACCTGAAATATTATTAAACGAAGGTGGTATAGAACCCTTCTTTAGAGGACTAGCTGCTCAGGAGCATCAATTAGTAGACCCATTGATTATGAATGACATTCGTAATTTTCTATTCGGACCTCCTGGTTCTGGTGGGTTAGATTTACTTTCTATCAATCTAGCGCGTGCTAGAGAACGTGGTTTACCCGATTACAATACTATTAGAGCCGACTTAGGTTTGACGCCGCATGCAGGATTTACAGACATTACTTCAGATGTAGCATTACGCAGTACGCTTTCTAATACCTACGGAAATATTAACAACATTGACCCTTGGATAGGGTTCATGAGTGAAGATCACGTAAACGGAAGTATCATTGGCGAAGGCATGAACGCTATTTTAAAATTTCAGTTTGAAGCCTTACGAGATGGAGATCGCTACTATTATGAAAACGACCCCGCTTTTTCTGAAGAAGAAATAGCAGAAATTAAAAGTACTACCCTGTCACAAGTATTATTAAGAAATACAAGCATTGAAGTACTGCAAGACAATGTTTTTGAAGCAGTAGATAGAGATGAATTAGGCGTAGAGTTATTTCCATTTGCAGGCGTAATGAATATTGACGTGAAAGCATACCCTAACCCAGTACAGAAATATTTCAATATCAGTATCACAGCAAGAAGACCTTCAGATGCTACGTTACGTATCTTTAACGCATCAGGTGTAGTTGTTCAAGAAAGAGCAATTAGAATTACAAGAGGCGCATCAGAGCACTCCTTTGAGCTAGACGATCAGCTAGCCAATGGTTTGTATGTAATCTCTTTAGACAGTGACGCTGGTAAAGGACAATTAAAAATTATTAAAGGAAGGTAGTTTTTGTACTCAGTTTTCAGTGGCAGTTGGTAGTTATTCTACAAATATCTATCAGCGACTTCGTAACTCGTAGCCTTGGCGAAGTGTTAAGTGGTCTAACATCCAAAAGTGAGCAAAGCGAATGATCTATCAGCGCAGCGGTCTAATTATAGCCAATCAATAGCCTCAAGGGCATCGTTAAAATTTCGGTGCCCTTTTGCATAAATATATTCTTCGTCGATGGTCTTGGTCCATTGTATAGGTTCATTTGCAATAGCCCCATCTTTCCAAGAGCTAAAGCAGTTTTTTAAATCTTCTATTTCATGTTGTGCCGTAACATCCATATCAAGTTCGTACAATCGTTTTAATAAGGGAGATGCTTTTTCATCCACCCAAATTTGTGGTGATAAACGCACAAAACGATGGTGATTCTCACTAGCATCTATGGCATCTGCAAACAAATGAACATAGGCACTATAGGTTGCCCAAGTTTGCGGTTCAAACAAAATAGATTTGGATAAATTAGACAGAGCTCCAGTAAACAAATTAGCTCCTTTAAATAGTCTTGAGAAACCTCTTTTTTGCTTGGTTTTTTCAAAGTCAATAGCACCAGAATCTTTATAGCGTAACTTACGTCCCAATAAAGTACTATAGTAATTATCTCTAAATTCAATACCATCGTCCTTTGAAGCAACTTTACTAGCGGTTCCAATAGAAAGCACTCGAATATTCTTTCGAGGAACTCCATTGGCAAGTGCTTCGGTAATTCCTGCCATCACTGGATTGTTAAATCCGCCAAGAGCTCCATCCCACAAATAATAGCGTCTGTTTGTTTGCTTTGGTTTTAGCACCGCAGGAAAATCAAAATAATTCACAGGAGCATTGGAAGACCCATGAATGGCAGTCACTAAATTCGTTTCGTCAAAATTTGAATGTCCCGCAATGATTTCTGCTCTTGCCTTACTCGATTTATTAGATCTAAAAAATTTAGCTCGCTTGTTTTTAATGTCAAAGGTAGTAATGATAATCTCTAAAGACTTTTTACCAATAACTTCTGGAAGTTCTGATAAAGAAATATCTACTAACTTTTTTCCATTATCCAAGACCAGTAAATCTTCTAAAGCTTTTTTCTTGTTAGTAGTACTATAGCGTGTCCCTATAGACTTAATGTTAAACAGGTGCATAAAATTTACTGGAAAGTAGCGCTCCCGAAACGAAAGTTTTTTAAATATTTCACCACGCTTAGAAGCATCGTCGAAAATGGCAATAATTTCATCGAAGGTCCAATTACATGCTAAGGCAGCGATGACCATACTTCCACCCGAAGTCCCTATCACCAAATCGAAATGACGCAAAACCTCATGTCCTCGCACTTCTTTATTTGGAAACTTATTTTTAAAAAGTTCTTGAAGTGTAAGCACCTGTAGCAAAGCCCATGTACCACCACCATCTAAAGAAAGAATTTTATAAGGTACTTGCATGTATAGATGATATTTGGTTGATTAAAATTTCAGAAACAACTTGTAAACTGCCACTAAACACTGCTACTGAGCACTTTTTTATAATTTTCTTCTTGCTTTTTCCTTCTTCAACAAGGTAAGCTCTCTGCTGGTCTGTCCAGCAACCGATGTATTTTCTTCTGCCCTTCTAATTAAGTAAGGCATCACATCTTTTACCGGACCAAAAGGAATGTATTTTGCAACATTATAGCCTTCTGCTGCCAAATTATAACTTATATGATCGCTCATGCCGTACAATTGTCCGAACCATACTCTAGCATCATTTTTACCCAGTCCTTTCTTCTGAACTTCCTCTAAAGCCATGTAACTACTTTCTTCGTTATGGGTTCCTAAGAATAATGAGATGTCATCAAGATTATCTAAAATATAATGCATCACCGCATTAAATTGAGCATCGGTAGCTTGCTTGCTTTCGCAAATAGGGCTTTTGTATCCTTTTTCTTCGGCGCGTTCGTTTTCTTTTTCCATGTAGGCACCACGTACCACTTTAAATCCAAGTTTATAGCCTCCCGCTTTTGCTTTGGCGTGTTGTTCTTTTAAATAATCTAGGCGATCCCATCGGTAGCATTGCAGTGTGTTAAATACAATCGCTTTTTCCTTGTTATATTTTACCATCATGGCTTCACAAAGGTCATCTGCTGCATCTTGCATCCAAGTTTCTTCTCCATCTATGAGCAATGAAATATCACAGGCATGTGCGGTTTGACAAACTGTTTCATAACGTACTTTAATACGCTGCCACTCTCCTTCTTCTTGAGGGTCTAAGGGTTCATTTTCTGTACGTTTTTGCCATATTTTAAAGCGACCAAAACCGGTAGGCTTAAAAACCGAAAACGGCATAGCATCTTTGTGTTCTGCAAACTTTGTGAGCTCAATCACCTTTTGCATTGTTGCATCAAATTGTGCTTCTTCTGCTTTTCCTTCTACAGAATAATCCAAGACTGAAAAAACGCCTGCTTTGTACAAATTATCTACCACAGGCATGCAGTCTGTTTCATTCACACCACCACAAAAATGATCAAAAACCGTAGAACGAATGAGTCCTTCAACCGGTAGATTTAAATTTAAGGCAAACTTCGTAGCTGCAGTGCCAATACGCACTAAAGGCTCTTTAGAAATCATTTTAAACAAAAAATAAGCGCGTTCTAATTCGGAGTCGCTCTTCAGGGTAAATGCCGTTTGTGTATTGTCAAATAAACTGCGTGAAGCCATAGTAAAAAATTTGTCTTACAAATATAGAGAGAATTGATGGCTGTTGAAATACAATATTCTAATTTTGTATATCCTTTTGAAAAGGTATAATACGCTCTTCGGAAATTTTAGAAACATGAAACCATTGTTAGACACCTAACATTTCCGCAGAAAAAAAAACAAGAGAAATCCTAAGTATGGAAAGACAACTAGTAAAAGAAAGAGGAAGTGTATACTGTACTGATACTGTATGGGAAAAATTGGATGAAAATATAGCGCTTCTAAGTCCTACTAGCGTTTTTGTACTTGTAGATACACATACGCAGATACATTGCCTTCCGTATTTTTTGAATCATATAAACTTCGATCGACTTCCAGAAGTCATTGTTATTCCCGCTGGAGAAGCCCATAAAACAATTGAAACCTGCGTTCATGTTTGGAATACTTTATCTGATTTAGGAGCCGATAGAAGTAGTTTACTAATCAATTTGGGTGGCGGCGTAGTTACAGATCTAGGAGGTTTTGCTGCCTGCACTTTTAAAAGAGGAATCGAATTTATCAATATACCTACTACCCTTCTAGCCATGGTAGATGCTTCTGTAGGTGGTAAAAATGGAGTTGATTTAGGTGTTATTAAAAATCAAATAGGTGTTATTAAAAATCCGAATGCAGTATTTGTAGATACCACCTTTTTAGACACACTTCCCGAAAATGAAATAAAATCGGGTTATGCAGAAATGTTAAAGCATGGTTTAATACAAAGCAAAGCCTATTGGGAAGCGCTCAAAAATTTTGATATTAAGGATAAAGCAACTACCAAGCAACTCATCTGGGAATCAATCTGCATTAAAAATACAATAGTTACAAAAGACCCCACTGAACAAGGCATTAGAAAAATGTTGAATTTTGGTCATACTCTTGGACACGCTATAGAATCTTATTGTTTAGCTTCAGAAAAAAGAACCACATTGTTGCATGGAGAAGCTATAGCTATTGGGATGATTTTAGCATTATTTATTTCTAGCGAACAAACTGGATTTAACAAAAGCAACATGATTTCTGCATGCAAAACCTTACAAGATGTATATCAAAAAGAAGTGTTTACTAGAGAAGAAATAGATGCTATAATAGACTTGCTAAAGTTTGACAAAAAAAATAAAGGGGGCGAAATTCTTTTTGTTTTATTAGAAGGTTTTGGAGTATACAAAATCAACCAAAAAGCACCTAAAGTCTTAATCTACAAGGCGTTTGAATTTTACAAAAATTTGTAGAATTTTATTTTTACGTATTCATTTTTTTACTAATTTTATAGAAACAACTAGTACCAAATGTTATGCTACGTAAAATTGTAGACTTCAAAAAGTTAACACCAGAGATTCTTTCACTTTTAGTAGAAAAGTATCCATATGGATATGATGATGGCGCTATTATTACTTTTAAAAATGCAAAAAACGAAACCATCGAGGCCGTCGAAGTACGTACTGATGAAGTTATCTATTTGGTAAAAGTGAGTTCTAAGTTAGTAGACAGTATGGCTACTTTTGATAGTGATGACTACAAAATCGAAGAGGCGGATATTCCTATTTCCGAAATCTCAGATAAAAGTGGTGAATAATCTATTATAGATATTTTGCTTTTAGCACATTACAATGGTGTATTTCGTGACCGCCTATAATAAAGCCAGCCGCAGCTGTAGAAAGCGTTGCCCCACTTGCCACCCCTTTACGAGTTAGTTCTTCTTCAGAAAACGACCTAAACAATGCCAAGGTTGAGGCTCTAGTAGCTACATATTCTTTTATCAATGTTGTCATATCTGTTTTGTTCGCGCGGCTATTTGCCACAAAAACATCTTGATCGTAACCAGGAAGTATTTCATTTTCAGACCTAGCAAAGGTTAGTGCTCTGTATGCAAAAACACGCTCTGTATCTATTAAGTGCAGCAAAATCTCTTTTGGAGTCCACTTCCCTTCTGCGTAAGTATACATATGCTTGTCTTCGGGGAGAGCCTCAAAAAAACGCAGTGTTTGCGCTAAACCAAGATCTAAAACAGAAGGAAGAGATTTGTCTGGAGCTAAATCTATGTAATGCTTGTAATAGGCTAAGTAGTCTGTATCTTTTAATTGCGATCTTGTCATTTCGAAAATTTCAGCTAAAATAAAAAACCCACTACCAGATAAATAGTGGGTTAAGAAAAAATTATGATAAACTTATAAAGCTCTAAAAATAGAATGCATTAATCGTTTTTTGTCATTGATACTTTCTTCTAGAGAAATCATGGTCTCTGTACGTGTAACCCCTTCAATATCATCGATTAGATAGATAATATCTTTTGCATGTGAAGTGTCCTTAGCTCTTATTTTACAAAAAATATTAAACTTACCAGTAGTTACGTGAGCAACAGTTACAAATGGAATTTCATTAATACGTTCTAACACAAATTGCGTTTGTGATGTTTTTTGAAGGTAAATACCAACATAGGCAATGAATGAATACCCTAGTTTTTTATAGTCTAATCGTAGTGATGAACCTGTTATAATTCCAGCTTCTTCCATCTTTTTTACTCTTACATGCACCGTACCTGCAGAGATACCATGCTTTTTTGCGATGTCTGTAAACGGTGTTCTTGTATTTTCGATAAGCATATCAAGTATGCTTTGATCTGTGGCGTCTAATTTAAATTTCATGTAGTCAATTTTGAGCTACAAAGTTACTATGATTACCAAAAGAAATACCTAAAATGAATATTAAATTAACATTATATTTTGTTGTTCATCGAAAATTGTTGTGATTTTTTGACCAATATCAAAATTTCTTTGAGAATTCAATAATACGCTACCTCCCTGTAAATCAAAAGTTTTGTGGCCGAACACTTTGGTAGTTTCCTGAATACTATCCAGATACAACTCAAAAACTATGGTGCCATCCAACAATACCTCTTTGTATTGAAAACAAAGGGTTTGTAGCGCTTCCATGCCTGATATATTTACATGATATAAAACTATATCATGAAAGTTTTTTTGGTTTTCTGGAATGTCAAAATACGTCTGCGTATTTTCGGAAACGGTGTCAAGATCAAATAAGGCTATCAGTGCATAAAAGATAAACCCTCTTGTTTTTTCTCGTTCGTAATCATCTTTATGATGACCAGCTTCAAATAAAATAGTAGGCACTCCAAGACTTGTAAAGGTATCCCCTACACAGTTTAAGTTAAAACCATCATCGTATCTACCTATTTGATTCGGACAAAGATGCTGCAAATATCCATGCATTTTTTCAATAAGATTCATCGCCTCCATACGCGTAGGTGTTACAGTACGTTCTACATCGCCTGAGGGAGCTAAAAAGGATACCGTAGCAGGAAAACCTTCTGCTAGCCCATATATAGTACGTTGATCGTGCATGTTGAGGCACAAATCTGGCTGAATTTCATCAAATAGATTTCGTAGCACCCTACTCTCTTTTTGTGACAAATCTTGCGCATCACGATTTAAGTCGACTTTTCTAGCGTTTTCGCGGGTGTACAAGGCAGCACCATCTGGATTTAGCATTGGAAGCACGTAAAAGCTATGACTTGCTAAGAGTGCTTCGGAAATTTTCGTATTCGAGGTTATAAACTTAAAAAAATCAAATAATGCTTTGGTAGTGGTACTCTCGTTGCCATGCATTTGAGACCAAATCAGTACTTTTTTTTCTCCAACACCGAAATGCACCAAGGGAATTTCTTTTCCCATTTCTGAAGTTCCAGCTACCGAAATTTTAAAAGTTTCGGCATAGGCTGAGAATATAGGTTGGATGTCTTCTAGGGTAATATATCTGCCTTTTAAAAAAGATTCAAAGTTGCTGGAATACCAAGTAGTGATGTTCATGAAATAGTTTGTGTTTACAAAAGTAAATAAACACAAGTTTACAATTGTAAACAAAATCTATACACGAAATTGTGGACAACAGTAAACAAAACCTTATAAAAATTGCTACAATTTTAACAGATAAACAATTTTAAATATTAAAGTATTTATTATCATATGATTAAAATATATTATATAAAGTAATAGTTTACAAATTATTACGTTTTTTATTAATAAAATTGCTGTTTACATCTGTATACATTACATTTGTAACAGTCTATCCCCGCAAGCAATGTTACAATGGTAAACACCTCAGATTTCTCTAAAAGACTTCAGCAAATACTCACCTATTATGGACTTTCTGCGACTTCATTTTCGGAAGAAATTGAATTTAACAGGTCTACTATTTCGCACCTCCTATCGGGTAGAAATAAGCCAAGTTTAGAATTTGTAATGAAAGTTTTAAAGACCTATCCCGAAGTAGAATTGCATTGGTTGTTAAATGGAAAAGGCTCCTTCCCTGCTTTAAAAAATTTAGATTCAAAAAATACGACGGATGTTTCAGTATCAAACTCAAAAATTGCTACGGAAATTTCCGAAGTACAAAAAGGAGTCAAAAAACAGGGAATTTCAGAAAATAGCGTATTTCAGGAAATTTCAGAAAAAAAATCAAATACTGGCCTTATAGAGCGCATCGTGGTTTTTTATAAAAATGGGACGTTTAAAGAATATACGAACTCTTAGCAGATGTAAAGATAAATGCAGAACTTTGTAAAAAAAGAACATGCGCACCCTCACCTCTTTTGTACTCATTTTATTGCTTACGAGTTGTTATTCTGTTGAGCGCAATTGCAGCGATTTTAAAACTGGAACCTTCACTTTTGAACAAATGGTAGGAACAGAGCTTGTCACCTCAACATTTACAAGAAACGATAGTATTGCTATAGAACAATACAAAGGTATTACAGATACCTTTAATGTGCGTTGGATTAATGATTGTGAATACATTATGCGCAAGCGAAACCCAAAGAACGCGTATGACAAAGAAGCGGTTCATTTTAAGATTTTAAGCACGACTAAAAATACCTATTTGTTTGAATTTCAGATGGTAGTGAAAAAGCAAAATCAAGCAAACCCAGTAAAAAAAGGTACTGTTACTAAAATTTCAGCAGAATGAGCATTGAAAAAGAGTACTGGACGCAGCGCTATGAAGAAGAACGTACAGGTTGGGATATTGGGAGTCCGTCTACGCCATTAAAAAACTACTTTGATCAGCTAACCAATAAAGATTTACGCATTTTAATACCAGGTGCTGGAAATGCATACGAGGCAGAATACCTATGGAATCAAGGATTTACCAATGTAACGGTGTTGGATATTTCGCATATTCCATTGGATGAATTTCAGAAACGAAATCCGACTTTCCCTGGTGAGCAACTCATAGAACAAGATTTCTTCAAGCATAAAGGAACCTATGACCTCATCATAGAACAAACGTTTTTCTGCTCTTTTGTGCCTGAAAAAATGAATCGTATTAAGTACGTTACCAAAATGGCATCTTTGTTGGCTCCTAAAGGAAAATTAGTGGGGCTATGGTTTGATATCCCATTAACAGGTGACTTAGAAAAACGACCCTTTGGTGGCACCCAGGAAGAATATGAAGGGTATTTAAAAAAACAATTTGATATCCACACGTTTGCGAAAGCCCATAACTCTATTGCGCCAAGAGCCAATAGTGAATTGTTTGGTATTTTTATTAAAAAGGAATCTAAACCTAAACAAGCTAATAATCCTTTGCATGGCATTACTTTAAAAGCCATATTAGAAGAGCTTGTAGCGACGTATGGATGGAAATATCTAGACGAGAAAGTTCGCATTAATTGCTTTGCGGTTAACCCGAGTATCAACTCTAGTCTAAAGTTCTTGCGCAAAACTCCTTGGGCGCGTGAGAAAGTAGAGAACCTTTATATTCGATTAAAAAAATAAACTAGTCAGACGAATTGGTTTGTTTTAATAATGCATTTTGCTCTTGAAGCAGTTCTTCAATTTTGGCAAGCAGTTCTATATCCTTAGGTGTTGAAACCTTTTTGTTTTTAGGATCTTCCGACTTCTTTTTAAATCGATTGATTCCTTTTACAACGATAAAAATAGTGAAAGCCACCACCGTAAAATCGATGAGAGCTTCTATGAGCTCTCCATAGCCAATAGCGATCTCTTTAGTTTCTCCAACAGCTTCTTTTAAGATATGTTTGCGCTCTGCGTAATTAATACCATCGGTAAGCATAGACAAGGGAGGTATGATTACTTTTTTGACTAGGGTGTTTAATACATTGTTAAATGCCGTACCAATAATAATCCCTACGGCCATATCGATAAGGTTCCCTTTGATGGCAAAGTCCTTGAACTCGTTGATAAAACTCTTCATGTATAGGTATTTAAAGTGTAGAAATAATGTATTGAAGCTTCATAGCTTTTTCTTTTCTGTTTCATTTAAAACAGTAACGCTTGCCCATCATCATCTACAGGAGGTTCTTCTCCAGCATCTTTAGGAGCTTTTGGTGTTTCTAGAGCTTGTGATGCTTCGGCCCCACCAGCTGGTGATGCTGGAGTAGGCGCTTCATTAGCCCTAGTACCTACAACAGCTTGTTCATCAATCACTTCTAATTCTTCAGTAGGGGTTTCTACTGGAACATCGTATGGCAAGGGTTCTAGCGTATTTATTTCCAGTACCTTGTCTTTTGTTAATTGATTTCCAAGAGCACCAATTCCTTTTGGTGAAATAAAGGCTTCTAAATCTACTACAAGATTGTCCTTTCTATCCTTTCCTCTTTCTTTTGTAAAGACAACTTCAGCCTGAGGTCTATAAGCCGTAAAAACAGCCTCTAAATAAGATTTAGGGTGATCTGTTAAAACATTGTCTTCTCTTTCTGGGTTTTCGATTAAGAAACGTTTTACATAAAACAATTCTTTCTCACCTGCCCAGTGAATGGCGCTAATAGGTTTTTTAGGATCCCATTTTTCCATAACGATTAAATCCTCATCAAAATGCATGGTAATTTCTGGAATTACGGTCTTCACCAAACCACGCTGATTGATAAGTAATAATCGATCTGTAGGTCTAAACTCACCAATTAATTCACCACGCTCATCTAGATTAAGACGCTGTACAGTCTCATCAAACCATATCTTACGAGGTTTTAAGGTTGAAACTCCCTTTTCTTTGAGTTCAATACGTTTTACAGAATACTTGGTAACAATATTTCCTTTAGAACCTCTTCCTTTTACGAGCAAGTCGCTAAAGTCCAGATCCCATTTTAGTTTTTTGACGCTACCGCTTTGACGTAATAGCACGGTTACAATCTCTGCTTCTCCATTAGGGTTTGCAGTAAAGTATAAAAGTTTACTTCCTTTATTCCCTTGTGTAATTGGGTATTCTTTATCTCTTGTAATTGCCGTTACATTAAAACGCTTTACATAGGTAGCACCTTTGGCACCATCTTTATAAATAGCATTATAGGTAGTACGTTTGTCTTTCTTTTTAAAGACCGCTACATGAATAATGTTTTTACCAATAAAGGTCTTAGTACCTACCTTAGTTACCATCATGTTTCCGTCTTCGGTGAATACAATAATATCGTCTATATCACTACAATCTGTTACATATTCATCTTTACGTAAGCTGGTACCAATAAATCCTTCTTCTCTGTTTACATAGAGTTTCGTGTTACGAATCACCACCTTCGTTTTTTGAATATCATCAAACACACGAATTTCACTCTTGCGTTCTCTGCCTTCACCATAGTCTTTTTTGAGACGTTTGAAATAATCGATGGCATAGTCGATTAGATTTGCTAAGTGATGCTTTACTTGAGCAATACTATCTTCTAAAGCGTCAATTTTTTGCTGTGCTTTATCGATATCAAATTTTGAAATACGCTTGATACGAATTTCGGTAAGACGCGTAATATCTTCTACGTTAACAGCACGTTTTAAATGCTTGATATGCGGTTTCAAACCTTTATCGATGGCAGCGATGACACCTTCCCAGGTTTCTTCTTCTTCAATATCACGATAAATTCTATTTTCAATAAAAATCCGTTCTAGACTCGCATAGTGCCATTGTTCTTCAAACTCGCCTAATTGTATTTCGAGTTCGCTCTTTAGTAAGTCGACGGTTCTATCTGTAGAACGTCTTAACATTTCAGTTACACCGACAAACAAAGGCTTGTTGTCTTCAATCACACAGCCTAATGGCGAAATGCTGTTTTCACAATTTGTGAACGCATATAAGGCATCTATGGTTTTGTCTGGAGAAATTCCGGAAGGAATATGGACTAAGATTTCTACATCTGCAGCGGTATTGTCTTCTATCTTTTTAATTTTGATCTTTCCTTTATCATTCGCCTTTAAGATAGAATCAATTAAAGAACTGGTGTTGGTACCAAAGGGAATTTCAGTAATCACCAAGGTATTTTTATCATGTTGCCCGATACGTGCGCGGCTTCTGATTTTTCCACCACGTAAGCCATCATTATAATTCGTCACATCGACGATTCCTCCTGTAGGGAAATCTGGAACGATGGTAAAACGTTTACCTTGTAGATGTTTGATACTGGCATCGATTAACTCAATGAAATTATGTGGGAGTACCTTGGTTGAAAGTCCAACAGCAATCCCTTCTGCCCCTTGAGCGAGAAGCAACGGAAACATCACGGGGAAGTTAATAGGCTCTTTACGACGCCCATCATAGCTGGCCTGCCATTTAGTGATTTTTGGATTGTAAATAACATCCAAACCAAATTTAGAAATACGTGCCTCAATGTAACGAGAAGCTGCTGCTCTATCTCCCGTTAGTATATTTCCCCAGTTTCCTTGGGTGTCTATGAGTAAATCTTTTTGTCCGATTTGCACCATGGCATCGGCTATGCTTGCATCTCCATGCGGGTGATACTGCATGGTATGCCCTACGATATTGGCCACTTTATTATAGCGTCCGTCATCCAGATCTTTCATGGAGTGCATGATACGACGCTGTACCGGCTTAAAACCGTCTTCTATAGCAGGAACAGCACGTTCTAGAATTACATAACTAGCGTAGTCTAAGAACCATTCACGATACATACCCGTAACACGGGTAATGGTTTCACCATCTTCAATTCCTTCTTCTTCAGGAACCAAATCACCATCTTTTTCTGTTTCTAGGTTCTCTGATTTGATTTCTTCTGGCTCTAAGCTTTCTTCGTTATGATGCGTTTCGTCACTCATATTTGTCATTTAAGGAATATGGATTTTGGATTATAGAACATGGACTAACTTGTTAGTTTATCTATAAAACTTCCTATTCTTTTTTGTAAAGATTGAATTTCTTTAATCATTTTATCATACATGTCAATAGTCACGTATGCTTCGTTTTTAGCTATTTCAAGCTGTGTTTCCCATTCAAAAGCAGATCCTAAGCTATGTTCCAAAAATGCTTTAAAGTGTTTGTTTGTAGCCTTTGAAGATCCTTCTGCTATGTTAGACGGAATCGAAACAGCACTTCTATTCATTTGACTAGCTAGGTTAAATGTCTCTGATTTAGGGAATGTCTTAGTGATTTCGTAATTCAAACTCACAAAAGCAACTCCATCAATCCAAATGTTTAATTTTCTAAAATTATGTCTAGCCATCAATTATTATCTAAAGTCCATGCTCCATATTCTATGCTCCATGATATTTTCTTCAAAACCTGCCTACTGATACTGATTACTGTAAACTATTTAATCCTCCACCGTATCCAATTCCACCTTTAGGTTATTAATAATAAATTCTTGCCTATCGGGCGTATTTTTGCCCATATAAAATTTCAGCAATTCTTCTATACTCATTTGCTTGTCTAACATCACAGGATCTAAACGAATGTCTTCTCCAATAAAATGCACAAACTCATCAGGACTAATCTCACCAAGACCCTTAAATCTGGTGATTTCTGGTTTTGGCTTTAACTCTTCTAGGGCATTAATACGTTCTTCTTCGGTATAGCAATAAATGGTTTTCTTCTTGTTACGTACTCTAAAGAGTGGTGTTTGTAAAATATACAAATGTCCTTCTTTGATAATTTCAGGAAAGAACTGCAAGAAAAAGGTAATTAACAACAAACGAATGTGCATTCCATCTACATCGGCATCTGTTGCGATTACTACATTGTTATATCGCAAATCTTCCATGGACTCTTCAATGTTCAAAGCCGCTTGTAGGAGATTAAATTCTTCGTTCTCGTAGACTATCTTTTTTGTTAGTCCGTAGCAGTTTAAAGGCTTTCCTTTTAAACTAAATACGGCCTGAGTATTTACATCTCTACTTTTGGTAATAGACCCACTTGCCGAATCTCCCTCGGTAATAAACAAGGTCGATTCTAAATTACGTTCTTTCTTAGTATCCCCTAAATGAATACGGCAATCACGTAATTTTTTATTGTGTAGGTTGGCTTTTTTGGCGCGATCTTTCGCCAACTTTCGAATTCCAGAAAGCTCTTTACGCTCACGCTCTGCTTGCATGATTTTACGTTGCAAGCCCTCGGCTACATCGCTATTTTTGTGTAAGAAATTATCGAGTTTATTTTTTACAAAATCATTGATATAAGTACGTACTGTAGGTAAGTCACCACCCATTTCTGTAGAACCTAATTTGGTTTTGGTCTGACTCTCAAAAACGGGTTCCATCACCTTGATGGAAATGGCACTTACAATAGATTTACGAATATCACTTGCTTCGTAGTTCTTTCCATAGAATTCACGAATGGTTTTCACCAAACTCTCTCTAAAGGCAGCTTGATGTGTTCCACCCTGTGTCGTGTTTTGACCATTAACAAAACTATGGTACTCTTCACTATACTGAGTTTTGCTATGCGTAATAGCAACTTCAATATCATCTCCTTTTAAATGAATGATAGGATACAACATGTCTGTTTCTGCCATGTTATCATTTAAGAGGTCCTTTAATCCATTTTCGCTAAAGAACTTTTCGCCATTAAAATCGATGGTAAGTCCCGGATTTAGGTACACGTAATTACGTAGCATTTTTTCTACGTACTCGTTACGGTATTTGTAATTTTTGAATATTACTTCATCTGGGATGAAGGTCACTTTTGTTCCTTTACGTTTACTAGACTCTTCTACACCACTTTCTTCTTTTAATTCTCCTTGAGAGAACTCGGCAAACTTAGTTTGATTTTCACGTACAGATTCTACTCTAAAGTATGTAGATAGTGCATTTACTGCTTTGGTACCCACACCATTTAAACCTACAGACTTTTTAAAGGCACGAGAATCGTATTTTCCTCCCGTATTCATCTTACTCACTACGTCTACTACTTTCCCCAATGGAATACCACGCCCATAATCACGCACTTTAACTTGCTTGTCCTTAATGCGAATTTCTATGGTCTTTCCAGCACCCATAACAAATTCATCAATACAGTTATCGAGTACTTCTTTTAATAAAATATAGATCCCGTCATCTGGTGATGAACCATCTCCAAGTTTTCCAATATACATCCCAGGACGCATTCGAATATGCTCTTTCCAATCGAGGGATCGTATATTATCTTCGGTATATTTAGTGTCTGCCATAAAATCGTGTGAATAGTTGTTAAATATACCTGTTACAAGACAAACTTGGAAAATATCCAACACAAAGTAATTAACAATTCACACATAAAAATTGTGAACAACCTAGGTTATTTTTTAGAGATTTAAATTTGAAAGCACACATACTTTTAATAAAAAGAATTTGTATTTTTCCCTTATGCTATTACGTGTAATTAAAATACTATCTATTCTTGTTATTATCATTTCTGTAGTTAGCTCAATCGTCCTATTAGCTTTTGGAGGTTTTGCAGGACTTTTAGTAGTACCATTTGCTATTTATTTAGGGTATTACTTACTCATTCTAGCTTTCTGTAACGGTCTAAACAAAAGCAGTTTAGATTCAAAAGACACCCATTCAAAAATTCTGGCCGTTTGTTGCTTTTTGCCTATCGTAATTGTACTGATTGCACCCTATGAAGTTTCTGAGTTTTTAATGAGTGGGATTCATTTAGATATGAAATAATATGAATATACTTCCGCTCATCCAAAAACAAGTGAACGATCTCTATTACGGAGGGAATTATACAGGTGTTAATTTCTCAGCCGTATTAAAAGACGTTACCTTTGAACAAGCTATCACGAAGGTTCAAGACTTTAATACCATTCACACCCTTGTATTTCACACCCAATACTACATGGACGCACTTAACAATGTACTAGACGGAAACGCTCTAGATGCGAGCGACGCCTTAAGCTTTGTGCATCCTCCTATCCATAGCCAAAAAGAATGGGAAACGGTCCTTCATAATATGTTTGCGAGCGTAGATATCTTTATTGCACACTTAACAAAGCTTGACCCCAATAATATTTCAAAAACCTTTAAAAAGGAGGCCTATGGGACCTATTATAGAAATATTGTAGGTGTTATTGAGCATAGTCATTATCATTTAGGGCAGATCGTATTTTTGAAGAAAATGGTTTCGTAGAACAGTTGCTGTGCTCCTTGTTAGACCGTTCGCGTTGCTCACTGATAGAAGATAGATCGCCTTCGGCTGATAGACTTAAAAAAACTGCGCAATTTTTTTAAATTCATTTTCTAACAGCTTCTGTAGTGGTTTACCACACAGAAAAGTGTTCTGCACAGCGACTGGTCTAGCCTCTAACAGCGAAGCAGTCTAATAGTGAGCGCAGCGGTCTAACTTCTCCTTAAACGTTGAATCTAAAATGCATCACATCACCATCATTCACCACATACTCTTTCCCTTCAACTCCCATTTTACCAGCTTCCTTTACTTTGGCTTCACTACCATACTCCACATAATCGTTGTATTTTATTACTTCAGCACGAATAAACCCTTTTTCGAAATCTGTATGAATCACTCCTGCAGCTTGCGGTGCTGTTGCTCCAATTGGGATGGTCCAAGCACGCACTTCTTTGACACCTGCAGTGAAATACGTCTGTAGGTTTAATAATTTATAGGCACCACGAATTAATTTTGCTGAACCTGGCTCATCTAGGCCTAGATCTTCTAGGAACATTTGGCGTTCTTCAAAAGAATCTAACTCTGTAATATCTGCTTCTGTACCTACTGCCAGAATAACTACTTCTGCATTTTCAGAAGCAACGGCTTCTTTCACTTTCTCCACATATGCGTTGCCATTTACAGCTGCATCTTCATCTACATTACACACATACATCACAGGCTTGTCTGTAATAAACTGCATTTTACTCACGTAGTCTTCTCTTTCTTTTTCTGAAAAATCTAGGGTACGTACTGATTTCCCTTGTAATAAAGTCTCTTGAATTTTCACCAAAATAGCTTCTTCTTTTTGAGCTTCCTTATCACCTGTACGAGCAGAACGTTTTACACGCTCTAATCTTTTCTCTACAGATTCTAAATCTTTTAACTGTAATTCCATGTCGATAGTTTCCTTATCGCGAATAGGATCTACACTTCCATCAACATGCACAATATTGTCGTTATCGAAACAACGCAATACATGTAAAATAGCATCGGTTTCTCTAATATTTCCGAGGAACTGATTCCCTAATCCTTCACCTTTACTTGCTCCTTTTACCAAACCAGCAATATCTACAATTTCAACAGTAGCAGGCAATACCTTTTCTGGGTTTACCAATTCTTCAAGCTTCACCAAACGATCATCTGGAACATTTACCACACCAATATTTGGCTCTATGGTACAAAAAGGAAAATTTGCGCTCTGTGCTTTGGCGTTTGACAAACAATTAAAAAGGGTTGATTTACCAACGTTTGGCAATCCTACAATTCCTGCTTTCATGAGTTGCTATTTTAAAATGCGTGCAAATATAAGGCTTTAGCCGAAATTTTAATAGGCAAAACTCTTGTAGTTTCATTTAAAATATAGCAACGAATTTCTATTTCATAAACTTTGTACCTTTGTAGCACAAATTTATTAATTATGAAGAAAATTACTTTTTTGAGCCTTTTATTATTAGGAACAACAGTTACGGCATATGCTCAAAATGTCGATATCCAAAAAGAAACTGTGATTACTCGTGTTGTGACTACAAACAATCTAGAAACTGAAGTAAAAGTTACTGAGGAAGTAACAGAAGACCATGAGACTATTAAAGTAGAAGAGTCAGACGGAATTAATGCTACTAGCAGCAGAACCAAAAACACCAATGAATCAAAAAATGTAATCGAAGAAAAGAAAATCTTTGAAGAAGAAAAAGCAGCCCTTCAAAAAGAAGCCATAGAAAAACAGCGCATTGAAAACCAAAAACAAATGCAAGCAGAAATTGAAGCCGATAGACAAAAAGCCTTAGAAGAGGCTGCCCTTGAAAAAGAAAAAATTGATGCAGCCAACAAAGTATTAGAAATAGAACGTCTTGAAAGAAAAGCAGAATTAGAAAGAGGTGTTGGACAATCTAAAAAAAGCGCTAAAAAGAAATCGAAGGAACTTAAAAAAGCAAAAAAGGAAGCTGGAGACAATTAACCTATTAATTCTTAGCAATTGAAAGTCGTTTGCAATTACAGACGACTTTTTTTATTCAAGACTTTTTAAAATCGAGTCTTGATAGCCTTTGAAAGATCCTAAATTATGATGGCTCCCTCCATCTAGTGTATAAAATGTATATTGTGCTTCTGGTAATAAATTGCTGAGCTTCTTGCCAGAGGCATAAGGCACTACCCTATCTTCAGTACCATGATAGATTACAACAGGCGCTGTAACCTTTGTAAAAAAGACATTACTTTCTAATTTCACCTTTAAAAGTTTATTCACAAAGGGTAAAAATCCGAAACGATCTTTGGCCATATCTGCCAAATTGTAAAATGGAGTTTCTAAGATAAGTTTTCTCGGATTATTATTTGATGCCACATAACAAGCAAAAGCAGTCCCTATGGATCTTCCATACACTACCACAGCAGACTCGTTATAAGATTTCAGAAGAAAATCGTACCACAATTGCGTATCTGCTAGCATTTTGGTTTCATCAATAGTTCCCGTACTCTTTCCATAGGTTCTGTAGTCTATTACCAAGATATCGTACTCTAGCGTTGTAAAGTAAGCAGCCACGTCTCCCCAGCGTGAGAGATCGCCAGCATTGCCATGGAAATACAATATGACTCCTTTTGGATTTGGTACTTTAAAATGAATGCCATGCAAAACAACATCTTCTTCAGGATGCAGCATTACCTCTTCAAAGGGGATTTTAAAATCAAATGGGTAGTCGGGAGGTAATTGTGTCGATGCAAAAATAAGACGTTCTTGACTTAGATAAAGCACAAAAATACCCAAGCATAAAAAAAGGACGACACTCCATAAAATGCGAAAAAACCACTTTTTTATCATTTATAGGAATGTTTTACACCAATACTGGTCGTTTTCATGTCGATTTCTACTTCTTTTTCTTCAATAATATCTGTGAGTATTTTATGATACGACTCAAAGGTGTTCATGTTTTTATGACCGCCTCCTAATACTGGATACAATTTTGTAATGGAGGGATTAATATCTGCCAACTTTACACTTGAAGAAAAAGGAATGAGTTTATCCTTAGTACCATGAATGATATGAATTGGACACTTTACATACTTTAGCCATTTATGAGTAGGCAATGGATATCGTAAAATAATAGAAAGTGGCATAAAGGGCATGTACCTATTAGTGACATTAAAAAGACTGTAATACGGCGCATCTAGAATAAGCATTCTAGGATTATTCATAGAAGCAATTTTGGTAGCAAATCCAGAGCCTAATGACCTCCCGTATAAAATGATATACTCTTCAGGAACGCGTTCACGTATCTTGTTATAGATGTATTGTATGTCGTGTTTTAAATTTTTTGCACTACGCTTTCCAGTACTCTTCCCGAAACCTCTATAGTCTACCATAATCACATCATAATGATTTCTTGTAAAGTCTACAGCAAATTTACCCCAGCCCTTAATACTCTTGCTATTTCCTTTTAAATACAAGACTACCCCTCTAGGATTAGGTGTTTTAAAGTGTAACCCATTAATAACCGCACCATCTCTGGTTGTGATGTTATGCTCATCAACATCTTGGTTTTCGTATTCAAATAAAAAGTCTTTAGGTAGTTTTTCGGGTTTAAACAAAAACTGCTCTTGCAAATAATAGAGCAACACACTTACAAGAATGTAAATAGCAAGAATCCATAAAACTGTGTGTAACCAAATGGGCATTGTCGAGGTATTTTAGTTTAAAGTTACACATTATTTTAAAACCAATCACAAATCTCTAAAAATCAAAATATAAAATGTAAAATTCTAAAGTCAAAATTCTACGACCTGCAAACCGAAGGCATCCTACCCACTACCAACTAATAGCAAAGCGTATTACCAAAGTCTAAAGACCAACGACTAAAAACTACCCCCTAAAAGCCGAAGGCGTTCTTACTCCTACCAACTAATAGCGAAGCGTCCTAACATATAAACAAAAAAAGAGCCCTGATAACATCAGAGCTCTTTTTACTATTTGAAAAATGAAAGAGGATTATTTCCCGTCCATTTTGTCTTTCAATGCTTGAAGAGCAGAGTTAGCGTCTCCTAATGTAGGTTTCGCCTCGTCAGCTTGTTGCTTTGCTTTCTTAGCAGCTTGCTTTACGATTTTTGCTTCTTCTTCTTTGTGAATTGCCATGTGAGAGGCTACCACTTTCTTGAATTCTTTGTTGAACTCAATAATTTGGAAATCTGCTTCTTCACCTTTCTTCACGTCTGTTCCGTCTTCTTTCTCTAAGTGACGTTTTGGTATAAATGCAGAGATATCATCATTAAAGTTGATAACCGCTCCTTTGTCTACCACTTCGTCAATTGAAGCTTTGTGAACAGAACCTACAGCAAACTCAGCTTCATACTTATCCCAAGGATTTTCTGTAGTTTGTTTGTGCCCTAGGCTTAATTTACGTCCGTCTACATCCAATTCAAGAACTACTACTTCTAGCGTGTCTCCAATGTTTGTAAACTCACTTGGATGCTTGATTTTCTTAGTCCAAGAAAGATCAGAGATGTAAATCAACCCGTCAATTCCTTCTTCTAATTCAACAAATACACCAAAGTTTGTAAAGTTACGTACAATACCTTTGTGGGTAGAACCTACAGGGTATTTTGTTGTAATGTCTGTCCATGGGTCTGGCGTTAATTGCTTAATACCTAAGCTCATTTTACGCTCTTCGCGATCCATTGTTAATACTTGTGCTTCTACTTTATCTCCAACGTTTACAAAATCTTGTGCACTACGTAAGTGTGTAGACCAAGACATTTCGCTTACGTGAATAAGACCTTCAACTCCTTCAGCAACTTCAATAAATGCACCGTAGTCTGCAATAACAACTACTTTACCTTCTACTTTATCACCAATTTTAAGTTCTTCACCAAGAGCATCCCATGGGTGTGCGCTTAATTGCTTAAGACCTAATTGGATACGTGTTTTATCCTCATCAAAGTCAAGGATTACAACGTTTAATTTTTGATCTAGTTCTACAATCTCGTTAGGGTGGTTGATACGAGACCAAGAAAGGTCTGTAATGTGTACCAATCCATCTACACCACCAAGATCTACAAAGACACCATACGAAGTAATGTTTTTCACAATACCTTCTAATACTTGTCCTTTTTCTAACTGACCAATGATTTCTTTTTTCTGTTCTTCGATATCAGCCTCAATAAGTGCTTTATGCGAAACAACAACATTTTTAAACTCGTGGTTGATTTTCACAACTTTGAATTCCATTGTTTTGTTTACGTATACATCGTAGTCTCTAATTGGCTTCACATCAATTTGTGAACCTGGTAAAAATGCTTCGATACCAAATACGTCTACAATCATACCACCTTTGGTACGACATTTTACAAAACCATTTACGATAGTACCTTCGTCGTGTGCTTTGTTTACACGATCCCAAGCCATAATCGTTCTAGCTTTACGGTGCGAAAGGATTAACTGACCTGTTGCGTCTTCACGAACATCGATTAATACTTCTACTTTATCTCCAACACTTAAATTTGGATTGTAACGGAACTCGTTTAAAGATACAACACCTTCAGACTTTGCGTTGATGTCGATAATAGCATCACGATCTGAGATGTGTACTACTTCACCTTCAACCACCTCGTCGTCTAATGTATCTACGAAATTTTCGGCTACTAATTTTTCAAACTCTTCTAACTTACCATCATCTACAGGATCGATTCCTTCTTCGTAGTTGTGCCAGTTAAAATCTGTTAAGAATTTTTCAGGGTTTGTTTCCTTAAGAGAAGGCTCTCTTTTAGGTTTTGCAGGAGCAGCTTCTTCTTGTGTTGCTTCTGTTTCTTGAACTTCTACAGCAGGAGCTTCTACTTTAGGCGTTCTTTTTCTTGTTTTCTTAGCAGTTTCTTTTACTGCTTCGTCTTTTGCTTTATCAGCCATTTGTTATCAGTTGTATTGTCTTCTAACATTTCCGCGAAAGCGAAATACTACAAGCAATACTTTGTATTCTACGCAGTTGTACTAGTAAAACGATCCACCCGTAGAAGGATTATGTTTGTTTTAAATACCCGCTTTGCTAGTAAACATCGTCAAAACGGGCTGCAAAAATAATTCTTTTCTTTTGAAATTCAAAAGGATAGATAAAATAATTATAGAGGTTTAGAGTTAGTATGTACTTAGACGGTTTGAAACAGGATCATTCGCTTCGCTCATTGCAGGAAACAGGAAACAAGATGGCTCTTGGCTCTAAACATTTAATTATATATACTTTTATACCTTCGGAAATTTTAGCTTTATGAAACAACTTGCTTGTACCCTACTATTCTTGCTAGCCGCTTGTGGCACAAACACCAAACCCAATACTGTTATTGAAACCCTAGAAATCGCTAGTTTTAAGAAGAACTGCGATGGTGTTGGAGAAACACAATCACTACAAGTACGTGAACAAGGACAACTAAATTGGGGTTGTTTTTATAACGATATTGAAGGGTTTACCTATACTCCTGGATATAAGTATACCGTTGAAGTACAGAAAGAAACTATCGGACCTATAAAAATACCAGGAGATGGCTCAACTTATAAATACACTTTACTAAAACTAATACGCAAACAAAAAGAGTCAACTATTAATTTACATGATATTTGGGTGGTAAAAACCATAAACAAAAAACCAATCACAGATGCGCAAATTAGGCTAGAAATACAATTAGCATCTAGTAAAATTATAGGAAACGATAGTTGTAACAATTTCTTTGGCGCCATTGAGCAAGTAAACGATAGCAACCTACAATTTGGATTGTTAGGCAGAACCAAAATACACTGTCAAGACATGACGGCTCCCAACCTCTTTTACGATACCATGCAAGAAGTGGCAGGCTATAGAATAGAAAAGCTGCATTTGTATTTATTAAATGCTAATGATGAGGAACTAATGAAACTTATAAAAGTGGATTAAAAAAAACGTTACACACGTCCAGCTATTCTATCTTTTGCCAATTGTAAAATAATATGAAATTGGTCTTCCAAATTCATTTCACTATTATCGATAGCAATAGCGTCTTGTGCTTTTATGAGGGGAGAATCTTCTCTAGTAGAATCGATACGATCACGCTCAGTAACGTTTTCTAAGACATCTTCAAAAGTAATATCGTCACCACGTTCTATGAGTTCCTTGTAACGGCGTTCTGCTCTCGTGTGTGCAGAAGCATCTAGAAAAATTTTGAGTTCGGCATCCGGAAAGACTACGGTGCCAATATCACGACCGTCCATCACTACTCCTTTGCCCTGCCCCATTTTTTGTTGTTGTTCAACCAATTTGGTACGCACCGCAGAAATAGCTGCCACCGGACTAACATTTTCTGAAACTTCTAGGGTTCTTATTTGCTTTTCTACATTTTCACCATTGAGATACACATCTGCAACTCCAGTAGCTGTGTTTTTTTCAAAATGAATGTTAATACTATTAAGCGCATTTTCTAAGGCAGTAGTATCGACTCCAATTTCAGAAATAAACCCGCTACGCATGGCAAATAAGGTTACCGCACGATACATAGCACCTGTATCTACGTAGATATAATCTAACCAATCGCCTAATTGCTTAGCAATAGTGCTTTTTCCTGTAGAGGAAAATCCGTCAATGGCGATGGTTATTTTTGGCATTATTGTAAATCTATATTTACGCCAAAGAAACTTGTCGATGCCGCAGTATTGTACTTTGAATACGAGTAATTTAAACGTATTCTATTAAGTTTAATACCAAAACCAGCACTTAATCCTGCAAAAGCACGACGATCTACAATACGCAGTTCTTCTGCTCTTCTAAAGTTATACCCTAGTCTAATATTAAATCCGCTTTTTGGAAACAATTCTACACCAATAATCATGTGTCGTAATGCTTCGTCTATAAAATTAACATTTTCTGAGGTAACATTCCCCTCCAAATCGGATGTTTCTCTATCTGGATTTGAAAAAGCCAAATCCCAACGCTGCACATTCTCTAAGGTAAAGTGCCAACGAATTGGAATACGCTCTAAAATTTGAGAGACGCCTAAAATAACTTCAAAGGGCAAGGGCTCTATCTCAACATCATAAGGAGTGATCTGTGTTCCTATATTTCTTGCTACTCCTGTTACTTGTAAATCCCAGTCTTCATAAACATACATTAACCCTATATCTGCTGCAACACCAAAAGAGGAGTATTGCTCTAATTTTGATGAGATGAGTTTCACATTTGCACCATAATGAAAATCGGTAAAAGGAATGTTACGTGCATGTCCTACAGACACTGCTACTTCACCTCCACTAAAACTACTGGTCGCATTTCCTTGTTCATCAAAACCATCAAAATCACCATAGTTTATATACGTAACGCCCGCATGAATTACCTGTGTTCGCCTGTCCCATAAATAGGCATAGGCAACAGTACCATAATTTACATCTCCTAGATAATTGTTATAGTTTACAGAAAGCTGATTGTCCATTGCTGGATTTATAGCTGCCGGATTAAACAGTCCTTGTATAGGATCGTAGTCATAATTAGTAATGGTTTTACCTCCCAAAGCGGCTTGTCGCGGATTGTTTACTAAGTTGAGAAACTGGTAGGTAGATCTTCCTCCAATTTGCGCAGCTGCAGAAAATGTTAGTAATGAGACAAGTAAAAATAAAACCTTTTGGTTCATATGGTAGTGCGCGTGATTCTTTAATTAAATAACGACTGCAAGTATAATTTATTTTTCAGCGTTTTAATTAAAAACTTGCAGAAAACTAGCGGCGTTACATTAATTTCATGTGCTTTTTTTATTTTATATATGAAAGAGCAGTGGTTCTCTCCCGAAGTTTCGGGAGTGCTCGAACAGACAAAATGAGATTATGAAACCCCTTTACTATAATTTTTTGGCGCCTTTTACTTTTTCTTTTGTAAGTGCCAGTGCCAATACATCGCTCATTTCTTTGACGTAATGAAAGGTCAATCCTTTTAAATATTCTGGTTTTATTTCGTCAATATCACGTTTGTTCTCTTCACAGAGCAAAATCTCTTTAATTTTTGCACGCTTAGCGGCTAGAATCTTTTCTTTAATTCCACCCACTGGCAAGACCTTACCACGTAGTGTAATCTCTCCGGTCATTGCCAAACTCTTTTTCACTTTACGTTGTGTAAATAAAGAAACCAAAGAGGTTAACATCGTTATTCCTGCACTTGGGCCGTCTTTGGGCGTAGCACCCTCTGGTACGTGAATATGCACATTATATTTATCAAAAATATCCTGTTTGATCCCTAGCTTATCGGCGTTTGCCTTAATATACTCCATGGCAATCGTAGCCGATTCTTTCATGACTTTACCAAGATTACCCGTCATGTTTAAGGCTCCTTTTCCTTTACTAATGGTAGATTCTATAAATAAAATATCACCTCCCACACGCGTCCATGCCAATCCGGTAACAACACCTGCTACTTGGTTGTTTTCATACTTATCTCTTGCCATTCTTGGAACTCCTAAAATTTCAACAATGGCCTCGTTATCAACCTTTACTTCATAATTTTCTTCCATGGCTATTTTCATAGCAGCATAGCGAACCGTTTTTGCAATTTGCTTTTCTAAACCACGTACGCCACTCTCTCTGGTGTATCCTTCTACTATTTTTTCTAATTGAGGTTTCCCAACTTTTAAATGCTCGGCTGTTAGACCGTGCTCTTTTAATTGTTTTGGTAGTAAGTGCTGTTTTGCAATTTCTACCTTTTCTTCGATGGTATATCCAGTAACATTAATAATCTCCATACGATCGCGTAATGCAGGCTGTATGGTACTTAAACTGTTTGAAGTTGCGATAAACATTACTTTAGACAAATCGTATCCTAATTCTAAGAAGTTATCATAAAAAGCACTGTTTTGTTCTGGATCTAATACTTCAAGCAATGCAGAAGAAGGATCTCCCTGACTTCCCACAGATAACTTATCAATTTCATCTAACACAAATACTGGATTGCTCGTTCCAGCTTTTTTCAAACTCTTAATAATACGACCTGGCATAGCACCGATATAGGTTTTTCGGTGACCGCGAATCTCCGCTTCATCTCTAAGTCCGCCTAAAGAAATACGAATATATTCTCTTCCTAATGCCTCAGCAACAGATTTCCCAAGAGAAGTTTTACCAACACCAGGAGGTCCGTATAAACATAAGATTGGAGATTTCATGTCATTTCGTAATTTCAATACAGCTAAGTATTCTATAATACGTTTTTTAACATCATCCAAACCATAATGATCTCTATCTAATATTTGCTTTGCTTTTTTAAGGTCAAATTTATCGGTACTAAATTCGTTCCAAGGCAACTCTAACAAGAGATCTAGATAATTCTTTTGAATACTAAACTCGGCCACTTGCGGATTCATACGCTGCAGCTTTGCCAATTCTTTTTTGAAATGTGCTGCAGTATCTTCATTCCATTTTTTTGCTTTACCACGCGCGCGCATTTCTTCTATTTCAGCTTCAGAAGAACTACCACCCAATTCTTCCTGGATGGTTTTCATTTGCTGGTGCAAGAAATATTCACGCTGTTGTTTATTAATATCACTATGCACCTTAGACTGAATATCGTTTCGTAATGAAAGTTTTTGTAGCTCTAACTCCATGTACCGAAGGGTCTCTAGCGCTCTTTCTTTTAAATCATTTATTTGCAATAAGGCTTGCTTGTCTGCTACGGAAATATTAAGGTTCGAAGACACAAAGTTGATTAGAAACGAAGGACTCTCGATATTTTTAATGGCAAAAGAAGCATCACTAGGAATGTTTGGACTGTCCTTAATAATAGCTAGAGATTTCTCTTTAATAGTTTCTACAATAGCCTTAAACTCTTCATTATCTTTTGCAGGTCTTGCTTCGGCAACAGGTCTTACGGTGGCTGTTAAATAAGGTTCTGTAGTGATGACTTCAGAAACTTTAAAACGTTTTTTTCCTTGAATAATCACGGTGGTATTTCCATCAGGCATTTTTAACACCTTTAAGATTCTTGCCACGGTACCCACCGTATTGATATCATCAATACCAGGTTCTTCTTGTCCTTCTTCCTTTTGAGAAACCACGCCAATAATTTTTCCTTGCTTATTGGTTTCGTTAATGAGCTTGATCGATTTATCACGGCCCGCAGTAATTGGAACAACAACGCCAGGAAATAAAACGGTATTTCGTAAAGGTAGAATAGGGAGTATTTCTGGAAGCTCTTCATTATTCATTTCTTCCTCATCTTCTGTTGACATTAGTGGAATAAACTCGGCATCATCTTGAAATTCCTGAAATGACAAACTGTCTAGTAAAGATACTTTTGATTTTGACATAGTATGGTGTAGGACATTGTGTCACAAAATAGCGTGAAACAAGGTCGATTAAAATTGGGTTTCTTTTTATGTAATCTATTGAAACTGCTGGTATTCAAAACATTTAGCAGTTATCACTACCCTATTATTTCAATATGTATGCCATACCCCCTATCCATTGTTGTATTCCTTCGGAAATGTTAGTGCTACTAAAATTTCCGAAGAAAAAAATCGGAGAAAGTGTAACAATCAAGAAGTGCCTGTATCTTTATAGCAGATAACCAACAACGCAACGTGTCACTAACCCATCACGACATACCATCATTACTCGTTCTTTGCAAACAGCAAAACAATTTTGCGCAACTTGAAATTTACAATCGATATCAAAAAGCGATGTATAACACTGCCTTTCGAATTGTAAAAGATCGTGCTGCTGCAGAAGATGTAATGCAAGAATCATTTTTAACAGCTTTTAATAAGTTGGATTCTTTTAAAGGAACAGCCACTTTTGGCGCATGGTTAAAACGTATTGTAGTAAACAACAGTATTACGGTTTACAACAAAACCCAGCGTTTTAAACAGGTACCAGAAGAAGCTATTCCCGATACCGCAATAAATCATGACGGTGTTGTTGAGGCCGATATAACGAGCATACAATCAAATCAATTAATGACTGCCATGCAATCATTAAAAGAAAGCTATCGAAACATACTCACCTTACATTATATAGAAGGGTTTGATTATGAAGAGATGAGCCAGATTTTAAAATGCAGTAATGCAAGTTGTAGAACTCAGGTTTCAAGAGCAAAAGAAAGTTTACGTAAAAAATTACAAATAGTATGAGCCACGATTTAGAAACATTATTTAAAACACATAAAGCTGCTTTTGACAGTGAGGAGACTCCTGCAGGACACCAAAACAGATTTATGGAGAAGTTAAATAGCCAACAAGAAACTGTTTCCAAGAAAACAAATTGGTTAAAACCAATGGCAATTGCTGCTACTTTTTTAGTGCTTATTGCTATTGGGAGTATGGTTTTTAAGACACCTACAAAGACTGCCGACTTAGCGAGTGTCTCACCAGAGATGGAGCAAACGCAGTCCTTTTTTACAAATACCATCAACCAAAAGTTAAACGAATTAGCAACAATTAACGATCCAGAGTTAACGGTGTTAATTACTGAAACATTAGAAGAAATAACACTGTTAGAAACACAATACAATGCGTTAAAAGAAGATTTATTGGAAAGCGGTCAAGACAGTCGTGTCATTGCGGCGATGATTTCCAACTTTCAAGACAGAATTGCACTTTTAGAACATGTATCAGAAACAATAGAAGAAATCAAAACACTTAAAAACAATACAAATGAAATCACTTTATAAACTACTACTATTGCTAGTACTACCTTGTCTAGCATTTGCCAATAACGGAAAATTTAAAGGTAAATACACCAAAGAAAAAACAATTCAAAAAGAGTTTACTGTGAACAATGATGCTGCATTGGAAGTTACCAATAAATACGGAAATATTGCTGTAACTACATGGAACGAAAACAAAACAGTTATCGAAGTTGTTATTAAAACCAACGGAAATAATGAGTCGAAAGTTCAAGAAAGATTAGATGATATTTCGATCGATCTATCTGGAAATGGTAGTCGTGTGTCTGCATCCACCAACCTTGGAGATAGTAGCGGCGGTTGGGGATGGGATAACAACAACAAAAATGTTTCGGTAGAAGTAAATTATACCATTAAAATCCCAACGAACAACACAGTAAACCTAAACAACAAATACGGAGCTATTACTGTAGGAGATTTACAAGGTCATGCCGATATCCAAAACAAGTATGGGCAAGTAACCATTGGCACTCTTGCTGCAGAAAATAACAACATCACTATAAAATACGTAAAAACCGCCTTCATCAAAGGAATGAAAAGCGGAAAAATAAATGCAGGATATTCTACTTTTACCTTAGATAATGCTGAAAATCTTGATCTAGAGGCAAGTTATACCACAAGTAATTTAGGTGCTATTGGGAAACTAAATTATAATAATAAATATGGGAAGCTAAGAGTAGATAGCGTTACCGATGTAGAAGGAAATGCAGGGTATAACAATGGTACTTTTGGAAGTATTGCTGGAAATGCTAACTTTAATGTAAAATACAGTACCATCTCTGTCGATTTAATGACAGCAACTGCAAAAAGCCTAACCTTTAATGGCAAATATTCTAAGTGCAACTTAGGAATCCATAAAGACTATGCATTCAGTTTTAACATGAATCTGAGATATGGAAGTCTTAAAGGAAAAGATTTAGTAACCATAACATCTCAAGAGAAAAAGCGAAACAATGGCGTCTATACTGGATATCACAACAACGCAAACTCTGGAAATATGATCGATATTAATTCATCTTACGGAAGTGTAACCTTAAAATAAACAACATGAAAAAATCAATGCTATTACCTATCATTGCATGCGCATTTACTGCATCAACTATGCTAGGACAAACGACAAGAACAATTAGTACACAAGACTATGACAAAATAGATGCAAATGGGTCTATGACTGTCATACTCCAAAAAGGAACCGAGGGTGACATCCAAATAATTGCAGAAGAGAAAGCCCAAGAATATGTTACTGTAGCATCTAATGGAAAAACTCTTACCATTAGCTTAAAAAAGAACCTATATAAAGTAAGTAAAAAGGGAGTTAAAGTAATTGTACCCTTTAATGACTTAAACGAAGTAAACTTAAAAGGCTCCGGAGAAGTAACAAGTAAAGAAACAATTAATGCTTCAACTTTTGTAACCCATTTAAACGGTTCTGGTGATATTGACCTAAAAGTAACTGCAACTACCGTAGAGGCCTCTTTAAACGGATCTGGAGACATTGACCTTGAAGGAAATGCTACCAATCTAGAAGTATCTATGACTGGAAGTGGTGATATTGATGCTGTACAATTACGTACTCAAAACACAGATGCAAATCTTACCGGCTCTGGTGATATTACTGTTTATGCTAGCAACAGTATTAATGCAGTGCTTAGAGGTTCTGGAGATATTGAATATGCAGGGAATCCTGAAGTGAAAAACACTAAAGTTTATGGCAGTGGTGATATTGACCCTAGAAATTAAATTAGCCAACAACAATAGCAACCATAGTCACAAAAAAACCTTTTCAACAATATTGAAAAGGTTTTTTTATATCCGTATTTAGGATACTTCGGAAATTTTAACTATCGTTATAGCGTTAGGTTAAATTCTCCTTCTGTTATTTGTATTACTGTTGGATCTACACCATCTGGGTTTACCGCTGTAAAAGAAAATGTAGCGCTAATTTCTCCCGTAGTTTCATCGTAGGTTTGTACTACCAAAGTACCTGGGTTTGATACAAATTCTACAGCACTACCTTCACGAACATAAAAACCAACTGTTTCATCACCGTTTATTACTTCAGTACTCATTGGGTAAGTTCCTACAATAATATCATCTGAAGGGAAACCAATACGCATCGTTCTACCATTTTCAAGCATTGCTGTTACATAAGTTACATTCATACCATTTACTTCTTCGGTAGCTGTAGTAACCGAGTCCATTGCACCAGAAGGATCAAATTCACCTCCATCTACAAGAGCTCTAAAAGGAACTACTGGCGGAGCAGGAATCCCGGTAAAATAGACTACAAAGCTACCTTGAGTAATTTCAAACTGAGAAGCATCTTGCATTAAAGGGTCTCTTGCTGTAAAAGAGAAGGTTCCTTCCATCACTCCATTCACTGCATCGAATTGCGTAAATGTAATACTACCTGGGTTAGAACTTAGGTTCTCCCCTCCTGTGTTTGGATTGTAGACACCAATAAGTTTTGTTCCGTCAGAAATATCAGATTCCATTTCAAAAGTGCCAATCCCTGTATTTGAAGGGATGTCCAAGCGTAGTAAGGCACCCGTTGCTGTTTGCGCTTCAATTTTAAATATCATATCATCTCCAACCATGTTTGTTGAAGTTACTAGTTCAGTATCTACATGTTCTACACCATCTACTAATGCAAAAAATTCATCCACCATCATTGGGTCTTCTGGATCTTCTGGATCAATTGGATCTTCTGGATCTATAGGGTCGCCTTCTAAGGTAAAAGGAATTGCAGTAAATACACCTTGTGTTATGGTCACGTTTTGTCGAATTGGATCTCCATTTGTGTCCGTAATAGGATCTCCATTGGCATCTAAAGCGGGCCTTCCTGCAACAAACTCGAATGAACCCGTAACAACTAGGTCGGTTTCATTATAAGTAGTTACTGTTAAATTTCCATTCCCTCCTAAGAAACTATCTGTAGTATATGGATTTCCTGGTGATTGAACATCAAGATAACTACCGCTATCGGTGTTATTAAATTGATTTAATAATAAGTCGTAACTCCCTAATCCTATTGGAGTAGCTGTTAGTACAATAGCACTATTACTTGCTGAGATACCAGTGATTTGAAAGTCTCCATTTTCACTTACTGTAGCAAGGGTTGATACAGCAGTAAAAGAAATGCCGTTAACAACAGCAGTAAAAGAGCCAGGGGTGTTAGATCCAGGAGTTTCTTGTTGGGGAAATTCTCCTTCGATAGGTTCATCGTCACAAGAGGTAAATTGAAATGCCATAAACGCTATGAGCACCCAATTAAAAAGTTGCAATTTTTTCATAAGTAAGTAAGTTTTCCTTTTGCTAATAACAGCAAACATAACTAAAAATTGTATATTATTTTCATTTTCTTGGTACTCGTAAAAGCAAGACCACACCTATTGCAAAAAATAATACTAGAAATAAAATAGAGTTGCGCATGCTTCCAGTGATCTGATCAACAAAACCATACACACCCATTCCTACTACAATTCCTATTTTTTCGGCTACATCATAAAAACTGAAATAGGATGTAGTATCCTCTGTTTCAGGTAAAAACTTTGAGTAGGTAGATCTTGAAAGCGCTTGTATTCCTCCCATGACCAATCCTACAAGTCCGGCAGTAATATAAAATTGTATGGGCTCATATATAAAAAACGCAATGACACATAACAGTACCCATATACAATTAATAAAAATTAATGTTTTAATATTTCCGAAGCGAGCAGAAGCCTTTGAAGTTAAAAAAGCGCCTAGTATTGCAACAAGTTGGATGAGTAAAATACTAACAATCAATCCCATTGTTTTTGCATCATCACTACCCCAATTTATTTCTTGCTCACCAAAATAAGACGCTACCAACATCACCGTTTGCACTGCCATACTATAGACAAAAAATGCGATGAGATACCTTTTAAGCTTTAGGTTTTCAAATAAAGAGTTTTGAACTTGCTTCAATTCTCTAAATCCGTTAAACAATACATCTTTGGTTACTTTTTTATTTGCGGCATTCCCTTTTGGAAGATGGTAAAAAGAATATTGACTAAACCCTATCCACCATATTCCCACTGTTATAAATGAAATTTTCATGGCTTCAATACTTGCATTTTCACCCGTGAGTCCAAAAACTTCTGGAAACATCACCATTGCTAAATTGAAAAGCAATAGCAATACACTACCAATGTATCCTAATGAAAAACCTTTAGCACTCAAACTATCTTGCTGCTCTTTGTGCGCCACATCTGGTAAATAGGAATTATAAAACACCAAACTTCCCCAAAAACCAATCAATGCTAAGAAGTATACAAAAAGACTCAGGTAAATATTTTCTAAAGAAAAGAAATACAGCCCCATACATGAGAGTGCACCTAAATAACAGAAAAACTTCATGAAGTTTTTCTTATTCCCTACATAATCTGCTATCCCAGAAAGCAAAGGGGATAAAAAGGCAACTACCAAAAACGCCGCAGCTGTTGTGTAAGTAATTAAAGGGGTGCTACGTATTTCAGAACCAAATACCGTAACTGTTTCTATCCCCGCTTTACTAAACAAAGCACCATAAAAAATGGGAAATACCGCAGAAGCGATTACCAAACTATACACAGAGTTTGCCCAATCATAAAATGCCCAAGCATTGCGTAGTTTTTTGGATCCTTTTTCTAGTACTGCCATATTCTAAATTTTGCACTAAAATAAAAATATCCCGACACAATGCGGGATATTTTTAATAGTAATATGTTTTCAAGTATTAATTGCTTCTAAAACTAGTCACACCATATTTCTTAGCCTCTGCCCTAGCTTCTGGAGCCCAACGCTTAATATTATCGATACGTGTTTGGTTGGCTGGGTGTGTACTCATAAATTCTGGTGGAGCATTTCCTCCAGAAGCTGCTTTCATACTTTCCCATAAACGAGCACCTACTAATGGATCATATCCAGCAATTGCCATTAAAGTTAATCCAATTCTATCTGCTTCAGTTTCATGACTTCTACTAAAAGGCAACATTCCTAATACATTAGAACCCAAACCATACGCCTGATTAAAAATAGCTGCATTTTCTTGATTACCACTCAGTGCAATATTTCCCGCAACAGCACCTATTTGCTGTAATTGTCCAGCACTCATTCTTTGTTGTCCGTGGTTTGCTAAGGCATGGGCAACTTCATGTCCCATAATAGCAGCAACTCCAGCTTCATCTGCAGCGATAGGCATAATA
Source organism: Patiriisocius sp. 208BN25-11 (assembly GCF_058147145.1). Classification (NCBI taxonomy): domain Bacteria; kingdom Pseudomonadati; phylum Bacteroidota; class Flavobacteriia; order Flavobacteriales; family Flavobacteriaceae; genus Patiriisocius; species Patiriisocius sp. 208BN25-11. The sequence continues at coordinate 247,631 of NZ_JBYVJY010000002.1, forward strand.
CCTGTATAAAAAACAATTTTGCCTCCTGGCATACACCATGCATTTACTGTTTTATCATTCACCAAGTTATACTCCCATTTATAATCTTTTAAATATCCAGCAAAACCGTTTGCTGTTAAATAGCGCTCTGCAGCCGTTGAAATTTTACGTCCTACATTCTTTACCATTTTAGATTCAGCTGTACCGGTAACGACATCGTTTTCATTCAAAAATTGATCGTATTGCGCAAAAGCCATGGGCAAAATTTGAGAGTTTGGTATCAGTGCTAAAGTAGACTTTCCAGTGAATGGATTTGTCGCACAAGCAATAACTAAAAGCCCTATTGCCAGTATTGCTAGTATTTGATTACGTTTCATAATTATGTTGTTTGTTTTGTTTTTAAAAGTAAGATTTTTTTTAAAGTTTCGACTATTACTTTATCATATATTTAAGATTGTTAATCGAAAATAGCCGTAATTTTATACAAAGTATGGAACAACTTTTGATACATAGTGTTTTAAACAAAACTCTTTAGTACTATGAAAAAATTATTTTTATTCTTATCCATGTCAAGTTTATTGTTGCTAAGCTCTTGCTACTATAACGATGACGACACACGCGTCATTAATGAACTAGGGCAAGTTTTTGAAACCACTGTAGATTTCACAAACGGCAACGACTTTAGACAATTAATCACCATCCCATCAGACATACAAATCTTTGAAAGTGATGCCATTTTAGTATACTGGCTTGAAGATGTAATTACCGGTAACAATGGCGAAAGCTTCGATGTTTGGTCACCTTTACCGCAAACCATTTTTGTAGATCAAGGCTCTTTTCAATACACTTTTAATCATACCTTTCTAGATGTATTGGTATTCCTTCAAGGAGATATCGATTTAAATAATCTTGGTTCCGATTTTACAAATAATCAAACGTTTAGAATAGCGGTTGTCCCTGCAGAGTTTGCAGAAACCAATCCAACCATGGAAGAAGTATTAGCCTTATAAGCACTTCGGAAATGTTATAAAAAAAACTCTATGAAAAAGATCCTCATTGCATGCTTTGCATTTGCCCTATTTAGCTGTAATTCAACAGCCCAAAAGAAAGAGAAGAAAGAAGAAGTATTCCCGATTCAAAAAACGGAAGCCGAATGGAAAGCTGAGCTTACAGAAATTCAGTTTCATATTTTAAGAGAAGCTGGTACCGAGAGACCCTTTACGAGTCCGTTAAACAAAATATACAGCAAAGGAACCTATTATTGTGCTGCCTGCGAAACTCCACTGTTTAAAGGAGACCATAAATTTGACAGCGGCACAGGTTGGCCAAGTTTTGATCGTGAGATTAAGGGAAATGTGGCATTTGATGTTGACTACAACCTAGGCTATGCAAGAACTGAAGAGCATTGTGCCACTTGTGGCGGACATCTAGGACACGTATTTAACGACGGTCCAAAAGAAACCACAGGAAAAAGACATTGTATCAATGGTGCTGCCCTTGTATTTAAACCAGAAAAATAATGAGTAAGTATCCCATACAAAAAACAGAAGCCCAATGGAAAGAAGAATTGGGCGAAGCACGTTATAAAATTTTAAGAGAAAAAGGTACCGAACGCCCTTTTACCGGCGAGTACAACCTCACCTTTGAAGAAGGGACGTATGCTTGTGGCGCATGCAAAAACCCACTTTTTGAAAGCAATAGCAAGTTTGATAGCGGTTGCGGATGGCCAAGTTTTGATGAGAGCATCCCAGGACATGTTGAATATGTAAAAGATACGAGTCATGGTATGCTACGCACAGAAATTCTCTGCGCCAATTGTGGGAGCCATCTCGGACATGTTTTTAACGATGGTCCTACTAAAACCGGGCAGCGATATTGTGTGAATTCACTTTCGGTAGACCTCAATAAATAAAGATTTTAAAATTTCGGAAGAGCGCATTCCAAATAGTATTCAGATATGTTTATTATTTGGAATGTTCTTTTTTTAGGAATTTGTGATGTTTCCATTTTACATTTTTTTAAATTTGAATTCTTAAATTAACAAGCAAAAAAAGAACCATGAGTAAATATGATGTAATTGTTTTAGGAAGTGGCCCTGGAGGATATGTAACCGCTATTAGAGCGTCACAACTAGGACTAAAAACGGCTGTCATTGAAAAGGAAAGCCTTGGAGGTGTTTGTCTTAACTGGGGATGTATCCCTACCAAAGCACTCTTAAAAAGTGCACAAGTTTTTGATTACCTAAAGCATGCAGAAGATTATGGTCTTTCAGTTAAAGAATACGACAAAGACTTTACGAAAGTTGTAGAACGTAGCCGTGGTGTTGCAGATGGTATGAGCAAAGGAGTGCAGTTCTTGATGAAGAAAAACAAGATTGATGTACTGAAAGGTTTTGGAAAACTAAAACCTGGGAAGAAGGTAGATGTTGATGGAAAAGAATACAGTGCAGACCATATTATTGTAGCTACTGGAGCACGTTCACGCGTGTTACCTAACCTACCACAAGATGGAAAAAAGGTAATTGGATACAGAGAAGCAATGACGCTTGAAAAGCAACCAAAATCTATGATTATTGTAGGAAGTGGTGCTATTGGAGTAGAATTTGCACATTTCTATAACGCAATGGGAACAGAGGTAACTATTGTAGAATATCTACCAAGATTAGTTCCTGTTGAAGACGAAGACGTCTCCAAACAATTTGAACGTTCTTTCAAAAAAGCGGGTATTAAAGTAATGACCAATTCATCTGTAGAAAAAGTGGATACTACTGGAAAAACCGTAAAAGCTACTGTAAAAACCAAAAAAGGAGAAGAAATACTAGAAGCAGATGTTGTACTTTCTGCCGTTGGTATTGTTTCTAACCTAGAAGGAATTGGACTAGAAGATGTAGGTATTGTAGCCGACAAAGGTAAAATCATGGTAAATGATTGGTACCAAACTAATATTCCAGGATACTACGCCATTGGTGATGTAACGCCTGGTCCTGCCCTAGCACACGTTGCTTCTGCAGAAGGTATTACCTGTGTAGAGAAAATTGCTGGAATGCATGTAGAGGCTATTGACTACGGAAATATCCCAGGATGCACCTATGCAACGCCAGAAATTGCGAGTGTAGGAATGACCGAACAACAAGCGAAAGATGCTGGATATGAACTTAAAGTTGGAAAATTCCCATTCTCTGCTTCAGGAAAAGCGAGTGCAGCTGGAACCAAAGATGGTTTTGTAAAAGTAATCTTCGATGCTAAATACGGCGAATGGCTAGGATGCCATATGATAGGTGCTGGAGTTACCGATATGATAGCAGAAGCAGTACTAGGCAGAAAATTAGAAACTACAGGACACGAAGTTTTAAAAACCATTCACCCACACCCAACCATGAGTGAGGCCGTGATGGAAGCTGTAGCCGATGCGTATGGTGAAGTAATTCATTTGTAGGCTATTAGCAAAAATATAAAGTGCAGATAAGGAGACCTCTTTACTGCACTTTTTTTGTGGTTCATAGTTAATTATCAAGTATTAGTTTTATTTTTAGTCCAAGAACTAAATATCATCTCATTGAACTACGCCTTTCCTTTTGATCCTAAACTTAAACATCATGTTTTTTTGGCACTTGGAATTGCAATTTGGATATTCTGCTTTCTTAACTTTACAGAACCTCTTGACATTAACGACTTCTCTACAAGCCAAAAGTGGATGTATCTGCCTTTTTATGGATTGGCTGGCGCAATAACCTACCTACTATCACTGCCTTTGCAATATAAAATTTATAATGCTTATAAGAAATGGACGCTTCTCAATGAATTTCTATTTTTAATTTGCTTGTTAGCTATTGGTTTTTTATTGTCGAGAGTTGTGTATTTATACATTATCGTTCCAGATGAAGAATATCCTTATACTTTAGGCTTTTTTATAACAGATATCTATTTGCCTGCCATAACTACAATTGCTCCAATTGTTTTTTTTGGGCGTTGGGCTTTTGGGAAATATGAAGAAAAGAAACTAGAAGATCAAAAAATTGAAATTCAAGGTGAGGGTGCTTATGAAGGATTGAAAATCCATTTTAATGACATTATATGTATTAAAGCAGATGATAATTATGTAGAGGTTAACTACCTAAACATTGGAGTCCTAAAAAAACAATTAATTAGAAACAAACTCTCATTAGTTGAAAAAGAGTTTCCAGAATTATTAAGAACCCATCGCTCTTATTTAGTAAATCCATATCATTTTATCTCTTGGAAAACTGGACAAGGAAAATTAAGCATGATACTCACCTCAGAAGTTGAGATTCCTGTTTCAAAAACCCAGGTAGAAAATGTAAAAGAGCGAATTAAGACACCTTAAGTTCGCCCCAAAGAAATAGATACTCACATTTCAGAATAAAACCATACTATTTTTCACCACAAGGGAATGATATTTCACCCCAAACACCTATAAATACTAGTTGTGTGCTTTTATTAGAATGTATGTTTGTTGTGTAATCAATTCACAATATTTAAAAACAATTCTTATGAAAACGAAACTTTTTATCACAGCAATCTCTTTAATTCTTATCACGTTATTTAGTTCTTGTAAAGTAGGACGCTTTGTTCGCTACAACTTCGCAAACATTACGGATCATAAAATTTTTCCATCACGAACGATTGAAAAAGGAGATACTTCATTTACATATCCAGTTACAGATACTGGATACAAACCAGATTCTTTAACAGTGACCATAAAGGGCAAAAAGGAAATAATTCCATTTGAAACCTACCTTGAGGATAACAAAACGGTTGCCTTTGTCATTATTCACAAAGACAGTATTACCTACGAAAAATACCTAAATAAATACAATGAAGCATCTGTCGTGAACTCCTTTTCTATGGCAAAATCGGTACTTTCTATCTTGGTGGGATGCGCCATTGATGACGGCAAAATAACATCCATAGAAGAACCTATTACAAACTATTTACCCCATTTAAAAGAAAACGGTTTTGAGAAAGTTACCATCAATCACCTTCTAAATATGACTTCTGGTATCGAATTTAACGAGAGTTACATCAACCCTTTTGGACATGCTGCTAGTTTCTATTATGGCACCAACCTCCGTAAAGAAGTATCCAAATTAGAGCTTGAAAGAGAACCTGGCACTGTATGTAGTTATAGAAGTGGTGACAGTCAGGTGTTAGGTATGGTATTAGAAGCAGCTCTTAATGGACAAACCATTTCAAACTACCTACAAGAAAAATTATGGAAACCTCTTGGGATGGAATACGATGCAACTTGGAGCTTAGACAGAGAAAAAAACGGAGTTGAAAAAACATTTTGCTGCCTCAATGCTCGAGCAAGAGATTTTGCGAAACTAGGAAGACTGTACTTAAATAAAGGCGTTTGGGAAGGAAAAAGAATAGTACCTGAAGCTTGGGTAGAAAATTCTACCAAATACGACACAAGCCAAAACAGAGATGGAGACTACCAATACCAATGGTGGATTCCTGCCAAAGATGGATCTTTCATGGCAGAAGGAATCCTCGGACAATTTATCTATGTACACCCAGAAAAAGAATTGGTGATAGTGAGATTAGGTGAAAAAACCGGAAAAACTGGAAACTGGGAAGGCGTTTTTGAAAGTATTGCAGCTAAGTTATAATTGTTAGATTTAAATGTCTGGTTGAGCGAAGTTGAACACTACTATTGCTATTAGTTTTGGTCCCGAAACTTCGGGAGCGCTCAACCGGACAAAATAAAAAGTAAAAGGTACATCTTATTTGCTTCTAGAACGCAGCGTTTTTTCTACGTCGCGTAAGTGAAATCCTTTTTGTTGTAGTAATATTAAAAAGTGAAATAATAAATCTGCACTTTCATTTAAAAACAATAAATCATTATCATCTTTGGCTTCTATCACTAGCTCCACAGCTTCTTCTCCTAATTTCTGAGCCACTTTATTGATTCCTTTTCTAAACAAAGAAGCTACATAACTATTTTCTAAATCTTTATTGTTTTTTCGATCTTCAATGACATCCTCTAGGGTGGATAAAAACCCAAAAGTAGAACGGTTTCTAGCTCCCCAACAGGTATCTGTTCCTAAATGACACACTTCTCCTTTTGGCGTTACCATGATCAATAAAGCATCTTGATCGCAATCCAAAATCATATCTTCCACCAAAAGATAATTTCCTGATGCTTCACCTTTGGTCCAAAGCCTTCCTTTACTTCTGCTGTAAAAGGTAACTTGGTTTTCTGCAACCGTTTTTAGAAAGGCTGCTTCATTCATAAATCCAAGCATCAACACATTTTTTGTGATAGCATCTTGAATAATTGCTGGCACTAAGCCGTCTGGGTATTTGTTATAATCTATGTTCATAATTCTGAAATATTAAAGCCTTACAGCTATGTTATGTTTTTGTAACTCGTTTTTTAAATCTCTTATTTCTATTTCTTTAAAATGGAAAACACTGGCCGCTAATGCTGCATCTGCCTTTCCTATACTAAAAGCATCGGTAAAATGAGAAATGTTTCCAGCACCACCAGAAGCAATGACGGGGATCGTCAGCATTTCTGAAAGTTTTGCCAACGCCCTATTTGCAAACCCATGTTTGGTACCATCATGATCCATGGAGGTGAATAAGATCTCACCCGCGCCTCTTTCTTGTAATTCTTGAGCCCAATCAAACAAATCAAGGGCAGTGGGCACTTTGCCGCCCATGAGGTGTACGCTCCACATATCTTCTACTTGTTTTGCATCGATAGCCACCACCACACACTGAGAGCCAAAGATTCCAGCAATCTCATTAATAAGTGCTGGACGCTTTATTGCAGCCGAGTTCACAGCCACTTTATCGGCGCCATTTTGAAGCAACATCGCAACATCTTCAACACTCGAAACCCCGCCTCCTACCGTAAAAGGTATGTTGATTTCTGAAGCAATGCGTAACACCAAATTGGCTAAGGTTTTTCTACGTTCCTCTGTAGCAGAAATGTCCAAAAACACTAATTCATCAGCTCCGTTTTCACTGTACGCTTTTGCCAGTGCTACTGGGTCTCCTGCATCTCTTAGGTTTACAAAATTGACCCCTTTAACGGTTCTTCCGTTTTTTATATCCAAACAAGGAATAATTCTTTTTGTTAGCATTGGGTCGGATTTAAAATAAATTGTTCTAATTGTTGCAAGGAGATCTTGTTTTCATAAATCGCTTTTCCAATAATAGTACCTTCACAACCCATAGCAGCCAGTTTTGGTAATTCTTCAAAGCTTGAAATTCCTCCAGAAGCGATGAGTTTTAATGTGTTATCTGAAAGCCCTTCGACAGGCTCAGGGTGACACCTTGTTATCATTTTTTTATATAAATCAAAGGATGGACCTTGCAACATCCCGTCTTTACTAATGTCTGTGCAGATCACATACGATACTCCTTTTTCAACATAGTTTTTTACAAATGGTATTAACTCTTGATCGCTTTCTTCTAGCCATCCATTTGTAGCAATTTTTTCGTTGTTGGCATCAGCTCCCAAAATGATACGTTCATTCCCATAGGTTGAAAGCCAATTTTCAAATAACGCCGGATCTTTTAATGCAATACTACCTCCTGTAATTTGCGAAGCACCACTTTCAAATGCAATACGTACATCTTCACTTGACTTTAAACCACCTCCAAAATCTATGGTAAGGCTTGTTTTTGAAGCAATACGCTCTAATACCTTATGGTTTATAATTTGTTTGCTTTTTGCACCATCTAGGTCCACCAAATGCAGGTGCTGTATACCATGAGCTTCAAACATCTTAGCTACCTCTACCGGGTTTTCATTGTATACTTTTTTAGTGGTATAATCACCTTTGCTTAAACGGACACAGTTTCCGTCTATAATGTCTATTGCAGGTATGATTCTCATAATTCTATTTTTCTAATCTATTTTATTAGATTTTTTATGTTTATTGATGTTCAAAAAACCTTTCGACTGCGCTCAAGGATGCAATTTTATAGGTTTAAAAAGTTTTTTAATAGTTGTTCTCCTGCTGCACTACTCTTCTCAGGGTGAAATTGTACTCCGTAAAAATTATCCTTTTGCAATCCTGTTGAATAAGGAATTCCATACTGTGTAGTAGCTATAGTTTGCTCGCACATGGGCGCATAATAACTATGCACTAAATACATGTAGTTTTCTTGTTTTTCTCTTTTCGCTTCGGAAATGTTAGCAAACAAACTCCCTTTTAGATGATAAATCGTGTTCCAACCCATTTGAGGGACTTTTAAACTTTCCGAAGAAAATCTTACTACATCCACATCAAAAACACCCAAGCCCTTTGTATTGTTCTCCTCAGTGCTATTACAAAGCAATTGCATGCCCAAACAAATCCCTAAAACAGGTTGCTTGAGTGTTGGTATAAGTACATCCAATCCAGAAGCCTTAAGCTTTCCCATCGCGCTACTTGCCTCGCCTACACCTGGAAAAATCACTTTAGCTGCATTCTTAATAACCTCGGGGTTATTACTTAAAACTGCCTCAAAACCTAAGCGTTCTATGGCAAATTGCAAGCTTTTGATGTTCCCGGCTCCGTAATCTATGATGACTATATTATTTTTCATTCAAATTATTTAATTTAGGTTTCGACTGCGCTCAACCAGACAATATCTAGTAAAGCTTTATTGAAAATACTAAAGCATTCCTTTTGTGGATGGTAAAATCATTTTCTCGGGATCTCTTTTTACAGCCGCTTTCATTGCTTTGGCAAATGCTTTAAAAATAGCTTCAATTTTATGATGTTCGTTGGTGCCTTCTGCTTTAATATTAAGGTTAGCCTTTGCGCCATCGGTAAAAGATTTAAAGAAGTGATAAAACATCTCTGTTGGCATTTTACCAATCATTTCACGTGTAAAATCTGCATCCCAAACCAACCAGTTTCTGCCACCAAAATCAATAGCTACTTGTGCCAAGCAATCATCCATTGGCAAGCAAAAGCCATAGCGTTCTATGCCTAACTTATTTCCTAAAGCTTCGCTAAAGACTTCTCCTAAAGCAATGGCAGTATCTTCAATAGTGTGGTGCTCATCTACCTCTAAATCTCCTTGCACTTTAATGGCTAAGTCCATTGCACCGTGCCTAGCAATTTGATCTAACATGTGGTCAAAAAAGGCTATTCCAGTATCAATCTTACTTTTTCCAGTTCCATCTAGATTGAGTTGGATGGCTATCTTGGTTTCATTGGTCTCACGCTGGGTGCTAGCTGTTCTAGATTGTAGTTTTAAAAACTCATAAATAGCCTGCCAATCGTTACTTTCTAGTGCAATGTCTTTATGGAGTTGATCTTCACTAATGGTAATTTCGCCAGTACCAAGATTGGTTTCATCATTGATATAAATCCCTTTTGCACCTAGATTGGTAGCCAGTTGCATATCAGTAAGGCGATCACCAATAACAAAACTATTTGCCAAGTCGTATGCTTCACTAAAATATTCGGTTAGTAATCCTGTGCCTGGCTTTCGGGTATTTTTATTTTCGTGCGGAAATGTTCTATCCAAAAACACCTTATCAAACACAACCCCTTCGTTTTCAAAGGATGTTAGAATGAAATTATGAACGGGCCAAAAGGTTTCCTCAGGAAATACATCTGTTCCTAAACCATCCTGATTGGTAATCATCACTAATTCGTAGTCTAACTCTTTAGCTATTTTACCTAAGTAGGTAAAGGCTTTTGGGTAAAAAATCATTTTTTCGAAGGCATCAATTTGCTCGTCTGCAGTTTCTTTGATGATGGTGCCATCTCTATCTATAAATAATACTTTTTTCATGCTAATTCTTTTAAGACTTTTATCAATTGGTTGTTTTCTTTTTCTGTTCCAATAGTAATACGAAGCGTATTCTCACATAAGGGCTGTTTGCTTCTATTGCGAACTACAATTCCTTTGGCTTGTAATTCTTGGTATCTTTTGTTTGCATCATCAACATTTACCAACAAAAAATTGGCTTGTGAAGGATATACTTTATCAATATAATTTACTTCAAGTAATACTTTAGATAATTGCTCTTTTTCTTTTAAAATCAGTTGTAATTCGTTTTCTACTTCATCAATATTCACAAGGCGCTCAAATGCTTTTTGTTGTGTCAATTCGTTTACATTATAGGGTGGTTTAATTTTGTTTAAAACCGATATAATTTCAGAAGAAGCATAACAAATTCCTAATCGAATACCAGCCATTCCGTATGCTTTTGAAAGCGTTTGTGTGATGACCAAGTTTGGAAATTCGTCTAATCGGTTTAGCCAACTCTGTGCTTCAGAAAAATCGATATAAGCTTCATCAATGACCACTAAACCATTAAAGTTCTTAAGCAATTCTATGATTGTTTCTGTAGCGAAACTATTTCCAGTAGGATTATTAGGCGAGCACAAAAACAAAATTTTTGAACGTTCGTCTTGGGTCTTTAAAATTTCCGAAGCATTGGGTTCAAAATTAGTTGTGAGTAGCACTTCCCTATTTTCAACTGCATTGATTCCCGCCAAGACTTTGTACATTCCGTAGGTGGGTGGTAGCGTAATGATGTTGTCTATATTGGGCTCACAGAAGGCTCTAAATAGTAAATCCAAGACCTCGTCACTTCCATTGCCTAGCAACATATTTGTTGGAGCCACACCCTTTTGAGCTGCCAATAAAGATTTTACATTGCGTTGCTGCGGATCGGGATACCGATTTACATTAGTCTCAAACGGATTTTCATTGGCGTCTAAGAAAATCATCTCCTTTTCAACATCAATAAATTCATCTCTGGCAGAACTATACGGAGAGAGTTCTGCAATGCATGGTCTAATAAGGTTTTCTATTTTAAATTTTTCCATTTTCTAAGTATTGTAAGCGTAATGAAACTGCATTTTTGTGAGCCTTCAAACCCTCAGCATCGGCCATGAACTCTATAGCAGGGCCAATGGCTTTAATACCTGCTTCGGAAATTTTCTGAAACGTCACCGCTTTCATAAAACTATCCAGGTTAACACCGCTATATTGCTTTGCATAGCCATTGGTTGGTAAGGTATGATTGGTTCCTGATGCATAATCACCTGCACTTTCTGGGGTATAATTTCCTATAAACACCGAGCCAGCATTACGAATGTTTTCAATAAAAAAGGCTTCATTTTTAGACACTACAATAAAGTGCTCTGGCGCATATTGGTTTATCAGTGATAGGGCTGTTGGTTCGTCTTCCATAAGAATGCATTTAGAATTTTCTAATGCTTTTTCAGCAATTGCCTTTCTGGGAAGCACCTCTAATTGCTTAGTTAATGCTAACGCAACCTCGGCTGCTAACATTTCCGAAGTGGTTACCAATATTACTTGGCTATCGGCTCCATGCTCTGCCTGACTCAATAAATCACTCGCTACAAACGCAGCATTTGCCGTCTCATCTGCATAGACCAAGAGTTCGCTAGGCCCCGCAGGCATATCGATAGCTACGCCATACTTCGTAGCAATTTGTTTCGCCACGGTGACAAACTGATTTCCGGGTCCAAATAACTTATAACAGGCAGGGATGGTTTCGGTACCAAAAGTCATGGCTCCAATGGCTTGAATTCCGCCAACTTTAAAAATATCGGTCACACCACAAAGTTGAGCTGTATACAAAATTGCTGGATCAATGCCCCCTTTTTTATTGGGCGGCGTACACAGTACAATGTCACTGCATCCTGCAATATTAGCGGGAATCGCCAACATTAATATGGTAGAAAATAAAGGCGCCGATCCTCCGGGAATATACAAACCTACTTTTTCAATGGGGCGTTTTTCTTGCCAACATTGTACACCCGGCATTGTTTCTACAATTACTCGATCTGTTTTTTGAGCTTTATGAAAGGTTTCTATATTTTGTTTCGCCAAAGCTATGGCATCTTTGAGTTCGTTTGTAACAATAGCAGATGCCTTTTCAATCTCTGAGGCAGACACTTTTAGTTCATCTAGAGTCACACCGTCAAAAAACTGGGTGTATTTTGACACCGCTTTATCCCCTTTCTTAGACACTTCTTGGAAAACTTCTTTTACGGTATCTTCTATGTCTGCTACTGTTTGTGTAGGACGTTTTAGGAGCTCTTCCCATGTTTCATTTTTTGGGTATTGTATAGTATTCATAGTTGTTTTTTAGATGTTATTATAATACCATTTTCTCGATAGGACAGACTAAAATACCTTCTGCTCCTGCATTCTTTAGTTGATCGATAATCTCCCAAAAATCATCTTGTTGTACTACACTATGAATGCTACTCCAATCTTTGGTAGCAAGCGGTAAAATGGTTGGGCTTTTCATCCCGGGAAGTATTGCAATAATCTTGTCAATTTTATTATTTGGAGCATTGAGCAAGACATACTTCGAGTTTCTTCCTTTCAATACAGCTTTTATTCTAAAAAGAACTTTATCTAAGATATCTGCTGCACCCTTAGCAATAGAAGGAGATACAGCGAGAACTGCCTCACTATTCATAAGCACTTCTACTTCTTTTAAATTGTTTTTAAATAAGGTACTTCCGCTACTCACGATATCACAGATACCTTCTGCTAATCCAATATTGGGAGCGATCTCTACACTTCCATTAATGATATGAAGGTCGGCCTTAATGCCTTTAGATGCTAAGAAATTTTGTGCCGTATTTGGGTATGATGTAGCGATGCGCAACCCATTTAAATCACTTATGCCATTATACTCCATTTGTTTAGAAACAGCTAATGAAACGCGACATTTAGAAAAGCCAAGTCGCTCGGCGATGCTAATTTCATTTCCTTTTTCTACCAACACATTTTCGCCAATAATAGCACAGTCTACTACTCCATCTTTTAGGTATTGTGGAATGTCTCCATTACGCAAATAATAAACTTCTAAGGGAAAATTTTTGGCCTTCGCCATGAGTTGGTCTTTCCCATTATCGATTGAAATACCACAATCTTTTAATAAGGCTAGAGAATCATCGTGAAGCCTACCCGACTTTTGCACTGCAATTTTTAGTGTATTCATTTGTTTTAAATTTTTAAGCATAAAAAAACCCGTTTGATTGCTCAAACGGGTTAGAAATATATTAGTTTAGACTACATCAATATCATATCTGCCTCGCAGGAGCGTGAAAAAGAATATGATGATGATGTGTGAAATTGTGTTTCATAATGATTGTGCAAACTTAAACATAAATTGTTAATAGTCGTGTTTAAAACATCTTATTTTTTTGATAAAAATTCCTACAAATTTTATTATGTTTGTTAAGGAAGTACCTAACTTTTTGAATCAACCTCACTAACAAGTAGTTACCTTAGAATGAAAAACTTTTTAATAGCGTTTTCTATATGCATCGTATGGTCATTTTTTGCGCTATGGTTATATTCTTGGTTACTTCCAACAAACGCTTCATCTGCTATTGTATCTAATTTCTCCCCTACCACGGTTACGGACACTTCTATTTCTTCTGAAATTTTAAATGCCACTAGTACTTCTGAAAATCCAGAAATAACAACAGAAACGGCACTGACTATTGAGGATAGTATTTCTGATGAAATTCTTGAAACAAAGAAAAATATTTTTGGCCTGTCTGCTATCACACCAGACAATGACATCGTGTTTCGATTTGAAGATGGAATCTCTTTTACGAAAAATGCGACTACACTAGAAATTCCAAAATCATTACAGGATTTCAAATACAAAACAAATACCTACCTCATAGAACATCCTCAAACTGAGGTTCATATTATTTCAAGATACAGCGCCACCGAAAATTTTGAAACTCCAAATTTAGGAATTCAAAGAGGTGCGCAAATTAAAACACTACTTACAGCACTTGGGATTGAAAGTACAAGGATTGTTGTAAAATCGAGTATTGAAGAGTTAGAGTTCTCTAAAGAAAACACCTATGATAATGCCATAGCCATAGAGTTCAAGCCTCTAAACACAGACCGTATTGCCGCCATTGTTCCTGAAGCCCCTGTTATTCCAGAAGCAATAACATTTTACCCTAGAGTTTCAGAAACTGGAATTCTAAAAAGTAAAAAACTAGACGAATTACTAGAAACGGTAAAAACAATTTTAGAAGAAAACCCTAGTGTTAAAGTAACACTTATTGGCCATACAGACAACTCTGGTAATGCTAATGAAAACTTTAAGTTAGGACTTACCTACGCAGAAGAAATACGATGGTATTTTGTTGCAAAAGGTAAGATGGATAGAACCAGAATAAAAGCAATATCTAGAGGTGAAGTGCAGCCCATACGTAGTAATAGAACTGCCAGAGGGCGTAGAGCAAACAATCGAGTTGAGTTACAATTTGAATAATATATGACATCCATAGACAACTACATAACACAATTACAATCCTCTGAGTTTTTAGGGATTTTCGTATTGATGTTAAGTACATTTTTGATTGGTTATTTTTCTGGAGTTTTTCTAGAAAAATCAAAAAAAAGAGCCTTAATAAATAGGCTTAAAAAAGAAGTCAATAGCTTAAAAACAAGCAAGAACATTAACGATATTGAAACCATCTTCACAGAGATAAAACCTAAAATCATACAGGTTGTAAAAGAGACCCAAGAAAAAGAAATTGAAATCGCTTCTACCGAAAGTGTTGTTGAAAAAACCCGCACAGAGTTTGTAAATTACAGCCCTGAAAAACCTGTTTTAGATTTTGAGAGTTTTGGTTTTGGAGATAAATACAGCCCAGACCCCCTTACCGAAATTGATGGTATTGGTCCCTACATTGAAGAAAAGCTAAATGAAATTGGCATTTACAATTTTAGACAAATTAGTAGACTGCAACTAAAAGACATTCGTGTGATTACAAGTCTTATCGATTTTTTCCCTGGAAGAATTGAGCGTGACGATTGGATTGGTCAAGCAAAGGCACTCACTTTAACACATTCATAATATGAAGTTAGCAACACTAGATTGGGCATTAATATTGCTCTTTTTTATCATTTTCTTAATTATTGGTGTTGTTGTTTCAAAAAGAGCTGGAAAGAATACGCAAGAGTTCTTCTTGTCTGGGCGTAATATGCCATGGTGGCTTCTAGGGGTTTCTATGGTGGCCACTACCTTTGCTGCTGATACACCAGGATTGGTAACAGAATTAGTACGTCAAAATGGCGTTTCTGGTAATTGGGTTTGGTGGGCTTTCTTACTTACAGGAATGCTTACTGTTTTTTTCTATGCAAAACTATGGAGACGTTCTGGCATTAATACAGACTTAGAATTTTATGAATTACGCTATAAAGGAAAAGCAGCTGGATTCTTAAGAGGTTTTCGTGCCATCTATCTTGGCGTGATTTTTAATATCATTACTATGGCTGGCGTTTGCTTAGCTGGAGCCAAAATTGCAAATATATTACTCGGTATTTCACAAGAGCAAACCCTTATTATATCTTCCATCATTGTTGTGATTTACTCCTCATTGGGTGGACTCAAAGGGGTTTTAATTACAGATATGATTCAATTTATAATTGCCATGGTTGGATCTATTTGGGCTACGATATACATCTTAGATATTCCTGAAATTGGAGGACTTCAAAACCTCTTAACGCATGAGAATGTTGCCGGAAAACTCGCGATTTTTCCAGATTTCAACAATACCGAACTACTCATCACCTTATTTATCATTCCTTTTGCTGTACAATGGTGGAGTACCTGGTATCCGGGCGCAGAACCTGGAGGTGGCGGATATATTGCACAGCGTATGCTTGCAGCAAAAGATGAAAAGAATGCAACTTGGGCCACCCTATTCTTCAACTTCGCGCATTATGCATTACGCCCTTGGCCTTGGATCTTGGTTGGTTTAGCATCGCTGGTATTATTTCCTAATCTAGAAAGCATTGCTACAGCCTTTCCAGGCTTGAGCCCAGAAATGCAGGGAGATGATGTTGCCTATGCAGCTATGATGACTTACCTACCCGCAGGACTCATTGGAATTGTAATGACTTCACTTATCGCTGCATTTATGAGCACCATCTCAACACAATTAAACTGGGGAAGCTCCTATATAGTAAACGATTTTTACGGACGCTTTATTAATCAAGAGGCCTCTGAAAAACAAAAAGTATTGGTAGGGAGAATTGCAACAGTCGCCTTAATGATTTGTGCTGCTTTATTTTCTTTCTACTTGAAATCTGCCAAAGATGTGTTTGATTTACTATTGCAAATCGGTGCTGGAACTGGATTATTATTTATTTTACGATGGTTCTGGAAGCGCATTAATCCGTATAGTGAGATTGCTGCAATGGCTATCTCTTTTATAATAGCTGTCTTTTTCTTTGTCAACAAAAAACTAGACACTCCTTTGTTTGAGTTGGCTGGATATTGGCAATTAATTATTGGTGTAGTCATTACTACTATTGGATGGATTCTAGTAACAATACTCACTAAACCAACCGATGCTGATACCCTAGCCTCTTTTGAAAGTTTGATCTTTGGCGAAGAAAGTAAGTTTCATAACATACAGTACAAAATCCTCGCATTTCTATTGGGCGTTATAGGTACCTACAGTTTCTTATTTGCCACAGGATACTTTATCTACGGAAAAACGACTACTGCACTATTGCTGAGTGCTGTCTCTATTATTTCTGGAGGGGTACTTGTTAAAATCTGGAAGAAAATCAAGTAAGACCGCTGCGCTGTTAGAAGTTAGACCAGTCGCTTCGCTCCTTGTTAGACCGCTTTTCTGTGTGGTAAACCACTACAGAAGCTGTTAGAAAATGAAAAAAAATGCGCTGTAAAACAGCGCATTTTTTTTTGTCTATCAGCCGTCCGCCTGACGCCATAGCTTTAGCGGAGGAGCAAGGCGGTCTAACTTCTATCAGTGAGCGAAGCAAACGGTCTAACAGCGAAGCGGTCTATTTGTGATGCATAAATGCTTGCTTCCCAAGCAATACTTCTTCTGACTCTACATTATCTTCATCTGGTACACAGCAATCTACTGGGCAAACTGCCGCACACTGAGGCTCTTCATGAAATCCTTTACACTCGGTACACTTATCGGCAACGATATAATAAATCTCATCACTAACAGGCTCTTGGGTTTCGTTAGCATCTACTGCTTTTCCGTTTGGCAATACAATGCTACCGTCTAAATCGGTTCCATCTGCATAACGCCAATCGTCTGCACCTTCGTAGATAGCAGTATTTGGACATTCAGGCTCGCAAGCACCGCAGTTAATACATTCGTCTGTTATAATAATTGCCATGGGGTATTTTCTTTAATTTATGCAAATTTAAGGTCTAGTAATGGTATTGACAAACACATCACTAAAAATTGGGAAAATATTTAGTTTCTCCTGTATATATAAGCTCGCCATCCTCTAAGATTTTCTACCTTTGCAACTTTTAGTGAACCACATGACAGTACAAGAAAGAATAAACGCATTTATTGAACTTGGGAAGTTTCTAAAACAATTTGCTTCCGAGACACCTCAAAAGGACAACAGCGTACTTCAAAACGATTTATTTTTTGAAGAAATGCAACACACCTTACATTCGGCACATCATGAAAATACTTGGTTTACTTCAGATAACTTAGCCTTTGCATGCAAAAGTTGGAGTGAGGCTTTGACCCTTGAACAGTTAACAAAATGGATGTCGAGCTATAAAATTTGCGAAGAAAAAAATCCTAAAACTATTGCCATTGTGATGGCGGGTAATATTCCTTTGGTAGGCTTTCACGATTTTTTATCGGTACTTATTACTGGTCATAAGGTGCAAGCGAAACTTTCTTCAAATGATAAAAGATTGCTCCCATTTTTAGCAGAGTATCTGTGTGCAGTGACTCCTGAATTTAAAAACTATATTTCGTTCACCAAAGAAAAGCTAAGTGATTTTGATGCTGTAATAGCAACAGGAAGCAATAATACGGCAACCTATTTTGAGCATTATTTTGGGAAATATCCACATATCATTCGTAAAAACAGAAATGCGGTGGCAATCATCACTGGGGAAGAAACCCCTGAAGAAATGGAGGCATTGGCAGATGATGTGTATCGTTATTTTGGATTAGGATGTCGAAATGTTTCTAAAGTGTACCTTCCTGAAGACTACAACTTAGATCATTTTTTTAATGGTATGTTTTCTTGGAAAGAAGTCATTAACAATCATAAATACATTAATAATTACGATTATAATAAGGCGGTATATTTAATGAGTGACATCAAATTATTTGATAACGAATTTATGCTCCTTAAAGAAGACACAGGCTTCTCCTCTCCTATTTCTGTGGTATTTTATGAGCGTTACAAAGCGCTTTCTGAAGTACGTGAACAATTAGAAACTCAAAAAGATCAAATACAATGTATCGTCTCTAAAGAAGACATTCAGTTTGGGGTTGCACAAACTCCAAATCTATGGGATTATGCAGATGGCGTTGACACCATAAAATTCTTAATATCATTATAATAACTTAAGAATAAATAGCTCGAATTTTTTCCTATATTTTACATCTTTGCAACACAAAACAACACCTCATGAAAAAACATAATTTTAGCGCAGGACCATGCATTCTACCTCAATCGGTATTAGCACAAGCAAGTAAAGCGGTTTTAAATTTTGACAATCTTGATTTGTCATTAATCGAAATTTCGCATCGTAGTAAGAATTTTGTAAACGTTATGGAACGTGCACGTGCACTAGCCTTAGAACATTTAGGACTTCAAGACAAAGGCTACAAAGCATTGTTTTTACAAGGAGGTGCTAGTATGGAATTTTTAATGGTAGCCTATAACTTATTAGAAAACAAAGCTGGGTATACCAATACAGGAACTTGGTCTGATAAGGCTATTAAAGAAGCTAAACTATTTGGCAATGTGGTTGAAGTTGCCTCTTCTAAAGAAGCCAATTTTAATTATATTCCGAAAGATTATATGGTGCCTAGTGGATTAGATTTTTTTCACTGTACAAGTAACAACACTATTTTTGGAACGCAAATGAATACGTTTCCAAAAACTGATTGTCCGTTAATTTGCGATATGAGTAGCGATATTTTCTCTCGCAAATTAGATTTCAGTCAGTTTGATATGATCTACGCTGGAGCACAAAAAAATATGGGCCCTGCTGGAACAACGCTGGTCGTTGTTAAAGAAGATATCTTAGGAAAGGTTTCTAGACAGATTCCATCTATGTTAGACTATAAAGTACACATTGCCAAAGACAGTATGTTTAATACACCAGCTGTATTCCCAGTATATGTTTCTATGCTCACGTTAGAGTGGTTAAAAGAACTTGGTGGTATTGCTGCCATTGAAAAGATCAATATTAAGAAAGCTGAAATTTTATACAACGAAATAGATCGCAATCCATTATTTACTGGGTTTGTGGCTCAAAAGGAAGATCGTTCAAAAATGAATGCAACCTTTACGTTAACCGATGAGAATTTAAAAGCCACTTTCGACACGATGTGGAACGATGCTGGTATTAACGGACTTAACGGTCACAGAAGTGTTGGTGGTTATAGAGCATCTATGTACAATGCACTATCTGTAGAGAGTGTTCAAGTATTGGTAGACGTGATGCAAGAATTAGAACGAAGAGGGTAAATGAAATAGTTTTGAGTAATGAGTAGTGAGTAGTGAGCTCCAAATCAAACAAAACTCATATAGTTATAAAAATAAAAAATAATCAAAGTAGATTCCCGTTTTCACGGGAATGAAAAACAAGTTTTTCATGAAAATATTAGCAAACGACGGCGTATCACAATCTGGAATTGATACATTAACAGCAGCAGGTTTTGAAGTCTTTACGACCAAAGTAGCGCAAGAACAGTTAGCAAACTATATCAATGAACACAATATCACTGTGCTATTGGTGAGAAGTGCAACTACAGCAAGAAAAGAATTAATAGACGCCTGCCCTAGCCTAAAAGTGATAGGGCGTGGTGGTGTTGGTATGGATAATATTGATGTTAGTTACGCAAGAGAAAAAGGATTGCATGTAATTAACACTCCGGCAGCATCCTCTTCTTCTGTTGCAGAATTAGTATTTGCGCATTTATTTGGAGGGGTTCGATATTTGTACGATGCGAACAGAAACATGCCTTTAGATGGGGACACTCAATTTAAAGCTCTAAAAAAGAATTATGCTAAAGGAGCAGAATTACGTGGTAAGACCATTGGTATTATTGGTTTTGGACGTATTGGTCGTGAGGTTGCCAAAATTGCATTAGGATGTGGTATGAAAGTAATCGCTAGCGATAATTATGTTGGTGAAGCAGATATTACATTAGATTTCTATGATGGGCAACAAACAACTTTAAAAATAAAAACAGAGCCAGTTGATCAATTAATTCAACATAGTGATTTTATAACATTACATGTTCCAGCACAAAAAGACTATATTATTGGCAAAGAAGAAATAGCAAAAATGAAAGATGGTGCTGCTATTATCAACGCTGCCAGAGGTGGTGTCATTGATGAAGTTGCCTTAGTAGATGCTTTAGATAAAGGAAAACTATCTTTTGCTGGTTTAGATACTTTTGAAAAAGAACCAACACCAGAGATAAAAGTACTTATGAATCATAAAATATCTTTGAGTCCTCATATTGGAGCCGCAACTAATGAAGCACAGGATAGAATTGGGACAGAATTGGCATCACAAATAATTACAATATTTCAATAAATAGTATTATTTTCACAAAAAATTCATGTTATGAAAAAAATATTATTTGTACTCACAATGATTTTTTCTTTTGCGGCATCTGCACAAGTCACAAACCAAGGAACTCCATTAAGTTGGAAACTTTTAAATGATCAAAATGAAATTAACGCTAGAGAACTTCCTAGTTTTAATCTAGAACAAGTTAAACAAGAAGATGCTGTAAATGACCAAGCATTTGATAGACCCTGGCGCTTTGGATATATGCACAGTGTTGACTTCGGATTAAATGATGGAGTTTGGACAACTCTAGAAAATGGTGATAGAATATGGAGACTCCCTATAGAATCTAAAGGTGCCTTATCTATGAATTTCATTTTCGATGATTTCTTCCTTCCAGAAGGAGGTACTGTATACTTATATAATGATGAGCATACTGATTTACTAGGAGCCTATACGAATGTTGAAAATAACGAAGATGGCGTTTTAGGTACATGGCTAGTAAAAGGAGAGAAAGTTTGGATTGAATACTTAGAGCCTGCAAATGTTCAAGGTCAAGGAAGACTTCATATTGCCAAAGCTACTCACGGGTATAGAAATGCTGAAACATTCCAAGCCGCAAAAGGTTTGAATGACTCTGGAAACTGTAACCTAGATGTTAATTGCCCGATTGGTAATGACTGGTCTATGTTAAAAGATCACAACAAAAAATCTGTTGGAATTCTTTTATCAGGAGGAAGTGGTTTTTGTAGTGGTGCCTTAGTAAACAACACAGCAAATGACGGCACACCATATTTCTTAACAGCAAATCACTGCTTTAGCAACCCAAGCTCATGGGCTTTTAGATTTGGATGGATTAGTCCAAACCCTATATGCGCTGAAACTGAAGCAAGTGATAATGGACCAACAAACTTAACCATCAGTGGTGCTCAATTAAGAGCAAGAAGTAGCAACGCTGATTTTTGTTTGGTAGAAATTAACAACCCGATTCCTTCAGATTGGGATCGTGTATTTGCTGGCTGGGATAGAACTGATGATGTTCCTGACTTTACAGTAGGAATTCATCATCCTTCTGGTGATATCATGAAAATATGTAGAGATGATGATGCCCCTTCAAAAGAGGTAAATGCTGGAGCTCAAACATGGGAAATACTAGGTGGAAGCGGACAAGGCTGGGAACTTGGTGTAACAGAACCTGGATCTTCTGGTTCTCCACTCTTTGATCATGAAGGTAAAATTATTGGTCAACTTTATGGTGGTGCTGCTGCTTGTTCTGGAACAAATGATAATAACGCTTTTGATTATTATGGGAGATTTGCTGTATCATGGGATAACGGCTCTTCTGCTTCAACAAGATTAGAAGATTGGTTAGATCCTACTGGAACAAATCCTGAAACTCTAGAAAGCTTTCCTCCTTTTGAAGTATTAGCTCTAGATGGATCTGTCTCATCTTCTATTCCAGATACTACATGTGGAAGTACAGAAGTTGCGCCTTCTATTTCTCTTTCTAATAATGGTTCAAACACTATTACTTCGGCTACCATTACATGGCAATTAGATGGTGGTACATTAGAGACTATTAACTTTAGTGGATCATTAGCTCAAAATGAAAATGAAATTTTTAATCTTCCATCTGTTGTATTATCTGAAGGAACACATACGCTAACTGTAACACTAGTTGATGTAAATGGCGGAAATGATCAAAATAGTTCAAACGATACGAGCACTAATGAATTTGATATTGCTTTAACTGAGAATGAATACTCTGCAGAACAAGTAATATTAGAATTACTTACAGATGATTGGGCACAAGAAACTACTTGGGAATTTAGAAAACTAGATGGTACTGTTTTATATGATGGCGGACCTTATCAAGAAAATACAGATGATAACACTACTTTTATAGAAACATTTAATGTAGATCTAGATGAATGTTATGAGTTTGAAATTTTTGATACAGCTGGCGATGGAATATGCTGTGGTTTTGGTATAGGAGCTTACGAGCTTAGAACCAATATTGGAGAAGTAATTTTTGAAGGTGGCGAATTTGGTGATGCCGAAACAACCGAATTTAAAACTAGCGAAACATTAGCAATAAATGATGTAACTCTTAGTAATTCGATTGCATTGTACCCTAACCCTACCTCTAATATCTTAAATGTAAACATTGGTATTTCAGCTCCTGAAGTTTCGTTTAGTATTAGCAACATTGCAGGTCAAGTATTAACTGCTAATACTTTTGTATCACAAGAAAATGCAATTGACATTTCATCTTACGGTACAGGTATATACTTTATTAGATTAAAAGATAACAAAACAAACACTGTAACTACTTTGAAGTTTATTAAACAATAAGGTTACACTTCGTATAACTATAAAAATGCGAGTGATATATCATCACTCGCATTTTGCTTTAAAAAAACTTTTACATGAAAACAATACCATTTATTATTATATTATTTGCTTTTTCTAATTGTAACTCAACAAAAAAAACTGTGAAAGACACAACTCTTGATTCAGAATATTTAGTCTTGGAAATAAACGAAAAAGATATCACTAACGCTGCTTTAAGTATAACTTTCAATACTAAAGAAAAGAGTGTATCAGGATTTGCTGGTTGTAATAATTTTTTTGGCAGTTACACACAAGAAAAAAATAAAGTAACTTTTTCTAAGATTAGCAAAACAAAAAAGTATTGTCCGCAAAATGACAAAAATGAAATAGAAAAAAAATTCATCAATGCTTTATCAAATGTAGTGAACCTAAAAGAGCTAGATAAAGGAACTATTTTGCTTTTAAACGAAAAGGGCTTAGAAATGATTCGTTTAAAACTGAAATAAACATTAAAACCTTTCTACTACATAAAAATCTGCGCTATTTTTAGTATATTGATTATAAACTTTAAAATGTATTACAATGTCGGGAATTTTAGACTTATTAAACAGTGACATGGGACGCCAACTAATTGGTGGACTTAGTCAAGAAACAAATCAACCAGCAGATAAAACTGCTTCTGCTTTAACTGCAGCACTACCTTTGTTAATGGGTGCAATGAAACGAAATGCTAGCAGTCCTCAAGGCGCCGAAGGACTTATGAATGCCCTAAATGGCAAACACGATGGTAGCATCTTAGATAATCTTGGAGGTTTATTCTCTGGAGGAGTCGATGAAAGCGTAAAACAAGATGGTCTTGGTATTTTAGGCCATGTACTAGGAGGCTCACAAGATAATGTTGTGGGTGCAGTTTCACGCAAATCTGGAGTAGACACCAATGGTGTTATGCAAATGCTACAAGTAGCAGCACCTGTTTTACTTGGAATGCTAGGAAAACAAACAAGACAACAAAATGTATCATCTTCGAATGGTATTGGAGATCTACTTGGCGGTCTTATGGGTGGCGGTGAATCTCAACCAAAACAACAAAGCTTAATAGAATCTATTTTGGATGGCGACAATGACGGAAGTGTTATTGACGACATTGCTGGAATGGTTCTAGGCGGAGGAAAATCAAAAGGCGGCGGATTAGGCGGTCTTTTAGGTGGACTCTTTGGCAAATAAAATCCCCGATTCAAACTATAAAACCACTTCATATCGAAGTGGTTTTTTTATGAACAAAACTATTATTTACAAGCGATTATAGTACCTTTGTATTGCCATGAAATATCTTTTTGCATTTTTAATCATTTTTGGTTGTCTTGTAAGTTGTAATTCTAGTAAGAATACAGTTACTACAGGCACTGCTGTGGGTGATAAAATGGACACGATAGTCATTGCAAATGATACATTAGAATACGAAATCATTATTTTAGAACAAGGATTTGATCGGTATCTCAATACGCAACCTAACGCCGAGTATTACTCAACAACATTTTTAGAAAGGAAAAATGATTTTTACGTTCGTGAATATAACCGACGCGTAAGAGATATAGCGCGTTCTAGAGACCTATACCCACAAGAAATTAATTACGACCCCACAGTTCGTTATGGCAAAGAAGTGAATTACTTACTATTTAACTACTTTCAATTCTTTGAATACAAATACAATCAAAAACTCAAGTGAAAAAATTAAAAGAGCGTTGGAATATCCATTCTAATTGGAGATTAGCTGTTGTATTTATTGTATTTTCTATTACAGGAAGTAGTGCTGCCAAATTAGCTGGACCAATTACAGAATACATAGGCATTACAAAAGAACTACAATGGTACATCTATTGGCCCATTAGAATTTTGATTGTTTTTCCTGTGTACCAAATACTTTTGGTGTTTTTTGGATGGCTTTTTGGTGAATTTGAATTTTTCTGGGCCTTTGAGAAAAAAATGCTCAGAAGTATGAAATTAGGATTCCTATTAAGAGATTAAAAAAATTAATCTTTTATCTCTACTTCTATAGACTGCATTTTATTGGTGTCCTTTTTCCAAACAAAAGTATACAACCACATTAATGTGAATGTTGGAATAAAATCGGTCATCGGTAATATCTCTTCAAGAAATACAATAGCCGAAGCTATTTTTCCTTCTTTCCCATCATACATCTCACTCATTTTCTTTGAAGCGTAAGGTGCCCAAAGTATATCTAGAAAAGGACCCGCTACAGGAATAAAAGCAGTTGCCATACCAATAGCATCGTATAATAGTCCGCGTCTAAATAGTTTTGATTTGTTCATTGTGTTGTGTTTTAAAATTTCAGAAATACAAAAATTCCAAAATAGGTTATTTTAAAATATAAAAAGCAATAACTGTTCCAAGAAAATGGCTATCTACCTTAGTACAATAGTATAGGTAGGGTTATGTGCTGAAATGTTACAACGCAAGATTAAGCTAAATCATTGCTAATAAGCTTTAAAAACTCATTTCGAGTTTCAATTTTTTCGAACTGTCCTCGAAACCCAGATGTTGTTGTGACACTATTTTGTTTTTGGACTCCTCGCATCATCATACACATATGACTTGCCTCTATTACTACAGCAACACCTTCTGGCTTTAAAGTACTATTAATGCACTCTAAAATATCATGGGTAAGTCGCTCTTGTACTTGAAGTCTTCTAGCAAAAACATCAACCACACGCGGTATTTTACTAAGACCAACGATGTGTCCATTAGGAATATATGCAATATGAGCTTTCCCAAAAAAAGGCAACATGTGGTGTTCGCAGAGTGAGTATAACTCAATGTCTTTTATAATTACCATGTCGTTATAATCTTCTGCAAACATAGCTCCCCGTAGAATTGCTGCAGGATCTTGATCATATCCCTGCGTTAAAAACTGCATTGCCTTTGAAGCACGTTCGGGAGTTTTCACAATTCCTTCACGAGTGATATCTTCTCCTAACCCATCAAGTATTTCAGAAAATTTTTGTTTAAGATCCTCAGTGGTTTCTTGGTTATATTCTTCAAAAAATCTATAATTCCCCATCTAGTCTTGTTTAAGTTTATCTGCAAAATACTGCTTTATTTTATCAATTTTAGGTGTTATGATAAATTGACAGTAGGGCTGTTCTTTATTTTGGTTGTAATATTCATGATGCGCAGCTTCTGCCATATAAAATACATCTAATGGACTCACCTCTGTAACAATAGGGTCTGAAAACACTTTGGCATTTGTAAGCGCTTCAATAAACGCAAGAGATTGCTCCTTTTGTGTTTCACTTGTATAAAAAATAGCGCTTCTATATTGTGTTCCAACATCGTTTCCCTGTCTGTTTAATGTGGTGGGATCATGGGTTGCAAAAAAGACTTCCAGTAAGGTTGCAAATGATATAACGCTGGGGTCAAAATCAATTTGTATTCCTTCTGCATGGCCAGTTCTACCCTGACATACTTCTCTGTATGCTGGATTTTTAATCCTACCTCCAGTATACCCAGAGACCACGTCATGCACACCCTCTAAACGTTGAAAAACTGCTTCTGTACACCAAAAGCATCCGTTAGCAAAAATTGCTTGTTCAATACTATTACTCATAACTTAAACGAAGTTACATAATTTAACACTCTATAAATAATTCAAATTCTTTTTAACTTTTTATTAATAAAAGTAGCCTTTGCATACACCTAGATTTGCAGTTTTACTTTTTTAACCAATCCCCATCAAGCAGTGCTAAATCTATGCGTTATATAGTCCTTTTTCTCGTGTGTATGTTGCACACAACTCAACTCGCAGCTCAAGAGAAAAAAATACTTACTGCTACTCGAATTTCTGATGCTCCCAAGATTGATGGTTATTTAGACGATGCCATTTGGGAAACCTTGCCTTCCTTCGGAAATTTTAATATGCTGCAACCTGGTACCGATGGCGATATTCCTGTAGGCTATGAAACCAAAGTGCAAATGGCCTACGATGACAAAGCTGTATATGTAGCTGCTTACATGAATGATCCAGATATTGAGAATACGGCAAGTCAGTTTTCTCAAAGAGACGATTTAAGTGCCCAAGCCGATTTTATCGCAGTTGCCTTGAACACCTACAATGACGGTATAAACGAAACTCGTTTTGGTGTTACGAGTGCAGGGACCATATTTGATTCTAAAATTTCTATCAACAATGAAGATTTAGGATACAATGTTGTATTTGAAGGGAAAATTTCAAAAGACACCAATGGTTGGTATGCAGAATTTAAAATACCCTATAATGCACTTCGTTTTCCTGAAGTTGAAACTCAAAACTGGAGTATCAATTTTTATAGAAGAATCATTAATATTAATGAAACACATTCTTTTGCTCCAATTGACATCACAAAAGGTAGAGGTACATTATATAACGCACCTGTAGTAGGTGTTAAAAACATTGACCCTCCTATTCGTTTAACCTTATTTCCCTTTGCGCAAGGTGTAGTGGCTTCGTTTGATGGAGAAACCGATACAAGCTTTAGCGCTGGAATGGATGTTAAATATGGCTTGAGTGATAGTTTTACCCTTGATGCCACGCTTATTCCAGATTTTGGTCAAGCTGCCTTCGATGAAGTTACTTTAAATCTAGGTCCGTTTGAACAAACCTTTGACGAACAACGTCAATTCTTTACAGAAGGTACAGAGCTATTTAATATAGGTCGTGTATTTTTCTCAAGACGTGTTGGAAGTGCACCTACGGGAGAGGTAACAGATTTAGAGGATAATGAGGTTGTAGAAGAATTTCCCGATCGTGTTAATTTGTTAAATGCTATTAAAATTTCAGGAAGAACTAAAGATAAACTTGGGGTTGGCTTTTTTAATGCCATTACCGAAAACACCTACGCCACTGTCAAAAATGAAGAAACAGGAGCTGTTAGAGAAGTACTCGTAGAGCCTTTATCAAACTACAACATCTTTGTATTAGACCAACAGTTTAATGATAACTCATCTATTTCACTAATCAATACCAATGTAACAAGGGATGGTGGTTTTAGAGATGCCAATACCTCTGCACTAGCTTTTGATGTTACTGACAAACAAAATAGATACAATGCGTCAGGAAGAGCCATTGTAAGTAATGTAAACCTAGACACAGGATATCGTTCTGGGTTTTTGTCAGAACTCGACTTCGCAAGAATAAAAGGAAGGTTTAGATATCGTGTCGGACATGATTTTTCTAATACTACCTATGATATAAATGACCTAGGACTAAATAGACGCAATAACTTCAATAACTTTGTTGCAGGACTCTCTTATGAAAATTTTGAGCCCACCAAAATTTTCAACAAATACCGTTTTCAGTTTACGGCGAGACATAGCCGATTGTATGACCCTAATGTAACTACAGGTGATAGTTATAGATTAAATATCTTTTTTGCAATGCGGTCTAGACTCGCATTTGGTGGATTTGCTGATTATAGAACAGCTCGTGATGATTATTTCGAACCACGTGTTCCTGGCAAATTTGTAACCTTTTCTAGAAGTCTTGGGGGAAGAGTTTTTGTTTCTACAGATTATAGAAAACGATTTGCTTTTGATCTAGGAATTGGACACAGAAAAGATTATGACCAGCCACAACGTCAATACTTTATCGACTTTTCTCCGAGATATCGTTTTTCAGATAAATTCTTGGTGATTATCAATTCGGAGTACTCAAAGAGAAATAATCAGTTTGGGTATATAGACAATACAGAAACCGATGTCTTTTTTGGACAGAGAGATATAGAAACTATTGAAAACTCATTGACAGCGAGTTATAACTTTGATCCGTATAAAGCCATTGACTTGCGTTTTAGAAACTTCTGGACAGCTGTAGATTATAGTGACAACGCATTTTTTGATTTAAATGACAATGGTACTAGAAACCTTATAGACTACGAAATCACAGAGGACAATGACCCAAACAGAAATTTCAATATATGGAATCTTGATTTGAGTTTTAGGTGGCGTTTTGCACCAGGTAGTGAAGCTAGTCTGCTCTATAGAAACCAGATTTTTAATAACGACAACCAATCTACTATTGGTTATACAGAAAGCTTAAATACGTTATTTAACCAACCCATACAGAATACCGTATCCTTAAGAATCACCTATTTTATTGATTA
Source organism: Patiriisocius sp. 208BN25-11 (assembly GCF_058147145.1). Classification (NCBI taxonomy): domain Bacteria; kingdom Pseudomonadati; phylum Bacteroidota; class Flavobacteriia; order Flavobacteriales; family Flavobacteriaceae; genus Patiriisocius; species Patiriisocius sp. 208BN25-11. Next base: position 276,661 of record NZ_JBYVJY010000002.1, read on the forward strand.
CAATAACGTAAAATATCTTTTTAAGAAAAGTTCTTAAACTTTTATGACTTTACACTTCGGGAATTTTAAAACTAGAGCTTCTCATAGAATTTTAATAAAGTAACGAAATTGACTCGCAAATTTGATTTCGAAAAAATAGTGCTTTTATATAATTTACAATAGGAGTTTTCTATTTAAAAAATTCTTAGAGCTAGTGATTTTAAATAGAAATCATAAAAAACAAAGAACATTTTATCTTCTGCAATAATGTAAGTATTTTGGTAGTTTAAATACTACTTATAAAAAGCATTATGAAAAAGTTATTTTATATTTCCCTTTTAGCCTCCTTAGTACTGTGTGTGAGTTGTTTTGAAGATTTAGACGACAACATAACTCCGGCATCAAATCTTGACATACAGGATTTTATTTATCGCGGATTAAACTTCTTCTATTTATACAAGGCAGATACGCCAGAGTTAGCAAATAATGCTTTTACCACAGAAGAAGCAAAAAATAACTTTTTAAATAACTATGATTCACCAGAAAGCCTCTTTGAGTATTTAAAATCTGACCAAGATCGTTTTAGTATTTTAGTAGATGACTACATATCGCTTGAAAATGCATTAAGTGGTGTTACGCTAAACAATGGTATGGAATTCGGATTGATACGCTATCCTGATGAAAGCGGAAATGTTTTTGGGTATGTAAGATACATATTACCCAACACAGATGCTGCCTCAAAAGATTTAGAGCGCGGTGATATTTTTAATACTATTAACGGGCAACAAATCAATGAAGATAATTTTAGTAGCTTATTAGATCCAGACACATACACCATAGGCTTGGCAACTTTTGATGGAGAGACTATTACACCTACATCAGAGAGTATAGAACTAACAAAGACCGAATACACCGAAAACCCAGTACACATTACCCGAACCTTTACAATCGGTGGAGAGAAAGTTGGATATTTAATGTACAATGGATTTACCCGTAATTTTGATCCAGAATTAAATGCTGCCTTCGGACAGTTTAAAAACGAAGGCATACAGCATCTAGTACTTGATTTACGATATAATGGTGGAGGTTCTGTAGAAACTGCTGTGGATTTGTCGTCCATGATTACAGGACAATTTAATGGTCAAGTATTCTACACAGAACAATGGAATGAGGATAGACAAGAAGCCTACGCAAATCCTGGATTGTTCAATACCGAAATAAGCAATGGCGAGGCTATCAATAGTTTGAATCTTGACGAGGTATTTATTCTTACGACTTCGCGTTCTGCATCTGCAAGTGAATTAGTTATTAATGGATTAAGCCCATACATAAATGTAGTACAAGTAGGTGACAATACTACTGGTAAATTTCAAGCCTCTTTCCTACTCTACGATGCTCCAGCACCTAATTTTAGTCGTTCGCAAGCTAATCCGAATCACACATATGCAATGCTACCGCTCGTATTTAAAACTGCAAATGCGGCTGGAAATACCGATTATATTGATGGGTTAGTTCCAGACGTAGCACTTAGAGAAGATTATGCAAACTTAGGTCAGTTGGGAGATATCAATGAACCACTACTTGCCGAAGCCTTAAATCAAATAGTCACTACAAGACAACAAACTTATTTCTTTGATGCCTTAGATGAAATTGGAGATAGTAATAGTAAAAATCCATTAGAAGGCATCATGATACTTGATAAATAGTCTATGTAACAAAACCCTTCTGGCTATGAATATTTCAGAAAAAGTAACTGCCTTTATCGAAAAACAATCACAATGGAGTGAAGAAATTTCTATGATTCGAGAGGTATTTCTTGAAACAGAATTGGTAGAAGAAATTAAATGGGGTGCTCCTGCATACACCATAAACAAAAAGATTGTGGTGGGTATGATGGGATTTAAACAGCATCTAGGTATTTGGTTTCACCAAGGCGTTTTTCTAAAAGACCCTCACCAAATATTAATCAATGCCCAAGAAGGAAAGACAAAAGGACTAAGACATTGGAGAATAAAAAAGGGAGATGTTTTTGCTACTGAAATATTAAAAAAATATACTCTTGAGGCGATTCAAAATTGTAAAGACGGAAAAGAGATCAAACCTAAAAGAAAAAAGCTACTACTACCAGAAATACTGAAAGATGCATTTACTTCGTCTCCTGACTTAGCAACTCATTTTAAAGAATTAAGTTTAGGAAAACAAAAAGAATATGCAGGTTATATTTCCGAAGCAAAACTAGATGCCACAAAATTACGTAGATTAGAAAAAATAAAACCCATGGTTATGAATGGTATTGGCTTACATGATAAATACAAAAATTGCTAATGGCAATTAAACGATCCAAAATCAACTCAAGAGAACTTTGGTATTATGTACGAAGAGCTTTTGCAATATTTATCGCTTGGAGTCTTATTTCAAACTTGATTTTCTTTTACGACTATTATTTATTGAAATCTAATGGCGCATTAACTAGTGCTTATGATTTTAAACAATCGTTTACTACCAACTTAATAATTCATGTATCGGCAGGGCTTATTGGTGGATTCCTGACCGTGAATCTCATGGAATATGCTCTTAGAAAATATGTTTTTTATAGAGCCTTAATTCTTATTACGATACTCTATACAATTGCTGCGATTATAATAAGTTGCCTTGGGGCTATGTATTTCTTTAGCCAGGAGTTTGGAGTAGACTATTTTGATGAAAAAGTAATAGCCCAGCTTTTCTTGTTTTTTAAAAGTTGGTTATTTATTAAAAATTTTATCACTTGGCTTGTCATTGTATTGCTAACGCTCATTATTTTGATGGTCAACAAAAAATATGGTCCTGGGGTATTCCCAGATTATTTAATGGGGCGATATTTTAGACCTAAAAATGAACGCCGTATCTTTATGTTTGCAGATATTAAAGATGCTACTGGTATTGCTGAAAAGTTAGGAGAAGAAAAGTATTTTAATTTTCTAAAAGACTTTTTTAAAGATATTAGTCCGGCAATCATGCAAACACGAGGCGAAGTCTATCAATATGTTGGAGATGAAATTGTTATTTCCTGGAAAATAAAGCAAGGCTTAAAAAGATCTAATGCGATACAATGCTATTATAGTATGTATGACACTATACATGCTAAAAAAGAACAATATATTAAAGAATATGGTCTCTCACCCATCTTTAAGGTTGGGTATCACTTCGGAAATATTATGGTAGGAGAAATTGGACAAATTAAACGAGAAATTGTATTTTCAGGAGATGTATTAAACACGGCTTCACGAATTCAATCGGTTTGCAATGCTTTAGGGGTTTCTATTCTAGCCTCCAAGGAGTTTGCCGATATGCAGTTAAAATTACCACCAAACATAGAAAGAAAAGACCTTGGAGAAGAAAAGTTAAAAGGAAAAAAAACAGAGATTTCATTGGTTACTTATACAAGAAAAAACGCTTAGCAAATGATTACAGCAAAAAACATTCATAAATACTACGATAGCTTGCATGTATTAAAAGGAGTCGATTTACATATTAAAAAAGGAGAAATTGTTTCTATTGTAGGAGCGTCTGGTGCTGGTAAAACAACACTATTACAAATTCTTGGTACCTTAGATCGCTTTGATGAAGGCGAACTTTCAATCAATAATCAATCACTTGCCTCGCTAAATAAAAAACAATTAGCGGCTTTCAGAAATACCTCATTAGGCTTTATATTTCAGTTTCACCAGTTATTACCCGAATTTACAGCCTTAGAAAATGTATGTATTCCTGGTTTTATTAAACAAACAAAAAAAGAAGAAGTAGAAAAAAGAGCCAAAGAACTCTTGGCTTTTCTAGGAGTATCTCATAGAGAAAACCATAAACCCAATGAGCTATCTGGAGGAGAACAGCAACGTGTTGCAGTTGCCAGAGCCCTCATCAATAATCCAGCTATTATATTGGCAGACGAACCCAGTGGAAACCTAGATACCGAAAGCGCAGAAAACCTTCATAATTTGTTTTTTAAACTTAGGGATGAATTTGGTCAAACCTTTGTTATTGTTACACATAACGAAGAGCTAGCTGCTATGGCAGATAGAAAACTAACAATGGTAGATGGTAGTATTGCTGATTGATTAAAATTTGTTGAATATACGCCTTCCCATTGGATTATCAAGGGTGCCTCTATCATAGGTAACGATGAACCTATTTTCATCAATAAATTCTATAGTTTCAAGATCTCTTTGATTATTACTTAAAATAAAATTATATCCTACACCAGGGACTACTTCATATGCATATACAGTAAGATCATTAAGATTTTGTCCATCACATAAATCTAGATAGGGAGAAATTAATAATTCTCCATTTGTTAAAAACTGCCATACATCATCATTTGCACAGGTATCTGTATCTATCCATGCGTCACTTTCAGTTTCTCTCTTTTGAAATACTTCTACTTGCCATAAACCTGCGTCAGCTGTTAAGATTGCAGCTATATCTGATCCAGAATCTGGGCCATCATCATCATTACTGCAAGAAAATAAACTAAAAACTAATACCGTTACTACAAGAAGCTTCTTTACCATATTCATATTTTTTTTGTCTTTATATTATTTATAACAAAAAAACCATTTATCAATTCGCTATACAATACCCACTATTAGGTATTTTTACAAGAATGAAAAAACTCTCAAAAAAAGCACTAAAAGAATTTTTGGAAGAAAAAGCTTTTCAATACAATACCCTCGACTTTATTGAAACTGATCCTATTCAAATACCCCATAAATTTTCAGAAAAAGAGGATATCGAGATTGCTGGCTTTTTAATTGCTACCATAGCCTGGGGAAATAGAAAAAGCATTATCACTAATGGAGAAAAATTACTATCCATAATGGGGCACTCCCCTTTTGATTTCATTTCAAATTACTCAAAAAAAAATAAAAAATACACCAAAGGTTTTGTGCACAGAACCTTTAACGAAGAAGACTTACACTGTTTCTTTCTAGCATTACAACATTGTTATGCCCAACATGATGGCTTAGAAGCTATTTTTATGAAAAATGCTACCAAAGCAAGCTTACAACCCGCCATACATCAATTTAAAAAGACCTTTTTTGAGATACCGCATCTTCCAAGAACACAAAAACATGTGAGTGATCCGTTAAAGAACAGTGCCGCCAAAAGAATCAATATGTTTTTAAGATGGATGGTACGCCAAGATAATAAGGGAGTTGACTTTGGTATCTGGAAATCCATATCCCCCAGTATTCTTTCTTGTCCTCTAGATGTTCATAGCGGCGGTATTGCTAGAAAATTAGGCATTTTACAACGAAAACAAAATGATGCCAAAGCACTTTTAGAATTAGATACAGTGCTCCGAAAAATGGACCCAATAGACCCTGTTAAATACGATTTTGCACTCTTTGGACTAGGAGCTTTTGAGAAATTTTAAAAGGAATAGGTCATTAATAGTTAAATTTCAACTTAATTAACTTCGGTTTTTTATCTTTGCTAAAATAGAATATAATACATGCAGTTTAAACACCCAGAACTTCTCTACGCACTTCTTTTACTGCTTATTCCTATTTTAATTCATTTATTTCAACTTAGACGATTTCAAAAAGTTGCCTTTACCAACGTTGCGTTTTTAAAGAAAGTAAGCATCCAAACCCGTAAGAGCTCTCAATTAAAAAAGTGGCTTACCTTATTGATGCGTTTGGGAGCGATTGCCGCTATTGTTATTGCTTTTGCGCAGCCTTTTAAAGCTTCTAAAACTGCCTTGAATAGTAATAAAGAAACAGTAGTATATTTAGACAACTCCTTTAGTATGGAAGCCAAAGGTGCAAATGGTCCTTTACTACAACGTGCTATTCAAGATATCTACGAGCAGTTAGCACCCAATAGCAAATTAAGTTGGTTTACAAACAATACAGCAAAGAAAAATGCGCCTGTCCAGCAAGTTAAAAATGAGTTATTAAAAGTAGATTACACTCAAAAACAATTAACACCCAATGAAGTCCTCTTAAAAGCCGAACTGCTTTTTAGCAAAGATGCTTCTGCAGATAAACGGTTAATTTATATTTCAGATTTTCAGCAAAAAGAAGCATTTCCAGGTGTACCTACTGATTTCAAGGTAAATGTAGTACAATTGAAAGCTGTAGATGCTCAAAACATAGCCATAGACTCTGCCTACATAGCTTCAACTACTGGAAGTAAAACACAATTAAATGTAGTACTCTCTGCTAAAGAGAATGCACAAAATACGGTGTCGGTATCTTTACATAATGACAACACTCTTGTTGCGAAGACTGCTGTAGATTTTAGCGAGAATAAAACCAAAACAGCTACCTTTGATTTCGATAACAGTGAAGGTTTTAAAGGAAGCATTCGTCTTACAGATGCGGGACTTAGCTATGACAACAGTTTATATTTCAGCATTAACATCCCTAATAAGTTAAAAGTGCTTAGCATAAATGCTAGTAATGCTAACTTCTTGCAGCGCATGTATACCAATACAGATTTCGAATACACACGATTGGATGCAAGAAATGTAAATTACAGTGTATTACCAGAGCAAAATTGCATTGTTTTAAACGAATTAAAAAGCATTCCTGCATCGCTTACCAATGCGTTATCTGAGTTCTCACAAAGTGGAGGAAGCATCTTAATTATTCCTGCAAAAGATGCTGAGTTAGCTAGCTATAATATATTGCTTAAAAATTTAGGTTTAGGAAGCCTAGATGAACAAGTTGCACAAGAAAAGAAAATAACCAAGATTGTTTTTGACCATCCTTTGTATAAAGATGTATTTGAAAAGCGTGTGGCAAATTTTCAATTCCCAAAAACAAATAGTTACTACACTACAATTTCTACCGCCACTCCTATTCTAGCCTACGAGGATGGAAAGCCTTTTTTATTAGGATCTAATAACAGCTATGTAGCAACGGCAGCTTTTAATGACGCCAACAGCAATTTTATAAGTTCTCCATTGATCGTTCCTACCCTGTACAATATTGCTAGACAGAGTTTACAATTACCGAAGCTGTATTACACAGTGGCAGCACCTACAACATTTGCAGTGCCTATTAGATTGGTACAAGATGAAATATTAACCATTAAAGATAGTGTAGTAAACTTTATACCATTACAACAAACCAAAGCCAATAAAGTAGTAATTAATACCCTAGACAATCCTATAAAGGCAGGAACATTTCGTATTGAAAAAGGAAATACGTTTATAGAGAATGTGAGCTATAACTACAATAGAGATGAAGGAGATTTGAGTTACGCCAACCCAGCAACTTGGGACGGAGTGACCACCCATGATAGTATTTCCAGTTTATTTGAAACAATTTCAAGAGAAAATAAAATAACAGATTTTTGGAAATGGTTTGCCCTATTGGCGCTGCTGTTTCTGTTAGCTGAAATGTTACTTCTGAAATTTTATAAAAAATAGAATACAGTTATGGCGTAAAGATGCGCTAGCATATCACCTGAAAAATTGAGTCGTATGAATGTATTATTAAAATCGGTTACCATTGTAGATAGCAATAGCAAGCATCATCTTAAAAAAAGAGATGTACTTATTGAGAAAGGGAGTATTTCAAAAATTGCTGCAACGATCAGCCCTAAAAACAAGGTAAAAGAAATCAAATTACCCAACCTCCATATTTCAAAGGGATGGTTTGATAGCTCAGTTTCTTTTGGAGAACCTGGCTTTGAGGAACGAGAAACCATCGATAATGGTTTAAAAACTGCTGCCTTAAGTGGTTTTACAGGAGTAGCATTAAACACCAATACGCATCCAGTTCCAGATAACAAAGGAGCGATTCGTTTTTTAAGCAGTGCTCAAAATAAGCATGCTGTAAACATATATCCAAATGGTACCTTAACCCAAGGTTCAAATGGCAAAGACTTGGCAGAATTATTTGATATGCACAATGAAGGCGCCATTAGTTTTTACGACCATAAGCGTCCGATAGCAAATCCGAATCTTTTAAAAATTGCTTTACAATACACTCAAAATTTCAATGGTTTGGTACAATCGTTTCCTTTTGAGAAAGCTATCGCTGCTAAAGGAATGGTACATGAACATATTAATAGCACCCTACTTGGTCTTAAAGGAATACCATCACTAGCAGAATCATTACAAGTTGCAAGAGATTTGTACATACTTGAATATACAGGCGGTACCTTACATATCCCAACCATTTCTACTGCAGATTCGGTGGACCTCATTAAAAAAGCAAAAAAGAAAGGTTTACAAGTTACTTGCAGTGTCTCCATAAACAACTTAGTACTCACCGACGACGTGCTAGAAAGTTTTGACACCAATTATAAGCTTATGCCTCCGCTAAGGACTAAAAAAGACACCAAAACATTGCTAAAAGGTTTAAAAGAGGGTACCATAGACATGGTAACCAGCGATCATAACCCGATGGATATTGAAAGTAAAAAAGTAGAATTCGACCATGCGGCGTATGGTAGTATCGGACTAGAAAGCTGTTTCGGAGCTTTACACAAGGCAACAGATCTAGAAACCGCTATTCATGCGCTAACACAGCAATCGGTGTTTAACATTTCAGAAAACAGTATTCAAGAAGGAGAAGTTGCAAACATGACGCTGTTTAATCCTTCTATAGAATGGGAATTCACAGAAGCAGACATCCTTACTACTTCTAAAAACGCAGCACTATTAGGGCATTCTTTACAAGGAAAAGCCTATGGGATTTTTAACAACAATCAACTTGTTTTAAATGACTAACACAACACCCAAAGGAAAAAACAAGGCTATTATTGCCTATATCACCTTTATAGGTATGTTTATAGCGTATACTATGAACCGAGACGAGAAAGATGCTTTTGCAACAGCACATATAAAAAATATGTTTGGTCTTGTATTAGGATTACTCATTGCGCAAACAACCCAGGCCTACATTCATCCTATCTTAGGAGATGTTTTATGGTGGATTTCCTTTGCATTATGGGGGTATTCAATTTTTACAGTGCTACAAAATAAGGAGCCCAACATCCCTTATTTAAGTAAGAAATTCCAAGATTGGTTTACTTTTTTAAATTAGATGCGGTATATTTAATATCTAATTTAACACAACCTCAATATGGAAACAACTTCAAATCCTGGAAAAACAACTGCAATAATTGCCTATTTAACTATCGTTGGTTGGATTATTGCATTTATTATGAACAATAAAGACAATAATGCTTTAGCTGCATTCCACATAAGACAAATGTTAGGCATTATGTTGGTAGCATTTGCGATATCACTTACCATAAGCATTACGGGCATAGGTATGCTATCAATATTACATTTAGGTACCGTTGCACTCTGGATTATGGGTATTATTGGTGCTGTTCAAGAAGAAGAAAAACCAGTTCCTGTGCTAGGAGACTATTTTCAAGATTGGTTTAAAACGATTGGGTAAAAAATAGATAACCATCAACATATTTTACCTTAAAAAGATGTCACATATCGTGGCATCTTTTATTTTTGTAGCATGGAGAAACAAACACTACCCTTAGCACATAATTATCAAGCACCCAAAGGAGCTCCAGAACATGCTCCAGCTATCATACTTTTACACGGCTATGGAAGTGATGAAAACGATTTATTTTCTTTTGCTCCAGAATTACCAGATACACACCATATTATCGCACTAAAAGCTCCATTACCACTACAGCCCTACGGCAATGCATGGTATAACATCTATTTTGAAGCTGGAAATGGAAAATTTAACAATGTTCCAGAAGCTATTGCAGCTAGAGATCTCATCGTTACCTGCATCGATGCTTGTATTGAAAAATATAACATAGACTCAAAAAACATTACATTGCTAGGTTTTAGTCAGGGTACCATTTTAAGTTTTGCAGTAGCCCTTAGCTATCCAGAAAAAATTAAGAATATTATTGGCCTAAGTGGCTATATTAGTGAAGATATGCTGCTTGATGGCTTTAAAAACAAAGACTATAGCCATTTAAACGTCTATACTTCTCATGGCACTGTAGATCAGGTTATTCCTATAGCTTGGGCTCAAAAGACAAAGCCTTTTTTAAAAGAATTAGGCATTGAATGTACTTACAGTGAATTCCCAGTAGGTCACGGAGTAGCACCTCAAAACTTTTATGAGTTTAAAAACTGGCTAGACAAGCAATAGATATTTAGTTTGAAGAATATAAAAATGAACTTATAGGTGTAAGGTCAAGTTTATTGTTCTCATCAAAGAAATACTCAATCATAATTTCTCCCCAATTGTTCCCGTCAGAGAAATCTGCTTGAATCCATCGATGGTTTAGCAACTTAATCTTATTAATCTTAAAATCGCCATTCACACTTTCTAGGGGTATAATGGGATTCCCTCCTTTTGCACCATTTTGATCATAAATCATATCCGTAATCATAGCCTCTACGTCTGATACTTCTAGACCAAGACGTTCGATATACTCGATAGCATTCTCGTTGCCTTGTAAGCTAAAGTAATTGGCTTCTTCGACACCTTCGGAAATGTTAGTAAGCGAATCTTTTGCTGTTTCAAGTTGCTTTGTTAAAGACTTAATGGTTTTGTCTTGGGCTTCAAAAACACTCTTTTCATTGGCATATTGAAACAAAATAAACAATGCTGCAAAAAAGAACAGGTACATAAAAATGCTTTTCTTCATAATCTTAATTTCTTTTAGGATACTTCTATCGATAAGCCATCGTAAGCTAAAAATACATTATCGGGCAAACTAGCTTCAACGCTGGCATGAAACCCTAATAAATGACTAATATGTGTTAAATACGCTTTTTTTGGTTGCACTTTTTTTATAAAGGCAAGCGCTTCTTCTAAATTAAAATGAGAAGCATGTGGTTCTATGCGTAAGGCATTCACGACCAAGACTTCTGTGCCTTTAATTTTCTCTATTTCAGAAGCTTCCATTGTTTTAATATCTGTTAAATAGGTAAAGCCTTCCATTCTAAACCCCAAAACTGGAAGCGTATTGTGCAGTCCCTCTACTGGAGTGATAACATTTCCGTGTACATGAAAAGGAGCTTTTTTTGAAATAACATGTTGAGAAATGGTAGGTGCGCCTGGATATTTGTTTTCGGTTTCAAAAATATACCCAAACCTTCTTTTTAGGGCTTTAAAAACAGTTTCATTTGCATAAAACGGAATATCACCTTGCTTAAAATAAAAAGGTCTAATATCATCTAAGCCAGCGGTGTGGTCACTATGTTCATGAGTAATAAAAATGGCATCAACTTTAGAGACATTTTCCCGAAGCATTTGCTGCCTAAAATCTGGTCCGCAATCAATTACATAGACCTTATCGTGCCACTCTAACAGCACAGAAACACGTAATCTTTTATCTCTTGGATCATCACTTAAACACACTGGATGGGTGCTTCCTATAATTGGAATTCCTTGCGAAGTTCCTGTGCCTAAAAAAGTGACTTTTAAGTGAGATTTCATTCCTACAAAAATACTAGTATTTTTTTTGTTTGGCTATTGTATTTGCTACCTTTGTTAGAGAACAATTACCTGCAGTTATGCCAGATACTATAAAAGGAGATAAGGAATTTGAGGCGATTCCTTCCATACGAAACAAAGCCTTGCGTATTAACCTAAATGAAAACATTTACGGAACCTTTGCTGAAATTGGAGCAGGTCAAGAGACGGTGCGCAATTTTTTTAGAGCTGGAGGAGCTTCAGGTACGATTGCAAAAACTATTTCTGCTTATGACAAAGACTTTAGTGATGCCATTTATGGTGTTGAAAAAGACGGACGTTATGTAACAGAAGCACGTTTACAAAAAATGCTTTCACACGAAATGGAACTCATTGAAGAACGTATTCTTCGTGAAAAGCATCCAAATAAAATATACTTTGCTTACGCCAATACGGTAGCTACCATAGATTTTGCAAAAAAATATAAAGGTCATGGCTGGGTAGGGATTCGTTTTCAAACAGATCCAGACGAAGCCTACAGTGAGATTATTTTGCACATACGCTTCCACGAAACAGAAGCCTTATTACAACAACACACGCTTGGAATCTTAGGAGTTAATTTAATTTATGGGGCTTATTACAAGCATGATACTCCAAAAAAATTACTTCGTTACCTCTACGATCATATTGATAAAGACAAAATAGAGATTGACACTATTAACTTCTCAGGCCCTAAGTTTGAAAAAGTTGACAACCGTTTAATGAGTTTACAGCTTATTAAAAATGGTATGACAGATGCCGTTATGTTTGGACCAGATGGAAACAACATCTTACCTGCACGTATTTTGTACAAGAAAAATGTACTCGCATTACGAGGTAGTTTTAGACCCGTAACCAAGGTAAACATTGATATGTTTGAAAAATCACATCATATGTTTGTCAATGAATCGAAGGTAGATCCAGATAGGACAGTTACCATTTTTGAGATTACACTTTCTAACCTTAGGGCAGAAGGTGAAATTGATGAAGAAGACTTCATGGATCGTGCTAGATTACTATGCTCTTTAGGGCATACGGTAATGATATCAAATTTCCAAGAGTATTATAAGTTGGTAGAATATTTTTCTAGATATACCAAAATGCGCCTAGGTCTTGCCATGGGTGTCAATAACTTAGTCGATATATTTGATGAAAAATACTACCGACATCTAAGTGGTGGTATCTTGGAAGCCTTTGGAAAATTATTCTTCAAAGATTTAAAGGTATATTTATACCCAATGAAAAACAAGGATGGAGTATTTACAACCAGTGAGAACTTAAAGGTACATCCAAGAATGAAAGAGCTTTACAAGTTCTTTAAGTATAATGGTAAAGTAGTAGATGTAGAAAATTACAATCCAGAAATTATGGATATTTTCTCCAGAGAAGTACTTGCTATGATAGAAAGAGGAGATTCTGGTTGGGAGGAAATGCTACCAAATGGAGTAGCCGATATTATTAAAAACAAAAAATTATTTAGCTGTAGCATAGAAGAGAACCATACAGCATAATATATACTTAATAAAAACAGCAACATATGTCATAAAGGTTAAGTCCCGAAGCTTCGGGGGCGCTTAACCTGACACATGTTGCTGTTTTATAATATTGTAAGTAATCGTTAACCTTCGAGAATTTGTTCTGCGTGGGCTTTTGTTTTTACTTTATCGATAACACGTTCTACAACACCATTGGTGACAATAAACGTTTTACGGTGTATTCCATCATACTCTTTTCCCATAAACTTTTTTAATCCCCAAACACCAAAGGCATTAATAACGTCTTTCTCAGTATCTGCAAGTAATGGAAAAGGAAACTCATATTTATTTCTAAAATTTGTTTGACGTTTCTCAGAATCTGCACTTACGCCAAGCAATTCATATCCTTGCTCTTGAAGTGTAGTGTAATGGTCTCTTAAATTACAAGCCTCTGCTGTACATCCCGGCGTGCTTGCTTTTGGATAGAAAAACACAATTACTTTTTTATCACTATAATCACTCATAGAAATTGCATTTCCATCCTGATCATTTACAGTAAAATTTGGGACCTTGTCTCCTACTTTAAGTGTATTCATTCTTGTAAATTTGTTTTATGTTATTCATGTAAATGTAAACCAAATGACCAAGCAAGAAAAGGTAGACTTTGTTATAAATACGTTAAAAGAGCTATATCCCGAAATTCCTATTCCCTTAGATCATAAAGATCCGTATACCTTACTTATTGCTGTATTGATGTCTGCGCAAAGTACCGATGTGAGGGTTAATAAAATTACGCCTTTGTTGTTTGAGGTTGCAGATAATCCCTATGACATGATTAAGTTGACTATTGAAGAAATTAGAGAAATCATCAAACCCGTTGGGCTATCTCCTATGAAAGCAAAAGGAATTCATGGCTTATCGCATATTTTAATCAACAAGCATAATGGGCAAGTTCCTAACGACTTAGAAGCATTGGAAGAACTACCAGCAGTTGGACATAAAACCGCTAGTGTTGTAATATCACAGGCCTTTGGTGTTCCAGCATTCCCAGTAGACACACACATTCATAGACTTATGTATCGTTGGGGTTTCACGAATGGCAAAAACGTGGTACAAACCGAAAAAGATGCAAAGCGATTATTCCCAGAGCATACCTGGAACGATTTACACTTACAAATAATATGGTATGGTCGTCAATATTCTCCTGCGAGGGGTTGGGATTTAGAAAAAGATATCATTACCAAAACAATAGGAAGAAAAACGGTACTTCAAGAGTATTATAAAAGCAAGAAAAAGTGATTCTTTAAAATAGCTTCGGAAATATTAATATTTCCGAAGAGATGGAGCATAAAAAAACCCGAAACAATGTCTCGGGTTTTTCCAAAGTTTAGTTTAGAAGTGCTTCAAACTTCAAATTTTGGTAATCTATAACACTTAAAGCCTTAGAATAATCCAGAAGAAACTGTATTGTTTCATCTTTTGGGACTAAGTTTTGATTCACCTGTCCCGACGGTGAAGTTTCAGAGTACATTTTTTGCATATAATGTTATTTTAGAGGTTATTGTTACCAAGATAACGATGCAAATATGTATTTATTGTATTAGTTCGTCAACACAATGTTATGTTTATCAATTACTTTACGTAAATTAATAAGTGCGTAGCGCATTCTTCCCAGTGCAGTATTGATACTTACACCTGTTTGCTCGCTAATTTCTTTAAAGCTCATATCTCTGTAAATACGCATCATTAGTACTTCCCTTTGATCATCTGGAAGCTCATCAACCAAGCGTCTAACATCACTTTCTACCTGACCCTTTATAAGAGTGCTTTCTGCATTTAATGCATTGTCTGATAACACAGAAAAAATATTAAAATCGCTGTTATTTTCAAACTTAGGCATGCGATTGTTCTTTCTGAAATGGTCAATAACCAAATTATGAGCGATACGCATTACCCAAGGTAAAAACTTACCTTCTTCATTATATTTTCCTCTCTTTAAAGAGTTTATGACTTTAATAAAGGTATCTTGAAAAACGTCTTCAGCAACATCTCTATCAAAAACCTTTGAATAGATAAAACTGTAAATTCTTTGTTTGTGACGTGTGATGAGGATGGAAAGAGCAGACTCTTCTCCTTGAAGGTACGAAGTAACTAAAACCGCATCTGTAGATTTGCTTTGTCTCATATCAATACTTTTTAAAGTGAACAACTATTAAATTGGGTCAGCTAGTTGTTATAATCAAATTTTAAAAAAAGTAGTAATACGCTATAGGCAATAATTTTAGTTTATATCGTTGTGAGCCGTAAATATAACAACAATAAATTTACAATTCCAAAAAAAAGAGTCATTTTTCTTAAATTAAACTTAAAAAGCGCTGCAATGTGTTAGACAAATTGCAATGTATTATATTTGTGAAAACCCTCATTTAACAAGGCCTTACATTGAAAACCGAAACACTAGACCCCAAGGAAAATATTATTATAAAAGGTGCCAAATTACACAACCTAAAAAACATAAATGTTGTTATTCCTCGTAATAAATTGGTTGTAATTACTGGTCTTTCGGGTAGTGGAAAGTCTAGTTTGGCCTTTGACACACTTTATGCAGAAGGACAAAGAAGGTACGTAGAAAGCCTCTCAAGTTATGCAAGACAGTTTTTAGGAAGACTCAACAAACCAAAAGTAGATAGCATCAAAGGAATTGCACCTGCCATTGCCATAGAACAAAAGGTAAATGCAACCAACCCGAGATCTACGGTAGGGACTTCTACCGAAATATATGATTACCTAAAACTATTGTACACCAGAATTGGTAAGACCTATTCTCCTATAAGTGGTGAAGAAGTTAAAAAAGATAACGTTACTGATGTGATTACATTTGTAAAAACTTTTAAAGAAGGCACCAAATTGCTACTCCTCACTCCTATTGTACTAGAAGAAGGTAGGACGATGGAGAACAAATTAAAGTCCTTAGCACAACAAGGTTTTGCGCGTGTAAAAATTAATGAAGAAGTCGTTCGTATAGACACACTAAAGGGGGACTCTTTTCCAAAAGATATTCAATTAGTAGTAGATCGTGTTATTACCAAAGATGACGAAGATTTCTACAATCGCTTGGCAGATGCTATACAAATGGCATTCTACGAAGGAAAAGGTTCCTTATTCATAGAACAGCTTGATACCCATAATATTTCAGAATTCAACAATCGTTTTGAACGAGATGGAATTACTTTTACAGAACCGAATGTGCATCTGTTTAGTTTCAACAATCCATTTGGAGCCTGTCCTACTTGCGAAGGCTATGGAGATGTTATTGGTATTGATAAAGATCTTGTGATTCCAAACACAGCGCTTTCAATTTATGAAAATGCTATTTTTCCATGGCGAGGCGATAGTATGGGATGGTATCGAGATCAACTCGTCAATAGCGCTTATAAATTTGATTTCCCTATCCATAAACCTTGGTTCGAGCTTACCGAAGCCCAGCAGCAACTCGTTTGGGATGGAAACGAACACTTTGAAGGACTCCATAGTTTTTTCAAGTTTTTAGAAAGTAAAAGTTATAAAATTCAAAACAGGGTCATGTTATCTCGGTATAGAGGAAAAACAACCTGTAGTACTTGTAAAGGAAGAAGACTAAGACCCGAAGCCAGTTACGTAAAAGTAGCCAATACTTCGCTGCAAGACTTAGTAGCCTTGCCGCTAGAGGAAGTTACCTTATTTTTTAAAGACCTAACTTTAAATTTGCACGATGCTACCATTGCAAAGCGACTTTTGTTAGAAATTAACAATAGGTTGTCCTTTTTAATAGATGTGGGACTCTCCTACCTTACCTTAAATAGAAAAAGCAACACACTTTCTGGAGGAGAATCACAACGTATTAATTTAGCAACCTCATTGGGAAGTAGCCTTGTAGGTTCTATGTATATTTTGGATGAGCCTAGTATTGGTTTGCATCCAAAAGACACAGAACGTCTTATAAAAGTGTTGCAATCTTTAAGAGATTTAGGAAATACCGTAATTGTGGTAGAACATGACGAAGACATCATGAAAGCTGCAGATACAATTATAGATATTGGTCCAGAAGCTGGAACCTTCGGTGGTGAAGTGGTTGCGGTGGGTACCTATGCTGAAATTTTAAAACACGACTCCCTTACGGCTGGATATTTAAATGAAAGCTTACAAATTGAAGTTCCGTCGAAACGCAGAAGTTATTCCAATGCTATTGAAGTAAAAGGAGCGAGACAGCACAACCTAAAAAATATTGATGCGACCTTCCCTATTGGTTTGTTCACAGCCGTTACTGGTGTTTCAGGAAGTGGTAAAAGTACCTTAGTGAAAAAAATACTATACCCAGCATTACAAAGAGAAATAGGTGGCTATGGAGATAAACCGGGTCAGTTTTCTAGCCTAGAAGGTGATTTTTCAAATATTAAAAATGTAGAGTTTATTGATCAAAACCCTATTGGCCGTTCTAGTAGATCGAATCCTGTTACCTACATCAAAGCCTATGACGACATTCGAAGTTTGTTTGCAAAACAAAAATTAAGTGATATTAGAGGTTACAAAACAAAACACTTTAGTTTTAATGTAGACGGCGGGCGTTGTGAAACCTGTAAAGGTGAGGGCGAAGTTACCATCGAAATGCAATTCATGGCAGATGTACATTTAGAATGTGATGTGTGTAATGGAAAACGTTTCAAAAAAGAAGTTTTAGAAGTCAAAGTGGGTGATAAAAACATAGACGACATTTTACGTCTTACAGTAGATGACGCCATTGCTTTCTTTAAGAACCAAGAACAAAAACGCATTGTTACCAAATTACAACCCCTTCAAGATGTAGGTTTGGGTTATGTTCAACTAGGACAAAGCTCTTCTACCCTATCTGGTGGTGAAGCGCAACGTATTAAATTAGCTTCATTTCTAGTAAAAGGAATCACCAAAGACAAAACACTCTTTATTTTTGATGAACCTACTACCGGACTACATTTTCATGATATTAAAAAATTACTCGCTTCTTTTTATGCTTTATTAGACAAAGGACATACGCTAATTGTTGTAGAACATAATCTGGATCTTATAAAATGTGCAGATCACATTATAGACTTAGGTGAAGATGGAGGCAGTAAAGGCGGAACAATCATGGCACAGGGCACTCCCGAAGCGATTATAAAAAACAAAAAATCGTATACTGCTCAGTATTTAAAAGAAAAACTATAGTCTTCAAACAACTCATAAAACACTAACAAACAGCTGTTTGTGTTTTTGGCACGCGCTTTGGTTTACTACTACCAATAGCGTAAGTCTCTTGGCTTTATTAAGAGACATAATCTTTAAATACTAGTACTATGAAAAAAGTAGTTTTACTCGCAAGTTTGTTTCTAGTAGGGATGACTGCACAGGCATTTACAAATCACCAAAGTGATGCAATTTCAACTCCAGGAAAACACAATCGCTATAACAATGCACAAGAAATATCTTTTGTAGAAAATGGCGTACTATTTACGGTAACCACAAATGGATATTTCCATTTTAAACAATTGGAGCGTTGGTCACCTAGAGACCGCTACAATAGAAGGGACAGAAGAGGTAGAAATCATCAAGTAGCAAATCGCAACAGGAATCAAGTACGTTATATTACAAATTACAGACCTCAAAGGTTACGTATACTAAGAGATCGATATGGATATATCACACAAGTAGGGAACACTCCTATTAACTATAGTAAAAAAGGACGTGTGAAACACATTGGAAATGTAAAAATGAAGTACCAAAGAGGACAATTAGTTCGTGTAGGGAATATGACGATTACCTACAACCGTTTTGGGGATATTAGAGATACATTTGGATATATTAATCGCTATAACAATTTCTGGCACGATGATTGTAATTTACAAAATGAAGATCATTGGAACCATCATCATAATAACAGAAGAGATGGTATTGAACATGACGATGATGATCATTCGCACAGAAGAGAAGAAAGAATTAGAACATAATAAGTTTTTGGTTGGTTAGTTTTTAAGACCCGTCTTTATCGCAAGATACTGGCGGGTTTTAATTTTTCAAGAAAGAGTAAAAGAGCTATTCATGTATTCTTTTTGTGCAAAAGTAGATTTGAGTCTTGGCGCTTGCTTATTGTGTCTTGAGTCTTGTTTACTGTTTCTTTTATCCAGAAGTTCAACGTAACTAACATTCTTGGGTCCAAGAGATTAAAACGACTCATCAACAAACACAAAATAGTTCAATAATATTTCCGAAGCTAGTAAAACCAGCAGATACAACGCATTCTTAATTTTTGGCACGGGCTTTGTAATTGTAAAATCGTACGACGCCCAACACAGTAATTTGGCAAGTACAGAAAATACATTTATTATGAAAAACTTCAAAACATTGTTAGTATTCCTTTTTGTAGGTATCACAGCTAACGTAGCAAAAGCAACAACTCCAGAAGTTGCATCGTATAACAAATATGATGGCAAAGCTTACATCTTTACAGAAGGCGGAGTTGAATTCTCAGTATTCCCAGATGGTCAGTTTGACTTTGTTTATATAGGGCCACAAAACGGTACCGAAGTCGTTATTTCAACACCAAATGTAAATGTAAGTTTTAATGGCGGACATGATTATGAAGCGTATGTACAGTACGATGATTATGGCGCAGTAATTCAAGTAGAAGATGTTCCAGTATTTTATGATGAATACGGTAGAATTACACAAGCAGGATCAGTAGATATTAATTACAGAAACAGACGTATTGTTCGCGTTGGAGGTCTTAATGTTTTCTATAATAACTATGGATATTTTGACTACTGTACAGGATTTATCAACCCTTTTAACAGATTTTATGTATACCGTCCATGGCACATATACTATGCAAGACCTATCTATAACAACTGTATTGTTTGGGATATTCCTTACAGAAGATTTTATACTCCTGTACGTTACACCTACTATAACCATGTTAGATTTTACAACAACAGATTTAACAAACCATATAACAACTGTAGAAGAGATTTTTATAGACCGGGAAGTAGAGTACATTACAGAAATGGAAGAACTGCAATAAACAGAAACTATAGAGAAGGTAGAAGAAACAGTATGGTAAGCAATCATGGAAGAAGAGATGCTTCCAGTGTAAGAACCAATACCTATAGAAATACAACTACTGCAACGGCAAGGAACGATAGAAGAAATGGAAATGCAGCTAGAAATTCGAGAACTGTATCAAGGGATGCTAACACATCTAGAGCAAACAGAAATGTGGTGACGAGAGGAAATGACAGAAGAAACGCAAATACTGTTACTTCTAGAAATGAAAGAAGAAACAACAGAACGATTGCTCAAAACAAACGTACAGCGCCTAAAGCGAATAGAAGTGTTACAAGACAAACTCCTAGGGCTTCTAAGCCAAGTTCTAGAGATGTAAGAAGAGGAGCTCAAACAAACAGAGCTCCAAAGGTAAGAACACAAAGATCACCAAAACCTAGTGCTAGAACAACTAGATCTGGATCTAGAAACAAGACTACACGTCCTTCTAGAAATACCAATACTAGAAAAACGACTACTAGGTCTGGTTCAAGAAATAATTCTCGTGGTAACACACGTAGTTCAGTTCCAAGAAGAGGACGCGGACTATAATAAATTTTTGGTTGGTTAGTTAGAAACCCCTTGTAATACTCTGTATTGCGGGGGTTTCGCTTTTAGATACCTAAAGTAGCTTCTATAACAGCAGCTAATTTTTGCGTCAATGCTTTTCTACTATACGATTCAATATGTTTTGAATCAATCTTTAAGTCAGCTTTGCCATATACTGTATACAAAGAAAGAATATGCTCTTTTAAGCGTGCTTTTTCATCTGGGTTCACATATACCCCACTTTGAGTAGTAGTAATAATATTCTCCATATCACTCCCATCGGGACCAATAGCAAGAATAGGACGTCTGGCTTGCAAATATTCAAACAATTTCCCAGGAATAATCGCTTTGGTTGCCTCACTATTTATTTCAAGTAACAATAACACTTGCGCATTGTGTTGCATTTGAATCGCTTCCTTATGACTTACATAACCTTTTAACATGGTGCTTTTTGTTAATCCATAAGAAGCAATACTTGCTAATACTTCTTCACTCACAGCACCCGCAAGAGTAATTTGCAGATCCTCACCAAAGGCATCGTCGGTCGCTGCTATTTCAGAGAGCACCTCCCATAACATTTCTGGATTCCGCTCTGTTAATAGCGACCCTATATGAGCAATTGAAAATGAAGCATCTAAAGAAGAAGTAATACCTTCTATGGGTTCGTACCCATTGGTGATTACTGTAATTGGCTTTTGTGTTAATACACTAAATTCTTTTTGAGTAGAAGGACTTGTCACTACAATGTGATCTGCTTTTTGTAATACTTCCGACTCTAATCTTTTATGTTTTTTTGCTGAAATATTAGTTAGCCGTAATGATTCATGATAATGAATGGTGGTCCAAGGGTCTCTAAAATCAGCAATCCATGGAAGTTGGGTTGCTTCTTGCAACTGCATTCCAATAAGGTGCAAACTATGCGGTGGTCCAGTAGTAATGATGCAATCTATGTTATTTTCTGAAAGGTATCGTTTCAAATATGTAACCGATGGCTTCACCCACCCTATTCTTGCGTCTGGAATAAAAAAATTACCTCTAATAAATAGCAATACCTTTTCAATAAACGAGGGTTTCTTTTTAGAAATAATCCCACGGCTCATTTGCTGAGTCTTTTTCTTTGAAAGAAATTTTGCAAATTTATAAGGCTCTTTTACTGGGTATTTTAGTACCGTAATTCCCTCTGGCACTTCGGCCAAAATATCTTCATCTATAATTGGGTAACTTGGATTTTCTGGCACATAAACAACAGGTTCTATACCAAAACTCTGTAAATACGTTGCAAATTTCAACCATCGTTGCACTCCTGGCCCACCCGCAGGAGGCCAATAATAACATATAATGAGTGCCTTCTTCATGAGATTACTCTGTTGGTTTTTGTTGCCTTTTTTTAAACTCAAACCATATTGTGCTTAACAGAAGTAAAAACAATAAAACACCACTCACTAATGAAATAGTACTCCCCGTTTTTACCACAGTAGGTTCAAACTTGAATTCAATTTTAGAATACCCTTCAGGAAGTGGTAATGCTCTTAGAATATAATTTGCTCGTATATGGTCTACTGGAACACCATTTATATAAGCGTTCCAACCCTTTGGATAGTATATTTCACTAAACACAGCCAATTGCGGAGATGTTGTTGCCGCTTCGTATATTAAATGATTTGGAAGATCTTGCACCAATTCTATGGTTGCGGTACTATCCCGCTGTATATCTTTAACCGGCAATTGTGGTAAGAATTCCTTATGGATAACTACTATTTTCTTAGTATCTAAGCTATCTAATTGCAAAATCTCTTCATCTGCAGTTGATGCCAATAATACATTTTCTACAAACCAAGCATTTCCATTAGCATAGGGGTTCCGTTGTCCAACAACTCCCCCATTTTTACTTCGCGTAATGATGTATCGAACGTTCATCATATTCAGCATCCCAATATCACCACGATTGATATAAAAATCTGCTATGTCCTGCATCCTTCTTGGTTTCGCAGCATGATAGCCCCCTAAAGAACTATGATAATAACTTGCTTCTGCACTGTTAAAAGCGTTGTTAGCTGCATCGTAGACTCTGTAACGATCTGTATCTTTTTCAAATTGTAAAGTAGCAGCCGTTTTTTGAAACGGTTGTTCCATAATGCGTTTGTTTACAAAATCTTCATTGTTTACATAACGTCTATCTACTCCTACTAAATCAAACACAACCAAGGCTGCAAGTACTGCAATAGTAATAGTTTCCTTAAATTTCTTACTAATAAATAACCAAAGAGCTGCACCCGCCAACAAAACAAAAACAAGACTTCTCAAGGCATCCATGGTAAGCAACGACATTCTATCTTCACGAACAGCATCCATAAAAGGAGCTCCCATAGCTTCAATAATATCGCCATCATACGGACTCACAAAACTGAATAATGAACCTTTTGCAACTACAAAAAGTGCAAGCAATCCTCCCGTAATTCCTATCGTGTATAGTAATGCTTTTTTCCTTTTCTCTTCGGAAATATAATCGTTAAAAAACTGGTGTAACCCAACCATAGCAAGGACAGGAAGTACTAGTTCTAGAATTACTTGGATGGACGATACTGCTCTAAACTTATTATACAAGGGTACATAGTCAATAAAAAGATCTGTTAGAAAGCTGAAATTTTTTCCCCAAGACAATAATAGACTTAGGGTAAATCCTGCCAGTATCCACCATTTTAATCTTCCTCTTACTAAGAATAGCGCCAATACCGCCAAGAAAACTACGACTGCACCAATATAGGCGGGTGCTGCCACTATAGGCTGATCTCCCCAATATAGAGGGATTTGGTATAGGGTATCTGCTGCCTGTTGCGGAGAAGCTCCCATTCTTAAAAGTACTTCTTCGGTGGCAGAATTTTCTGGGAAAGATTCACTAGAGCCCCCTCCCATAAACCTTGGAACCAATAAATTAAAGGTTTCAAGTTTTCCATAACTATAGGTCGTTATGTAATCATAATCTAATCCGTCTGTGTCTAATTTTGGAGAACCATCTGGATTAATTGTTAAGTCACTTTTACCACGAGTAGACGTATCTGCATATTCTTTAGTTGCTAACAAATTAGTAGCATTTAAACCTAAAGCAAGTAACACTCCAACTGCCATTATACCTACCGACTTAAAAAAATGTGGGACTTGTTTCTTTTTAAAGGCATCCATTAAGTAGGCCAATCCCAAACAAAGCACCAACAACAATAGATAA
This sequence comes from Patiriisocius sp. 208BN25-11, assembly GCF_058147145.1. NCBI lineage: Bacteria > Pseudomonadati > Bacteroidota > Flavobacteriia > Flavobacteriales > Flavobacteriaceae > Patiriisocius > Patiriisocius sp. 208BN25-11. The sequence goes on from NZ_JBYVJY010000002.1 coordinate 300,423, forward strand.
TACGTCATTTGGATATGGTTGGCGGTAAGTTCTAATGCCATGGCAACCGTAGTGAGCAAAAATCCCCAGAGAAACTTTCCTCTAAACGTTAGGATAATTCCGCTTAGTACTAAAGGCATGTAAGCGATGGCATGTGCCTTTGCATTGTGTCCTACACCCAATATAATAATGAGGTAAGTTGAAAAACCAAAAGCCAAAGCCCCTAAAAAAGCAATTTTATAATCGAGTTTTAGCACCAAAAACAAGATATACATTCCGATAAAATACAAGAATAAATAATCTGCTGGTCTAGGCAGAAAACGCAAGGTTTCGTCAAGTGTTTTTATATAATTATGAGGATAACGAGCACCCAATTGGTAGGTTGGCATTCCTCCAAAGGCGCTATCTGTCCAATAGGTTTCGGAATCGTTTGTTTTCCTAAAATCACGCAATTCTTTTGCCATTCCATTGTGTTGTGCAATGTCACTTTGAAAAATAGTTTTACCACTCAATACTGGATTAAAATACAATAGTGACGTAATTACAAATAGTAGTAAAATCACTATATGCGGCAGTACTTTTTTAACTGAAATTTGCATACAAGAAAGTTGATTTATAAAAATCGAAAATTAGGAAAAATATTGAAGAAACAAGCGCACTATTGTTAAAAACAAAAAGAGCTAGTCTATTTCTTCATAATCTACATATTCACCAACAGTATTGCTGGTTTTTTTTGTGTTTGGCACTTTGTCAATTGTAACGCTGCCTTCTTTTTCTTCGGAAGCACTTGGAGGTCTCATATTTCCGAAGTCAGCACCAAAACGATCTGCTAACTTCTTTGAAAAATATTTCATAATGTAAGGAGCAGCGAGTTTCAAAATTATTTTAAGCCCGTAGTATACTAGCAGAATAATTAAAATCGTTTTGAGGAATGTAATCATATCAATAAAATAAATTTCAAAAATACAAATAGTGCTACAAAAAGCCTGTATAAGCCTATTAAATAAATGATAAATCTTATATCTTTGATGTTAAACCCGACCGTATGAAATCGTTTTCTTTCTCGCTTACCCTACTCGCTATTTTTTCATTTTTTATCGCAGAGGCTCAGTATACCGAAACTATAAATAACAATAGACCCGGCGGTTCTCAAGGAGCATTCTCGGTGGGTACTAATGTACTGCAATTTGAGGGAGGATTTGGATTTGGTTCTGAAAATCATAGACTATTACAAACAGACGCAAGTGCTTTTGCTATAGATTATTCGGTACGTTTTGGATTTTGGAAAGAAGAATTAGAAGTGAGCTTAACGGGTGAGTTTCAATCTAATAATGTAACCGATTCTCGTGGAGCTATTCCTACAGAATACAGACAAAGCAATTTTAGAAGCAATACACTTGGCGCAAAATATTTAGTGTATGATCCCTACAGAAAAAGAGATCTTGAAGGTCCTAATTTATATAGCTGGAAAGCCAACAACAGATTTCAATGGAGAGATTTAATTCCTGCTATCTCTGTGTATGCGGGAGCAAATTTCGATACAGCGGATAATCCCTTTACCCCAGAAGAAGCCTTTAGTATTAGTCCTAGAGTGTCTGTACAAACACAGAATAATTTTAAAAGTGGTTTTGTATTGGTTACCAATATCATTGTCGATCGTTTTACCACACAGGCACCCACCTACGGATACATTGTAACCATGACCTACTCTGTTACTGATTGGTTTTCGGTATTTATAGAAAACCAAGGTTTTGATAGTGACTTCTATGCAGACAACTTATTACGAGGAGGTGCTGCAGCATTGATTACAAAGGATTGGCAAGTAGATGCATCTTTTTTGTATAGTTTAAAAGACACACCTACAAGAACCTATGGCCGTATTGGAGTCTCATATCGATTTGATTTCCATGGAGAAGATGAGTATATTGAAGAAAAAGGGAAAGCCGGAAGAGAGAAAAGAAGAGCCGAAAGAGATAAAAAGAAAGGCAAAAAGGACAAAGACAAAAAAGAAAAAAAGGAAAAGAAGAATAGAAAAGATGGTTTTGAAGGTGACGATGACGGAGATGACGAAGGCACAGAAAGACCCTAATACATTGCCGATTGAATATTGAGATATGATTACAGTACAAGAAGTAACTAGCAAAAAACAACTCGTCCAATTTGTAAAGTTTCCTTTTAAACTTTATAAAGATTGCGATATGTGGGTGCCACCCTTGAGCAAAGATGAGCTTGAAACATTAGATAAATCTAAAAACCCTGTATTTAATAATGCAGATGCAAATTACTATTTAGCCTATAAAGACGGGGCCATAGTGGGGCGTATCGCCGCCATAGTAAATCATCTAGAAATCAATAAAATTGGTAAAAAGAAAGTCCGTTTTGGTTGGTTAGACATGATAGACGATATCAACGTAACCAAGGCATTACTGAAGAAAGTATATGAAATTGGCGCAAAACATCAATTAGAATACGTAGAAGGCCCTGTAGGCTTTAGTAATATGGAAAAAGCCGGTATTTTAACTAAAGGCTTCGATGAATTAAATACCATGATTACTTGGTATCAATATCCTTATTATGCAGCACATTTTGAAAAATTAGGATTTGAGAAGCAAGCCACTTGGGTAGAATATAAATTAACCATCCCTCCTACCATAAAAGAAAAAGTAGCCAAATTTTCGAGCATTATAAAAAGACGATACGAACTTTCTGTTATTGATTTTAAGAGCAAAAAAGACATTTTACCTTATGTAGATACCATGTTTGAATTGTTGAATAAAACGTATAACTCTTTACAAACTTTTGTTCCAATTCAGCAATACCAAATTGATTATTACAAAGAGAAATATTTTGGTTTCATACAACCAGATTACATAACATGTATTCAAGATAAAGATAAGAATCTAGTAGCTTTTTCTATTGTAATGCCCTCTTTTAGCAAAGCATTAAAAAAAGCCAATGGTTCTTTGTTTCCATTAGGATGGTATCATTTATTACAAGCACAAAAAAAGAATGACCGCGCCGCTTTCTATTTAATTGGTATTGACCCAGAATATCAAGGAAAAGGAGTTACTGCCATTATTTTTGAAGAAATGCAAAACCTTTTCAATGCTAAAGGAATTGATAAGGTAGAAACCAACCCAGAATTGATAGAAAACACAGCTGTACAGTTACTTTGGAAAGATTATGAACCCATACAGCACAAGGAACGAAGTACTTTTAAGAAAGCTTTATAAAAACAAAAACCACCTATTTAGGTGGTTTTTTTATGTTTATCTATAAAAATTTATTCTCCAAAAGCAGCAGCTACAGAAGCAGACAACCTTTTATAAGTACCATTTTCTAGACGTTCTCTAATACCAGAGAAAGCATCTAAAGTTTCTTCAATATCTTGCATGGTATGTGTTGCCGTAGGAATCATTCTAAGTAAAATAAGTCCTTTAGGTATTACTGGATACACTACTATGGATGTAAAGACACCATAATTTTCACGTAAATCTTTCACCAAAGCCATTGCTTCTGGTACAGATCCTTTTAAATACACAGGTGTTACACAACTTTGTGTGGTTCCTAAATCAAAACCACGTTGACGTAAACCACCTTGTAAAGCACGTACGTTTTCCCAAAGCTTATCTTTATACTTTGTGCTAGAACGCATCATATCTAAACGTTTTAAAGCTCCTACCACTAATTGCATTTGCAATGACTTTGCAAACATTTGAGATCGTAGGTTATACTTTAGATAATTCATAATTTCTTCATCTCCAGCTATAAAAGCACCTGTGCTTGCCATAGATTTTGCAAAGGTTGCGAAATACACATCTATATCATCTTGAACACCTTGCTCCTCACCTGCTCCAGCACCTGTTTTACCAAGCGTTCCAAAACCATGAGCATCATCAACAAATAATCTGAAATTATATTTTTTCTTGAGCGCAACGATTTCTTTTAAACGTCCTTGTTCTCCACGCATTCCAAAAACACCTTCAGAAATCAATAAAATTCCTCCGCCTGTTTTCTCTGCCATTTTTGTAGCACGCTTTAGGTTTTTCTCGATACTTTCCATATCGTTGTGCTTATAAGTAAAGCGTTGGCCCATATGCAAACGTACACCATCAATAATACAGGCATGTGCGTCTACATCATATACAATAACATCATCTTTAGAAACCAATGCATCAATGGTAGAAACCATTCCTTGGTACCCAAAATTCAATAAATAAGCCGCTTCTTTATTCACAAAGGCTGCTAATTCATTTTGCAATTGTTCGTGCAAATCTGTGTGACCACTCATCATTCTGGCACCCATTGGGTATGCAGAACCGTAAGCTGCAGCTGCTTCTGCATCAACTTTGCGAACTTCTGGGTCATTTGCCAATCCAAGGTAATCGTTCACACTCCATGTAATCACTTCTTTACCGTTGAATTTCATACGATTAGAAATCGGACCTTCCAATTTTGGAAATACAAAATATCCTTCTGCTACTTCAGCCCACTTCCCAAGTGGCCCTTTATCTCTATAAATCTTATCAAATAAATCTTTCATCTATATACGTTGGTTTCTGTATAAGCTACAAAACTACTGATTTTAATTTTCTTTGCATAGTATTTTGCGAATAGTAGCCCACAATCTTGTAAACAAGGAATAAACAAATAGCGCTAAGAATTTTTAAAAACAAAAACAAATTTCTATAAAACTAAAATTTCCGAAGGTATACTTACTTCGGAAATTTTAGACTATGATAAGTTTGCTGTTTATTTCACATAAGAAATGGCATTACTCTCTTCGTTAATTGCGTCGAAGAAGCCCTGTTGTTTCATCCATTCATCGCTATACACTTTACTCATGTATCGTGAGCCATGATCGGGGAAAATAACAACTACATTACTAGAAGCGTCAAAGAAACCTTCTTCATCTAATTGTTTGATTCCTTGCATGGCAGCACCACTGGTATATCCAACAAAAAGACCTTCGGTCTTTGCCAGTTCACGTGCGGTGTGTGCGCTTTTTTCATCACTTACTTTTTCAAAATGATCTATGGTATCAAAATCTGTAGCGGTTGGAATTAGGTTTTTACCTAAACCTTCTATTCGATACGGATATATCTCATCACGGTCAAACTCTCTTGTTTGATGGTATTTTTGTAATACCGAACCATAAGCATCAATTCCAATAATTTGGATGTCTGGATTTTGTTCTTTTAAATATCGTCCAACACCAGAGATAGTACCTCCGGTACCACTACAAGCAACTAAATGTGTAATCTGGCCATTTGTTTGCTCCCATATTTCTTTCCCAGTAGTATGATAATGTGCATCAATATTAAGTGTATTGAAGTATTGGTTTATATATACAGAGCCTTTGGTTTCATTATGCAACCTCTTTGCTACTTCATAATAAGATCGTGGGTCGTCTGCACTTACATGTGCTGGACATACATAAACTTCAGCTCCCATAGTGCGAAGCATATCGATTTTATCTTTAGAAGATTTTGAGCTTACGGCTAAGATACATTTGTACCCTTTTATAATACTCACCATAGCAATACTAAAACCAGTATTTCCACTTGTGGTTTCAATAATCGTGTCGCCTGGTTTTAAGATTCCTTTTTTCTCAGCTTCTTCAAGAATATATAATGCAATTCTATCTTTTGAGGAATGGCCTGGATTAAATGCTTCTACTTTGGCAAAGTAATTTCCCTTTAGAGAAGCAGTAATTGTGTTAAGTTCTATTAATGGGGTATTCCCGATTAATTCTAACACATTTTTATGAGCCTTAATTTGTTGTTTCATAGAGGAATTTTAATTCTAAAAGATAGCCTATTTTTAAAACTTCGCAAAGATACATAATAATAATTACTCTGTAATCCCTTCTAAGTCAAGCATAAACGCATAGTCTTTTGCTGTCTCTTTTAAAGCCTCAAAACGTCCCGAAGCACCACCATGTCCTGCTTCCATGTTTGTGTCTAAAAACAATACATTATCATCTGTCTTTAACTCTCTAAGCTTTGCAACCCATTTGGCAGGTTCAAAGTACTGTACCTGACTATCATGTAATCCTGTAGTTACCAAAAGATTTGGATAGTATTGTGCCTTTACGTTATCATAAGGTGAATACGATTTCATGTAGTCATAATATTCCTTATCATTAGGATTTCCCCATTCGTCATACTCTCCTGTTGTTAATGGAATGGTATCATCTAACATCGTTGTAACGACATCAACAAATGGTACAGCCGCAACTACACCATTGTATAATTCTGGTGCCATATTTACTACTGTACCCATAAGAAGTCCTCCTGCAGAGCCACCCATAGCATACAGGTGATCTTTTGAGGTATAGCCCTCTGTAATAACATACTTAGAAGCATCTATAAAGTCTGTAAATGTATTTTTCTTTTTTAATAGCTTTCCATCTTCATACCAGGTACGGCCTAGATATTGTCCTCCACGAACATGAGCAATAGCAAAAATAAATCCTCTATCTAATAAGCTTAAACGCGTTGATGAGAAATAAGGATCCATTGTGGCTCCATAAGAACCATAGGCATATAATAAGAAAGGATTGGTACCATCCATTTTGATACCTTTTTTGTAGACCATCGAAATAGGCACTTTGGTGCCATCTGTTGCAGTTGCCCAAATACGTTTTGATTCGTAATTATCTTTGTTAAATTTTCCACCAAGTACTTCAGCTTCTTTCAAAACTGTTTTTTCTTGGGTTTTCATATTAAAATCTATCGTCGAATACGGTGTGGTTAGAGAAGAATACCCATATCTTAAAATTTCAGAATCAAAATCAGGATTTGTTCTTGAACCCGCCGTATAGGTTTCGTTATCAAAAGGTAAATAATAACTTTCTGAACCATCCCATCTCTTGATATGCATTTTATTTAAACCATTATCACGTTCTTCAACAACTAAATAGTCTTTAAATATTTCGATATCTTCTAACAGTACATCTTTTCTATGTGGTATTTCATCTACCCAATTTTCTTTAGTGGTTTTAGTCTCAGGAGTTTTCATGAGTTTAAAATTAGTAGCATTGTCTTTGTTAGTCACGATAAAGAAATCATTACCATAATGTGCGATACTATATTCTAATCCGCGCTCTCTTGGTTGAAATACTTTAAACTCCCCATTAGGCGTATTTGCATCAAGAATTTGATATTCTGTAGAAAGCGTACTATAACTACCTATGATGATGTATTTTTTAGATTTTGATTTGTATACGAACGTCCCAAAGGTTTCGTCTTCTTCTGTAAAGATCTTTTCATCATCTTTGGCATTCGTGCCAAGCACATGCTTAAAGATTTCATTCGAACGAAGGGTTTGTTCATCTTTCTTGGTATAAAAAATGGTTTTATTATCATTTGCCCAAGTAGCGCCACCTGTCGTTAACGGAATGTTTTCTTTGAGAATTTCACCCGTAACAAGGTTTTTGATATGAATGGTATACTTTCTTCTACTTACAGTATCCACACCAAAAGTTACCATGGTGTTATCTGGACTTACATTAATACCGTTTAAATTATAGTACGAATGTCCTTCTGCCATTTCATTAACATCGAACATGATTTCTTCTTCGGCGTCTAATGAACCTTTTTTACGGGTATAAATAGGGTAATCTTTACCGGTTTCAAAACGAGTAATGTAGTAATATCCATTCAACTTATAGGGAACAGAAGCGTCGTCTTCTTTGATACGGCCTTTCATTTCTTCAAAAAGTGACTTTTGAAATGCTTTAGTGTGCGCAGTCATCTTTTCATAATAGTCGTTTTCACGCTCTAAATAGTCAATTACTTCTGGGTTCTCTTTTTCGTTTAACCAATAGTAGCTATCATCTCTTGCATCTCCATGCTTTTCAAGATTTTTAGCTATTTTCTCAACTGTTGGAGGAATGTGATTCATTGATTTCTTTGTCGATTTAGTATCATTACATGCCAATAATAATGTAACAACTAATAGTAATATTGGAGCATTTTTTTTCATGGCAAAAGTATTATTTGTATGATTGCAAAATACTAAATTTGTAAGGAACTAAAAATTAAAATTATGTTTGGAGATCTCATGGGAATGATGGGTAAATTAAAAGAAACCCAAGAAAAAGTAGCCGCTACAAAAGAGCGCCTAAATACTGTACTTATTGACGAACAAAGCAATGATGGATTGCTAAAAGTTACCCTAACTGCCAACAGAACCATAAAAGCTATAGAAGTTGACAATGCCTTACTAGAAGACAAAGAACAACTAGAAGATTATTTGATACTAACTTTAAACAAAGCGATTGAAAAAGCAACTCAGATACATGAAACTGAACTAGCTTCAGTAGCTAAAGATGGTATGCCAAATATTCCAGGAATGGATGGCTTATTTAAATAATAAATACGCGTTATTAACAAAAAATCCCGAAGTAATTACTTCGGGATTTTTTTGTTAGCTTACATACTCATCTATTTAGAAGCATATTTGCTCACAAAGGTATAATGATGTGAGGTATCCTTATAGGTATTAAAAGAACTATATCCAGATAATTTCCCCATTTCAGAACCATTTTTATCTAACATTATTATCTTAGGGAAAGTTTTGCTTTTGTTGTATTTGTCAATCATACTGCGATTGTATTTTGTTTGCTCAGCTGTTAGAATATCCTTCCTTCTAGGATAATCAATCATTACAAATACAAAGTCGTTTGCATATTCTTGTTGAAACTTCTCCGCTCCAAAAAAATCGCTTTTTAAAGCAATACATGGTGCACACCAATCGCTACCAGTAAAATATACTAAAATTGGTTTTTTTGTTGCTGCTGAAATTTTCTTGGCCTCATCAATATTAGTAATCCATTTAAAATTTGAGGTTTGTATAGTTTCTGAAGATTCTTCAATAGTAGTTTCTTCGAGATTTTCTTCAAAACTAAATTGCGCATTCATAAAAAATGAAGCACACATTAGGAGGGCTAAAAGGATAGGTTTCATAGGTTCTAATTATGAGTAGGGTTAAGCATAATTTATGCCAAAGATGCTAAAAAAAAAAAAAGAATTCCCAAATTAATGAGAATTCTCTTTATAACGAAGTATGTATATACTTAGTATGTAATATGCTTAGTTATTGATTAATCTAAACTCTGTACGACGGTTTGCACTGTGCTCACGCTCTGTACATGAAACACCATCTTTACATCTGTTTGTTAATCTGTTTTCACCAAATCCGTTAGCAACTAATAAGCTACTGTTAACTCCTTTAGACTCTAAGTATCTTACAACTGCTTGCGCTCTTCTTTCAGAAAGATCTTGGTTAGATGTTGCTCCACCTCTAGAATCTGTGTGAGAAGCAATCTCTAATTTAACACCAGGGTTTTGAGCAAGAACTGGCATTAGACGCGTGTCAATGATGTTCTTAGCTTGAGGTGTTAATGTTGCAGAACCTAAGTTCCAGTTAATTGGTAATGCTTGGTACTCAACAAGAGCACACTCTACTTCTTTCCAAGTAGTTAAACCACCTTTTGTTTGTAGTACTTCTTTAGATACTGTTCTCGTTTGAGCAGGGACAGTTACTTCCTCTACTCTTGCGTCCGCAGCTAACTTAGTAACTTTTAATGTTCTCATTTGGTTAGGAACATCAATCGTTCTAGTTGTTGGAGGTGTAGACATTACAGTTTTTGTGAATGTTTTAGACTCAGCAGGAATATCTTCAACTCTTGTAGACTCATTAGAGATAATTGTTCTCTTCACCGTTTTTGTAACAGCAGGAATCTCAATACGCTCTGTAGTTGGAGGAGTCACCATTACTCTTTTTGTCATTGTCTTACGTACTTCTGGTACATCTACAACTCTTGTTGTTGGAGGAGTTACCATTACAGTAGTTTTGATAGTCTTAGTTTCTCCAGGAATATCAATTACTCTTGTAGAAGCTGGACGTACTAAAATTGTCCTAGTATATGTATCTTGTCCACAAGGAGTACCTCCGTTGTTTCCATCAACACAGTCAGGAGTTCTTACGAAAGATGCATCAGCAGCTAAACGTTGTACAGGTACTGTTGTGTACTCAGCTGGAACACCTTTGTAACACCAGTATCTACAATCGTTAGGATCGCTTGACTGACAGTCAGCAGCAGGAGTATCACTCATTTCCCAACGTGCAGTAGCTGGCTTAACTTCGATAGTTTCGTAATCTGTAGTGAAACTAGCAGGAGTAGTACTAATAGAAGAACCAAATTCTCTTTTCTTGTACGTTGCAGTCTCAGTTCCAAACTCAGCAGGAACAACTTCTAAACGTTGCGATGGTTCTTTAACAGTAATTGTTACGTCTCTTGTTTCGTATACAGCTGGTACGATTTCAACTTTTTGGTAAGCAGGTTGTGTAACTACTTCAAAAGTTCTGTCTTCGTATACAGCAGGCACAACACGTAAGCTATAACTAGCATCGCTTACTGTAACAGTCTCAGTATCTGAACTACGCTCAGAACCAATTTTTACTAAACGTTGAGAAGCTTCTCTTGTAACTATGCTAAAAGACTCAGTTGTATACTCAGCTGGAATTACTTCTAATTTTTGTGAAGCTACTTTAGATTCAACAGTGATATTGTCTGTAGTGTACTGTGCAGGAACAACACTTAATGTTTTGTATGCAGGAGATGTTTGTACAGTAACTTGTTGGTTTACCCAAACATCTGGTGTTACACAACGTACATAACATTTTCCTGGCTCAGGATTTGTTGGTAGATCTTGTGCGAATGTTACATTAGCAACTAAAAGCGCAAGAGCTAGTAAAATAGTTTTTTTCATGTTTGTTTGTTTAAAATGGTTATTTATTATTTTGCAAAAATACTATTCTTGCATATCAAATTTAGCCAAAAGCGGACTTAAAATTGATCACCATTACCATTTTTCGACAACGAACCTTAATTGGGGGATAAATTACATTTTTTATAGATAAAAGACTTAAAATCGCGGAAAAAATACTTACAAAACCAAAGGTTACCTTAAATACAATATTAGTGTAAGTACGTAGTTATTGAATCTAAAAACCTCGTATGCATCTCTTTAGAATAATCATGATGTGTTACTACACGAAGTTTTCCTTGCCCCATAGCACTAATACGAATACCCTTTTCTGCTAAGGCGTTTATAAATGTTTCTTCAGAAATATCATCCTTCAAATAAAAGATGACAATGTTTGTCTCTGTAGGTTCTACCTTTTTGATGTATGATAGTTGTTGTAAAGTTTCTGAAATTTCTTTGGCTTTTTGATGATCTTCTGCTAATCTTGAAACTTGATGATCCAGGGCATATACTCCTGCAGCTGCCATGAAACCTACTTGTCTCATTCCACCTCCAAGTACTTTACGTACACGAATGGCATTGTTCATTATTTTCTTCTTCCCAATAAGTACCGTTCCCATTGGAGACCCCAACCCTTTACTTAAACACACAGAAATAGTATCAAATACCTTCCCGTATGCTTTAGGATCTTCATTATTCGCAACAATAGCATTCATTAATCGCGCACCATCTAGATGTAGCCCTAGGTTATTTTCTTTTGCAACTTGTTGGATTTTTAAAATTTCCGCAAAATCATAACAGGCACCCCCTCCTTTATTAGTAGTGTTTTCCAAACAAACCAAACTGGTTAACGGACTGTGATAAAAGTCGGGTGGATTAATATTTTCTAATACTTGCGCTGCAGTAATCATTCCTCGAGTACCATCTACTAACTTACAAGACACACCGCTATTAAATGAGACACCACCGCCTTCATAATTATATACATGTGCCCATTTATCGCAAATAAGCTGTTCTCCTGGCTGCGTGTGTAACTTGATCGCTGCTTGATTAGCCATAGATCCCGTTGGAAAAAACAAGGCAGTATCCATTCCAAATAGTGTTGCCATTTTTTCTTCCAGCGCATTTACTGTAGGGTCTTCTTTATATACATCATCTCCAGTTTGAGCATTCATGATCGCATTCATCATTCCTGCAGTTGGTTTTGTTACTGTGTCACTTCGTAAATCAATTTTCATAAACCTCTTATTGTTGGCGTTTGTAGTTTGGATGTTTTTTTAAGGCGGGGAGAATACTATCTAATGTTGTATTTAATGCTACAATTTCTAAATCCTTATTATAATTATAATTAATATTTGGCTCATCCTCCACTGTTGTAAGGTCTAAGAGCTTGAAATATTGTTTAAAAGAAGCTTCTCCTTGTGTAAATTTAAATACTCGTAAACAATTTTCAGTAGCTGTTCTTGAAGTAGGCTCGGCTTTTTTTCTAGAAATCATATAGGCCCTAACAGGTTTGTTTTGATAGGTATTATAGTCTTTCATAGCGGCATCAAAAAAGGTAGTGTTTCCTAAAGGTACTGTCTCATACATACCACAGTTATCGATTTGCTTTGAAAAGGCAACATCCCCATCTTTCCAAAAAATATAGGATGCTATATAATTGCCAGAAGAGAAACATTGGGTACCATCTGGCATCACAAACATTTCTATATTCCCTTTGCAAATGCGCTGTGTATAAAAGAAATTAGTAATTCCTTTTGCTTTCAACTCAGCTTCAAAAGTCTGCAGCTGTCTTTCTACATAGGCTTTGTCATTTTTCTGTGCGAAATTAATAGTAGTCAAAAACAGAAAAAAAATAATGAGTAGGTTTTTCATAATTAGTTCATTTCATGATAACATTCAAAAGATCCAATAGGGCTTCCATCTGGAATTTGGGGTGTTTTAAAAACTTTAAATTTTGAGGGCGCCTTTTTAAATTCGGAAATTTCCGAAGTCAAAAATTGGTTAAACACATTGTTATTCTTAGCAAGCATTGTGCCAATTGTTTTTATACTTTCTCTCGCAAATGCCTTTGTTTGAGGGATGCTTTTTGAATGTACCGAAAGATTCATGAGGTGCTGTAATACCTGAAATTGAACTGTTTTTTGCAGTTCCTTTTGATAATCGCTCCCACTAGGTTTTTTATACGTTTCACTTACCAGCGCGGCAAGCACTTCATCAAGACCTAGAGCACTAGATTGCATTGCATTTTGCTGTATCAATCTGTTAGCGCGTTCTGGATGTAATAACAAAGAAAGTGTAAGATTACTTGCTGTTGCAGCGGCACCAATAGCATCAAAGGCAACGCCATTATTACTTTTAAAACTCTCCCTAGAACGCCAATATCCATAGGCTCTTGGTGGAAATAACTTCAAGGCATTTTGTGGGATTTCTAAGGCTTGAACCAATATCGTTTCTAAAATCGCCTTCAATGCTGCCTTTTGTTCATTCTTTGGAATATCTATAGTTATTACTTGACCATCTCCTTTTACTGCATAATTGTACTCCATCCCTCCTATTAATTTCACAGCAGCTTCGGTTTGAAAACGATGGTAAAAATACAGAGGAACAAAAACATCTTCTAAAACAGTGTAGGGCTCTCCAGTTCTAATATTGTCTTTTGAAAAAGTTTCCATGGCGACAGCTCTTAATGCAAGAACATTGCTAAGTTCTTGTGCAGCATTTGCACCATTATCCCATAAGTGCGCTTTGGCATGCGCTCCTCCTTGGGCTCTCGCATCACTATCGGTGATATATCGTAGTTCGTCTTTTTGGGCTTTTTCAAGAATATCTTTTAAAAAGGAAGCCTCTTGGGTTTCGGAAATTTCAGAATAACTATAGGCAACCGTCACTTTATCCCATGAACCTATTCCAGTGGCATAAGCATTGCTAAAATCGACTGCGCCATTGGCAAGTGATAAGGTAGGATGCGGATAATCCATCACACTTGCTCTACTATTGACGCTAGCCGCAAAATTATGGGCAAAGCCAAGTGTGTGACCAACTTCATGTGCAGAAAGCTGTCTAATTCTTGCCAAGGCCATGTCGAGCATAGGTTGGTAGTTATCATCTCGTTCTGCAAAGGGCTTATTCATTAATGCCTGAGCAATCATAAAATCTTGTCGAATTCGTAAACTCCCTAGGCTTACATGTCCTTTTATAATCTCTCCAGTTCTTGGATCAATCACACTCCCCCCATAACTCCATCCTCGGGTACTGCGATGTACCCATTGTATGACATTATAGCGCACATCCATCGGATCTGCAGTATCGGGAAGCATTTTTACCTGAAAGGCATTTTTGTACCCTATGGCTTCAAAAGCTTGATCCCACCAGCGAGCACCTTCTAGCAAAGCCGAACGAACTGGCTCTGGTGTACCCGGATCTAAATAATAAATAATAGGTTCTTTAGCTTCGGAAATTGGAGCACTCGGGTTTACTTTCTCTAAACGATGCCTGGTAATAAATCGTTTTTTAATAGGTTCCCAAATAGGCGTGCTATAATCTAAATAATCAATCGAAAAACTACCGCTTCTTGGGTCGAATGCTCTAGGAGTGTAGGCATCATCGGGTAATTTCACAAAACTAAGATGCTGTATGACAGATACAGAAGCAGCATCTGGAGCCACACTGCGAATGTTTCTTCCTGTAGGCTGTCCAGTAAAGGTTAATAAAGCTTCAAATTCGCTATTATTAGGGAAACTTTTGGTGCGTTCCATCCAAAGAGCGCTTCTGGTTTTATCTAGTTTATAAGCACCTTCTTTATTTCTTTTTAACGTATTTGCAACACCATGTGCATCTTGTAAAAGGTATGGTGAAAGGTCGATGATATAGACATCTCCTCTAGTTTCTTTGATAGGAAATCCAAATAAAATAGATCTTGCAAAAGCTTCTTTTATAGATTTCTTTTCTTGCGCATTTGTTGTAGATGCACGATATTTCAAGTTGGGTTGTTCTAGCAGTAACTTATTTCCTGCTTTGATAAATTTAACAACTGCTTGACCTCCTAATTGTCCTCTATCAATTCCAATGTCGTTGCTTCCAAGTCCCGTTCTTAAAGAGTGTACGTATAAAAAATCTTGGTCTATTTTTGATTTTGGTACTTCTAGTAAAAGAGTTCCTTTTGCGTCATCATACGTATAATTAAAGAAGCCTGAAAAAGATTGAGTTTGGGCATGAGTTGCTCCAAAAAAGAACAAACATATAATAAGGGTAAAAAAATGTTTCATAAATATAGGGTGTCATAATACCGCAGCGCTATTAAAAATCTAAATATAACAATATCTATTTTTCTTTTAGTTTCTAAACCTTTTCTTTTTTTCTGAAATGTTATAGGGTTATTTTTACGTCGTAGAAAAGTATTGAATAGTTTTAAAAAACCGAAGATTGGGAAGATATTCCCACTTTCGTAAGAATATATGATTACAACAGACCAACTCCAAGACCTTCGCTCTCGCACAGATGCGTTAAGGCAATATCTTTGACATTGCTGGCAAAGAGATAGAAATCACCAATGACGAAGAAAAAACATTCGACCCAAACTTTTGGAACAATCCTAGAGAAGCTGAAGCTTTTATGAAGGTGCTACGTACCAAAAAGAAATGGGTAAGCGATTACAAAACGGCTGTTTCTTTACTAGAAGAGGCCGAGGTATTGTATGAATTCTTTAAAGAAGGAGAAGGCACCGAAGTTCAAGTAACCAACCGATTTAATGAAGCGCTTGAGGCTACAGAATCGCTAGAGTTTAGAAACATGCTTGGTGAAGAAGGTGATGCTATGAGTGCCGTCCTTCAAATTACAGCTGGTGCAGGTGGTACAGAGAGTTGCGATTGGGCTAATATGCTCATGCGTATGTATTTAATGTGGGCTGAGAAAAATGGTTTTAAAGTAAAGGAGCTCAATTTTCAAGCAGGTGATGTTGCAGGTGTAAAAACTGTAACCTTAGAGATTGAAGGAGAATTTGCTTTTGGTTGGTTAAAGAGTGAAAATGGGGTGCATCGTTTGGTGCGCATCTCCCCTTTTGATAGTAATGCCAAACGTCATACAAGTTTTGCTAGTGTTTATGTGTATCCATTGGCAGATGATACGATAGAGATTGACATTAACCCTGCAGATATTTCTTGGGATTTTGCTAGAAGTAGTGGTGCAGGCGGACAAAATGTAAACAAAGTAGAAACCAAAGCAATATTAACACACAAGCCAAGTGGTATTGTAATACACAATAGTGAAACTCGCTCTCAATTAGAAAACAGAGAGAAAGCCATGCAAATGCTGAAATCACAGTTGTATGAAATCGAGTTACGCAAACAACAAGCGCAACGCGCCGAGATTGAAGATGGCAAAATGGCTATTGAATGGGGTAGTCAAATACGCAACTATGTATTACAGCCCTATAAGCTCGTAAAAGATGTGCGAACAGGACATGAAAGCACAAATCCAGATGCCGTGTTAGATGGACAACTAGATGGTTTCTTAAAATCCTATTTAATGATGACCGGACAAAAAGAATCTAGTAATGAGCTTTGATTGGTGATTGGTGATTGGTGAAATGTAAAAAATATTGGAGCACCTAAACTCTTTTTTATTATGGATGTGCACTCCTAAGTCGATTTTTATCGATCTCAGAAAGCAGATAATTAAATAACAATAAAAGAGATCCGACCACTACAGATACATCTGCCATATTAAAAATTCCAGTGTGAAAAAAACCTACATCTACATACATAAAATCGGTTACTGAGTTATATAAAATACGGTCATATATATTTCCTATGCCACCACCGATAATAAACGAAAATGCTATCAAATTCAATTTTGAGATTCCTTTTTCTTTAATGATGTATAGAAACATAATCACCAAAACCAATAATGGTAGTATTTGCAAGAAAACGATTTTTAGATTCGGACTTAAATTTTCTCCCAAACTTAGCGCAGCACCTGTGTTTTGCACCTTTGTAAGAATAAAATTATCATTGACTACTTGAATTTTTTCATTTGGTGCTATTTCTTTTCTAACTGTTTCCTTAGTGATTTGATCGCAACTTATGTTGCATAGTATTAACGTTAAAGAAAGAAATATTTTAAAAAGTCTGTTCATTTATATTTTTTTAATGTTACCAATGACCTCAGTAGATTGTAGCTGTTCACTATTCACAATTCACGTATCACAAAACACTATTCATTAATATGTGCAACCAAATCCTCATAGGTATAGTATTCTTTTTGGTCTTTACCTCTACTGTATAAAACGGGGACACGAATAGCTTTTAAACCTGTAACGCCTTGTAAATCCTCTAACTCTAGAATTTCAATGTCCAGATCTAGGTGTTTTTTGTGTTGTAAAAATTTAATGTACTTGAGATATTCTGCCTCATCTTCTTGTTGAGAGTAAATAATAGCTATTTTGCCAGCCTGCGTAATTCGTTCAGAAGTTCCTTTAATATTTGCTTTATCTACACGTTTTTTGATCACTTCATACCTAGCATTGTAGGTTCCATCTACGTCAAAACGCTTTTCATCCATTCTAAAACGAAGTGATAGTGGAGCGTTAAACACCAAAATCATAGAAGCCACATCTAGCGGTAATGTTAATTTTTCTTTTAGCTTATAATAACTATTCTCCATTTGGCACATCACCTGAAGTTGCCATAAACGCAGATTGTACAAATAGACTTTATGGAAACTATTTTTTTTAGTGATGGATTCTCCAATATACATGTTGTGCTCTACCCCATCTGTTTTAAAGCGTTCAAAATAATGGGGATACATTTTTTGTGCATCTTTTTGTTTTTTATCTAACACAGAAGCCATACGCTTATTAATCTCCATAACAGATTCATCATAATCTTTGCGGTGCTTGTAGACAAATCCAGAGGTATTATCTACTTTTTTATTGTACATAGCAATAAGCTCTTCTAATGCATCGCTCTTTTTGGACAAATGTTTAAATAACGGAGTGATTTCAGATTTTAAGAAACGTAATACAGATCGTTCACTGTCAACTTGGAAATTTGTCTGCAGATCCCCAAGAAAATCTTTAATCCTAAATTCTAATTGCTCGTAGATAGGTAATTTTTCTATATCAAACACCTTCTTTACAATCTTTAAAACAAAAGCTAATTGTAGTTCTAAATCATCTTTTACTGCTAAATTTCTAGCGGTAGAAGATCCTTTTATATCTATTTGACCAAATAAAGGATATACATTTTCAAAAACAGCTTCTCTAAACGTTGGGGAATTTCCAAGTAAATCTTCTTGCAAATACCGCTTTGCTTCTTGCTTAAATTTCCAATGTACACTAGAGTGTATTGAGGTACATTCTTGTTGAATGATAAGCTCTAATTCTCCTTCTTTACGTTGTTTTGCTTGTACCAAATACGTTTCAAGATAAGGCATAATATCCCGTAACTTTGTAGCATTAACAGAGTTCAGTTTGTTAGGTGTAAATGATGCTAGCTCCATAATTCCTAGCACGTTACCATTATCTACAATTGGGGCCAAAATAGCACTCTCTATGCCCTGCTCTACTAGCTTTTTATAAAGTACGTTATTGGGGTACATTTTGTGATAACGAGATGCATTGGATACCGTGTAAAACTCATTTTGCTTAAAAATTACTTTATAAGAATGCTCACAAAGTGCAACGGTGCTATCTATGGTATCTGAGCCGTTGAGTATAAAACTATTGACATTATTATACACTACCTTTTCCAGTACATTTTCTTCTTCGTTAAATTCAGAAAAACCTAAGACCAAGTCAGAACAATTAAATAAAGATTTAAAAATTGTTTGAAACTCATCATCCAAACTATCCTTTTGTTCTTCGGTATGTAGTAAGTTTGCTTTAAATTTTGCGATGTTTACATCTGCGGTAACGTCAAACAAATTAGCAATAATAAATCCGTTAAATATGTAACTATTTGGAGGAAACTTCTCTTTCCAAAGTGCTATGTTATCAAAATTATCTAATAATTCTTCAAAATCTTTTTCACTAAAATCTGGAGCCTTGTCTGTTTTTATGATATCTACAAAATCGGCATTATACATTAACCTGTAGGTTCTAACGATGCCATTTTTGTCGGGAATATCATAATACAATGGACGTCTAAAATCAATATCAAAACCATACAAAAAGTTGGTGACAATTACACAACCCATCACATAAAATTCATCTTCAGTAAAATGATTTAATTCAGGTGAGAAATCATCTCCTGCAATTTTGATGATGTTTTTGTAGCGCTGTGTCGATTTTATAATGAGCTCACTATAAGGAACCGTTGCTATTTTTATTTCATTTAGCTGCAAAATAGAAGAAAACAGATCTGCCATAACTAAATCTATCTGTTCTCTGTATTTCAACACATCAGTTTCTACACTCAAACCCTTTGAAAGTTCAGGATATTCTTTTTCGATAGCCAATACATTCTTAGCTCTGTCAGAGAGTAAAGAGACTTCATTTGTAATTTGAGCCCTATAACTATCGAACAGTTTTTTAAAACTAATCTGTATTTGTAGCGGAAACGCTTGTAGTTTTGTATTCACGATATTCAATTTAACACATAAATGTAGGCAAAAATAAGGTTCGATAGCCCAAAAACAGCTTTATTAACAAATTTTTGTTCTTTATAACATTTCAGAAAAAACACCTATTTTTGTCTTTAAAATATAACCCATGAGAATTTCAATAGTAGCACTTCTTTTTCTTAGCCTAATTGCTTGTAACACCGATACCGATTCGTACACCCTTAGCGGAACCGCAGCAGGTATGCCAGATGGATCTGAAGTAATGATCTACACTATTAAAGATAACCAAACCAAAGTATTAGATACGCTCACCATCACGAATGGTTCTTTTTCGGGAACATTCACAAAAAATACTGAGCCATCAATACATTACATGGTTGTTAATAATAGTAGTGTGTTATACTTTCCTGAAAGTGAAGATTTAACAGCAACTATCTATAAAGATAGCATTCAAGCTTCTTTTGTGACTGGTAACATACAAAATGATGCCTATCGCTCTTTCACCAAAGAAATACGTAAAATAGCTGTTCAAAAAAGTGAAGTAGCAGCAAAATTCAATCAAGCAAAAAAAGAAAATAATAATGCTGCTTATGCTAGTTTGCAACAAGAAAACATTGCCTTAACTAAGAAAGAAAACATCTATAAAAAGGAGTTTGCTGAACAAAATCCAAATTCAGTTTTTGCGCTTTTATTGGTTTCTGAAATGTTAAACAAAAAACAACTGAACGCTAAAGAAGCTGCAGATTTGGTTTCAAATTTTAGTCCGAAGATAGCAAATACTGCCATCGGTAAAGAAATCATGGCTACTGCCGAAAACCTAAAGAATAGTGATGTTGGTGGAACGGCTCCGGCATTTACTGCAAAAACTCCTGAAGGTAGGGATTTATCCTTAAAAGAAGCTATGGGGAAATATACACTAATTGACTTCTGGGCTTCTTGGTGCGGACCCTGTAGAAGAGAAAATCCAAATGTGGTAAGAGTTTATGAAAAATATCATGACAAAGGGTTAAACATCATTAGTGTTTCTCTAGACAAAGCAGGACAGCAAAAACGATGGGTACAAGCCATTGAAAAAGACAAAATGGACTGGTATCATGTTTCTAACCTAAAATTCTGGCAAGACCCTATTGCAAAAGAATATGGCGTGCGTTCTATTCCTGCAACCTTCTTAATTGATGAAGAAGGAACCATTATTGCCAAAAATTTACGTGGCCCAGCATTGGAGAATAAAATTGCATCGTTGTTACAGTAAGAAGTACGTAACAAATTAAAAAAGAAGATGTCAAAAAAGTAAACTTAGATGTCTGTTCGAGCGCAGTCGAGAACTACACCTCACTGATAAACAACAAAGGTTTCGACTGCGCTCAACCAGACAAAAGTTAATTTTTCACTTTTTAGACATCCTCTTTTTTGTATACTATTAGGATTATTATTTACTAAAATACTTAGCAACATTGGTCTCTATTCTAGCATCAATGTTAGACACATCTGCTTTTACAAAGGTCTCCCCTGTAATATTTTCATACAACTCAATGTAACGTTCGCTTACAGTTTCAATGTAGGCATCACTCATGTGAGGTACCGTTTGCCCTTCTAATCCTTGAAAGTTGTTTTGTATGAGCCATTGGCGTACAAACTCTTTCGATAATTGTTTTTGAGCTTCTCCAGCTTCTTGACGTGCTTCATAACCATCTGCATAGAAATAGCGTGAAGAATCTGGTGTATGAATTTCATCAATTAAAACAATACGACCATCTTTTGTTTTTCCAAATTCGTATTTGGTATCCACTAAGATTAATCCACGCTTTGCAGCGATTTCACTTCCTCGTTGAAATAATTTACGCGTATAGTCCTCTAGAACGATATAGTCTTCTTCACTTACAATGCCACGCTTTAATATGTCTTCTCTAGAAATATCTTCATCGTGGTCTCCCATTTCGGCTTTGGTCGCAGGAGTAATGATAGGCGTGGGAAATTTATCATTCTCTTTCATCCCTTCTGGCATGGCAACGCCACATAATACACGTTTGCCTGCTTTGTATTCTCTTGCAGCATGACCACTCATGTATCCGCGTATCACCATTTCTACTTTAAAAGGATCACAAGCTTCACCAATAGCTACATTTGGATCTGGCGTTGCAGTAAGCCAATTAGGTACCAAGTCTTGGGTGTCTCGCATCATTTTGGTGGCAATCTGATTTAAGATTTGCCCTTTATAGGGAATTCCTTTGGGCATGACCACATCAAAAGCACTTAACCTGTCTGTAGCTACCATGAGCAATTGATCATTTTCTAGGGTATACACAGAACGAACTTTTCCGTGATACACGTTTTTTTGTCCAGGAAAATGAAAGTCGGTTTTAGTAATAGTGTTGCTCATTGCGTTGGTATTGATTGCGATAATTTTCGCAAAAATAATTCAATATGTTTGGTATTATAATATTTCCGAAGAAAAAATTACGCATCTAAATTTTCAATGCCTTTATACGCAGAAATGATCTTTTTCACCAATTTGTGACGTATTACATCTTTGTCATCAAGGTACACCATTCCTACGCCATCCACATCTTTTAAGACCAACAACGCTTCTTTTAGACCCGATGTTACACGACGTGGTAAATCTATTTGTCCAGGATCTCCTGTGATGATAAATTTTGCATGCTTCCCCATACGGGTTAAGAACATTTTCATTTGCGCATGGGTGGTGTTTTGTGCTTCATCAAGAATAACAAATGCATTATCCAGCGTTCTACCGCGCATAAAGGCTAAGGGTGCAATTTGTATGGTTCCATTCTCTATAAAGGTCTCTAACTTTTCGGCAGGAATCATGTCTCTAAGTCCGTCATACAAAGGTTGCATATACGGATCTAATTTTTCTTTTAAATCACCCGGTAAAAAACCAAGGTTCTCCCCCGCTTCTACCGCAGGACGCGTCATGATGATGCGTTTTACTTGTTTTTCTTTAAGTGCTCTTACGGCTAAGGCCACAGCAGTGTAGGTCTTCCCTGTTCCTGCAGGGCCTACCGCAAATAATAAATCATTCTTTTTTGATAGGTCTACTAACTTTCGTTGATTGGCAGTTTGAGCTTTAATGAGTTTTCCACTCACGCCGTGGACTAATACATCGCCACTTTTGGGAGAGGTTTCATAATCAGATTTACTGGTGCTTGATAGTACACGTTCGATAACGTTTTCATCAAGTTTATTGTATTTCCCAAAGTGTTCTAGCAGCATGGTAATACGTTTATCAAACTCTTCTAGAACCTCTTCATCACCATAGGCTTTTAATTTGCTGCCACGAGCCACAAGTTTTAGTTTGGGGAAGTATTTTTTTAATAGGTCAATATTGGTGTTTTGATTCCCAAAAAAGTCTCTTGGGTTCATCTCTGTAAGTTCGATAATAAGTTCGTTCAAAAGCCTGTATTTTTTATAATAGTATGGATATCGTTGTTTATAAGTCGTAATTCTTATAGTAAATATAGTTTTTTGAATTCATAAAGTAGTTTAATTTTGTAGGTGTACTGTCAACAAAATATCAACAATTCTCTATGGCCATAATCACACTCACAACAGACTTTGGTGAAAAAGATCACTTTGCTGGTGCGGTGAAAGGAGCTATTTACAGTGAACTGGAAGGTGTAAAAATTGTTGATATCTCACATTCTGTATCGCCATTCCACATCATGGAGGCGGCATATATCATTCAAAATGCATACAATAGTTTTCCTCCAGGCTCCATTCACATCATCGGAATCGATAGTGAGCTCAATCCAGAAAACAAACACATTGCTGTCTTGCTTGACGGTCATTATTTTATCTGTGCCAACAATGGTATTATCTCTATGCTCGCCAACGAGATTAACCCAGAAAAGATTGTAGAGATTAATATTCATGATCGTATTATTACTAATTTCCCTGTGCTAGATGTTTTTGTAAAAGTGGCTTGCCATATTGCGCGAGGCGGTACATTGGAAGTGATTGGAAAACAAATTGATGCCATTAAAGAAATAAGAGGCATAAGACCTACTGTAAATCAAGAAGGAAATCAAATCATGGGATCAGTGATTTATATTGATAACTACGGAAATGTGATTACCAATATTACAAAGGCACAATTTGATAAAGTAGGCAAAGGCCGAAATTTTAAAATTACCTCAAGAACGGCTAATTTCTCCACCATACATAGTCACTATAGTGATGCCATTAATTTTGATATCAGTCCAGAAAAAAGAGATGAAGATGGGAAGAAAATAGCGCTTTGGAATTCTTCAAACTATCTAGAACTGTCTATTTACAAAAGTAACCCAGCCACTGTAGGAAGTGCTGCATCTTTGTTTGGTTTGGCTTACAGAGATACGGTAACCGTTAATTTCACAAATGACAACTAATTAAAGTAATAAGTACTGCTTTCAACAACATGAAAAACACATCAAAAATCACCATTGGTTGCATGTCCTGGGGAAGTTGGGGGAAAAAACTTTCAACCAAAGAACAAACTGAACTCATTGCCTTTTGTGTAGCTCAAGGAAACACAGCATTTGATCATGCAGACATTTATGGTGACTATACTACCGAAACAGAATTTGGACTCGCACTCAAAGAAAGTTCAATTTCTAGAGAAGACATTCAACTTATTACCAAATGCGGAATTCAATATGTAGGTGCATCAAGAAATAATACTGTCAAACATTACAATTACGATAAGGACTATATTATTTGGAGTGCTGAAACATCTTTACGAAATTTAAAAACTGATTATATAGATACGTTCTTGTTGCATAGGCCTAGTCCGTTACTACATCCAGATGAAGTTGCCGAAGCAATTACCCATCTTAAAAAGAGTGGAAAAATCATCAATTTTGGCGTTTCTAACTTTAGGCCTTCACAAGTAGCACTACTTGCCGATGTCCTTCCTATTGCCACAAATCAAATAGAATTTTCACTCACCCAACATGAAGCTATGCAAGATGGAACATTAGACATGATGCTTCAAAAAAACATACAGCCCATGTGTTGGAGTCCTTTAGGCTCATTTTTTAAAGAAAATACAGATCAAACATCCCGAATACAAAGCGTACTTAGTACATTAACAGAAAAATATGATGCTACAGAGGATACCTTGCTTTTTAGTTGGATCATAAAACACCCAGCAGCTATTAGTCCAGTGATAGGAACCACCTCAAAAGAACGTATAAAAAATGCAAACAAAGCATTAGAAACTCCTTTAACAACAGAGGATTGGTTTTTAATGTTAACAGCAAGTTTGGGTCATAAAGTACCTTAACCTATTTTTAATTAAGACGAAACAAAGAATGTTTACACGTATTGTAAAAATGGAATTCAAAGAAGAGAAAGTAGCAGCTTTTTTAGCTAATTTTGAAACGGTAAAACATCGCATTCGCAATTTTGAAGGTTGTATGCATTTAGAATTGTTTAGAGACAAAAAAGATCCTACTATTTTCTTCACCTACAGCAAGTGGAATGAAGAAAGTGATTTAGAAACCTATCGCCATAGTGAACTTTTTAAAGGGGTCTGGGCAACAACCAAACCTATGTTTCGTTCTAAAGCCGCAGCTTGGAGTGTGGATGCTGAGGAAGTTTAAATGTTTATGAGTTTATATGTTTAAAATATGTAAACTTTATTCCCCCTTTGACCCTCCGACAGGCTCAGGGTGACAAAACCAAAGACCAAAGACCAAAGACCAAAGACCAAATTTAAAATGCTAGCAATCATAAAAAAAGAAATTAATACCTTCTTCTCCAGCCCTATTGGGTATTTGGTGATTGGGTTATTTCTTGTTGTCAACGGATTATTTCTATGGGTGTTTCAAGGAAATTTTAATATTTTTGACAGCGGTTTTGCAGACCTTGCGCCGTTTTTTGACTTAGCGCCTTGGATTTTATTATTCTTAATTCCAGCAGTCACTATGCGTGCTTTTAGTGACGAATTAAAAATGGGCACCTTAGAGTTGTTACTAACAAAACCCATTGCCATTAGAGACATTGTGCTAGGTAAATATTTTGGAGCCTTCATTCTAATTTGTATTGCACTTATTCCTACCCTAGGGTATATAGCTACCATCTCATCGCTAGGGAATCCTGCAGGTACTTTTGATGTTGGCAGTACGCTGGGATCTTACTTAGGGTTGCTTTTTTTAGTAGCTGCCTATACGGCTATTGGCATCTTTGCTTCTACCCTTTCTAGCAATCAAATTGTAGCATTTATAATTGCTGTGCTGCTTTGCTTTATCTTATATTATAGTTTTGATGCCCTATCGGAAATTTTAAACGGCAACACCTTGATCGGTTCAATAGGCTTTAAACAGCACTTCGACAGCATTGCAAGGGGTGTGATTGATACCAGAGATATTGTTTATTTTATAAGTATTGCCTTTTTATTTATTGGCGCAACTGTAGTAAAACTTAAAAGCGCACAATGAATCTAAAAAACATCAAAAAAATAGGAATCCTCCTTGCAGTAGTCATTGGCGCAAACCTAATTAGCAACTATCTGTACAAGCGCTTTGATCTAACTCAAGATCAGCGTTACACGGTTTCTAAAGCTACCAAAAGTATCATAGGTCCAATAGATGCACCTTTGGTGATAGAAGTTTTACTCGATGGCACTTTGCCTTCTGAATTCAAAAAATTAAAAATAGAAACCAAGCAACTCTTAGAAGAGTTTTCTGGATACAATGCTAACATTAACTATTCTTTTTCTAATCCTTTAGCGGGAGAAGAAAATACAACCGACATACAGAAACAATTGTTCCAAATGGGGATTATTCCTGCCGAAGTTGAAGTAAGAGACAACGGCAAAGTATCTGTAGAACGTGTCTATCCATGGGCTTTGGCCTATTACAATGGGAAATCTGTAAAAATCCCTCTACTTAAAAATACTTTAGGTGCTACCTCACAAGAACGAGTTACCAATTCGATTCAGAATCTAGAATATGCTTTTGCAGATGGTTTCAAACAATTGGCAACTCCAAAATCTAAAACCATTGCCTTCTTAAAAGGAAATGGAGAACTAGAGGACAAACAGATTGCAAGCTTTTTAAAAACAACGAGAGATTATTATGGCATTGCCCCTTTTATCTTAGATTCTGTAGCAAAGGACCCAGAGCGCACTTTGAAACAATTACTGACTTACGACTTGTTAGTAATTGCAAAACCTACTGAAGCCTTTACAGATAAAGAAAAGTATGTATTAGATCAATACATCATGAATGGTGGTGCTTCGCTATGGCTCATAGATGCCCTAGACCAAAAAATAGATCCTAACACCGGAAATAATTACTTAGTTGCCAACGATTTAGGACTTAGCGATTTGTTTTTTAAATACGGTGTGAGAATACAACCCACCGTTATTAGAGACCTTTACAGTGCTCCTATTGTGTTAGCCCAAGGCACAGAAAATGATTCGCAATACAACCAGTACCCTTGGTTTTATTATCCGTTATCATCCAGTGCAAACGGACATCCTATTGTAACCAATATTGAAGGGGTTAAATTTGAATATACATCACCCATTGAATTGTTAGAAACTGATGTTGAGAAAACTATATTACTAAGCTCTTCTCCTATCACCGCTGCCGAAACAACACCGCATGAAATAGACTTTGATGCTGCCATTCCATACAATTTAAAAGTAGTGAATGAAGGTCCGAATCCCCAAGAATTTTCGGCTGGAGAATTGCCCATGGCCGTATTGTTGGAGGGTCGCTTTACTTCGGGACTCAAAAACAGGGTAAAACCCTTTAAAATTTCCGAAGCAGGCATTGCAAAAGATGAAAGCATTGCTACTAAAATGGTGATTGTAAGTGATGGTGATATTATAAGGAATCAGTTTGATAAGGGCAGACCGCTTCCAACAGGTTTTGATAAAATGACACAAACCATGTTTGGAAATAACGACTTTTTATTGAATACCGTAAATTACCTTCTAGACGATACCGGACTTATAAACATCCGTACCAAGAAAATTGCCATTCCATTTTTAGATTCGCAAAAGGTACAAGCATCGCGCAGCCTTTGGCAAGGATTGCATTTAGTACTTCCATTGATAGCGCTGGCTATTTTTGGATTTATTTTTACATATTTCCGCAAGAAAAAATACCAAGGCTAAGTGTTAATAAGTTCGTGTTGTAGTATGCTACATTTGAGATATATTTGTAGGTAGTGTCTGCTAACCAATTGTGGATAGCTACAATTTCAATATTTATAACCTCTAGAAAATACATTACATGAAATTCATTGTATCTAGTTCCTATTTACTCAAGCAATTGCAAGTGCTTGGCGGTATTATTAATAATAACAATACACTACCTATTTTAGATAATTTCTTGTTCGATTTGGACGGGAATTCCTTAACTGTTTCTGCTTCAGATTTAGAAACGACTATTTCATCTAATTTAGAAGTAGAAAGTAGCGAAAAAGGAATTGTTTGTATTCCTGCGCGTTTGTTATTAGATACTTTGAAAACGTTTCCAGAACAACCACTAACGTTTACCATAGAAGATAACAGCACTGTAGAAATAAGTTCTAATCACGGTAAGTATGCCCTTGCTTATGCTTCTGGTGATGAATTTCCTAGCGCAGTTGAATTAAAAGATCCATCTGCAACGGTATTGCAAGGAGATATTTTGGCAACAGCCATTAGCAAAACGATTTTCGCATCTGGAAACGATGATCTTCGTCCGGTGATGAGTGGTGTGTTTTTCCAGTTTTCTACAGAAGGGTTGACTTTTGTAGCGACAGATGCACATAAATTAGTAAAGTATACCCGTAATGATGTGGCTGCTTCGCAAACCGCTGAGTTTATCATGCCTAAAAAACCTTTAAATCTTTTGAAGAGTATTTTGGCAGGTAGCGAAGACGAAGTAACGATTGAGTACAATGATAGCAACGCAAAATTTACGTTTGACCAAACGGTTTTAATTTGTCGTTTAATTGATGGAAAATATCCTAACTATGAAGCGGTAATCCCAAAAGAGAATCCGAATAAACTAAGCATCGATCGCAACCAGTTTTTAAACTCAGTACGTCGTGTGTCTATTTTCTCTAACAAAACAACGCATCAAATACGATTAAAAATCGCTGGTGCGGAGCTTAATATTTCAGCAGAAGATATTGATTACAGTAACAAAGCAGAAGAGCGTTTGACTTGTGATTACCAAGGAGACGACATGCAAATTGGTTTTAACTCTCGTTTTTTAACTGAAATGTTAAACAACCTTACTAGTGATGATGTATCACTAGAAATGAGTTTACCAAATCGCGCAGGGATTTTAACTCCCGTAGATGGATTAGACGAAGGCGAATTGGTAACCATGCTTGTGATGCCTGTGATGTTAAATAGCTAGGATCCCGAAGCTTCGGGAGAAATCGAAACTGAAGTCGAAGTCGAAATCGAAACTGTATTCCCTCTTTGAAGAGCGATTTCTCAGTTAGTGGTAAAAATCTAAGCAAAAACTTTTCCCCTCCCGAAGCATCGGGACTAAAGGATGGTTTTTTATTAATTTAGTGAATATTCACACCCTTTTGCACCTCCGCTAAAGCTCCTGCGACACGCGGAAGGGCGGGGAAAATAAAAATTCATGACGATAAATTTGTTATTACAGCATTATAGTAATTCCCCCTTTGAAGGTGGTTAGGGGGTTGTTTTAAAAATTAGATAGATATTTAGAGCATGGAGCATGGAATTTATACAAATTGGTATTGACCTCCTACACTCATAAACTACATTAGGTATTAGGCTGTAGGCTGTAGGCTGTAGGCTGTAGGCTGTAGGCTGTAGGCTGTAGGCTGTAGGCTGTAGGCTGTAGGCTGTAGGCAAAAATAAAAAATTGTGTAGTTACCAAACTCTTTAAAACTTTGTTCCTTTGTTCCTTTGTTCCTCTGCCCCTCTGGAACTTTAGATTTTTTGATTTTGGAAAACAGTAGTATCCTTTTAAACTCATAAACACCTAAACTCATAAACTCATAAACTCATAAACTACGTTATGTATTAGGCGAAAAAAAACCTCCCAAGATTCAATTGAATCTTGGGAGGTTTTTTTAAGATGTATTCTATTCGTCTTATTTAATAAACCGTATCGTTAAAAACTCTATTGGTGGCTCTTCGTTATTTGCTTTGATTGCATTGACAATAGGTAGTATAAAGCTTGCGATCCCGATTAAAATTAAAAGCAAAATTCCAAAACCTAATAAAAGTATGAGTGGTATACTGATAATACTCAACAAAATAATGCTTAATTGAAAATTCACAATTTGCTTTCCGTGTACATCCATTCCTTCCACTTTATCGCGCTGTGTCGCCCATAAAATTAGAGGCACTACTAAACCACCAAAACCTGTTACAAAGGTTAATAATTGACATAGGTGGGTTACGACCAATAAATTGGTGTCTTTTCTTTTGTGTGTTGCGTTTAAAAATTCCATGAGGTTAGGCTAGAGATTTAATAATAAGTGTTGTAAGCACATATGCTACAATGGCTACTCCAATAAAAATGAGCAAACTCTTTAGTACTGGGTTGTTATGTTCTGGCTTTTGTGTCATACTGCAAATCTACCCTATTAGTAGCAATCTACATAAAAATGTTACAAAGACAATACTCTACTTTCATATTTTAATATAGCTATGTTTCCCAGACCCTAAAGGGATCATGGCTACATTAAAATACAAAATAGCTAACAATTTTATTTACTAGCCTCTTTTGGCAGAACCTTTCCTTTGATAGTAAGGACTTGCTTAGGCTGCTCTGCATTTGAGAAAACTGTGATTCTCTTTGAAAAACCACCTACTCGCTTCGTATCATAAGATACTGTGATTTTTGAAGTCTCTCCAGGCATCACAGGTTTGTTGGGCTTCTTTGCCACAGTACAGCCGCAACTTGTTTTAACATCAGTAATAATAACTGGTGCTGTACCCGTATTCATAAAACTAAAAGTTTTTTCACCTTTTGATGCATAGGCCACAGTTCCATAATCAATTGTAGCTTGTTCAAATTGGATGGTTCCAACTGCGCTTACAGATTCACCTTGACCTAGCATTGGAAAGGTAGAAAATAGCATAAAAGAGATACAAAGGATCCCTAAAAGTGTCGAACGAGTTGTTTTTAAATTCATAATGATTGTTTTTAAAGTGAGACACAAACATCACCCTAAAGAACAGAGTAGCATAGAAACAAAGGGTTGAATAAAGTACTAGTCCCTGTTTGATTTAAAAGAAAACTTAGCAGCACACTACGTTCCTAATGTGTATTTTTGCATCACATTTCCGTAGAAAGAAGAAAAACATATGACACATCAAGACACTATTGTTGCCTTAGCTACTCCTTCTGGAGCTGGCGCCATTGCTGTAATACGCCTATCTGGTCAAGAAGCTATTAACATTGCTTCACAAATTTTTCATTCGGTTTCTGGTAAGGTGTTGTCAGCTCAAAAAACACATACGGTGCATTTAGGACACATTAAAGACGGAAGTCGTGTAATTGATGAAGTATTGGCTACTCTTTTTAAAAACCCAAATAGCTATACGGGTGAGGATGTAGTTGAATTTTCATGTCATGGAAGTGCTTTTATTCAGCAAGAAATTATTCAATTGTGCCTAAGAACTGGCGCAAGAATGGCTACAGCGGGAGAGTTTACCCTTCGTGCTTTCTTGCAGGGTAAAATGGATTTAAGTCAGGCAGAAGCAGTTGCAGATCTTATTGCTAGTGATAGTGAAGCGAGTCATCAATTAGCCATACAACAAATGCGTGGTGGGTTTTCTTCTGAAATTTCCAAACTCAGAGCTGAGTTACTCAATTTTGCATCGCTCATAGAACTCGAATTAGACTTTGCCGAAGAAGATGTTGAATTTGCCAATCGTGAAGAGTTTCAAAAATTAATTACTAAAATCTCCCTGGTTTTGAAGCGTTTGATCGATTCGTTTGCAACGGGGAATGTTTTAAAAAATGGAATTCCTGTTGCCATTGTAGGAGAGCCTAATGTAGGTAAGTCTACCCTACTCAATGCCTTACTAAACGAAGAACGCGCCATTGTAAGTGACATTGCTGGAACCACAAGAGACACTATTGAAGATGAAATAAACATTGGCGGGATAGGTTTCCGTTTTATTGATACGGCGGGAATTCGCGAAACCACAGATACCATTGAGGGACTAGGCATTAAAAAAACCTTTGAAAAAATAGAACAAGCGCAGGTGGTTATTTATTTATTTGATGCGAGTTCGTTAGAGGGTTCGACCCCCTCTGTCCTGCGGACATCTCCCCCTGAAAGGGGAGAACATTCATCAATCTTAATAGAAATTCAAAAAATTAAGAATAAATATCCACAAAAACAGTTGATTGTAATTGCCAATAAGGTAGATCAACTAAACAATGAAGAGACTAAAAATCTTCAATCAGCAATCAACAATCTCCAATTACTTTCTGCTAAAACGGGTGAAGGTGTTGAAACGCTCAAGACTACCCTACTCGATTTTGTCAATACAGGAGCACTTAGAAACAACGAGACCATTGTAACCAACACACGTCATTACGATGCCCTATTAAAAGCACTTGAAGAAATAAACAAAGTACAAGAAGGCATTGATGCTGGCTTGAGTGGCGACCTCATGGCCATTGATATTCGACAAGCCCTGTATTATTTTGGAGAGATTACTGGAGAAATTACCAACGATGATTTATTGGGAAATATCTTCGCAAATTTCTGTATCGGAAAGTAAGTGATTCAAAAGTAAAATACCAACCCGTGTATTTTACTCATAATTATCTAATAAAATAAAATCATAGATATAAAATTATTTTATAAATCAGAAAACAAAATAATTTTCAATATTTTGATTATCAGAACCTTATGTGTCAACGCATATATTTCACTACTAGGCGTGACATCATCTTTATTAAATACACCTACATTTACTAAAAACATTGCTCATTTAAATCTAGATTATGAAAAAAACAAGGTTAACGATGATGCTTCTTGCATCGGTCTTTACTTTAACGGCCCAAACTATTGAAATGGAACTCTATCTATCCACACCAGACATCCAAGGATCTGATGGAGGAGATAGTCAATTTTTTGATATTGATAATGACGGCGATAACGATTTGATTATTGCTGGACGCAATGGTTCGACCTTAACAACACTCTACAGAAACGATGGCGAAGGAAACTTTACTGAGACCAATGCTGGCGTTTTTACCGGACTGTTTTTTACAGAAATAATCACAAATGATATAGATAATGATGGTGATATTGACATTTTTATGCTAGGGCAAACCCAGGGAGGATCAAATGCCTCTAGCATATATGTAAATGATGGAACTGGATCATTCACTTTAGCAACAAATTCGACTATTGAGCCTTTAAGAGGTGAAGGTGCCGAGTTTGGAGACATTGATAATGATGGTGATAGCGACTTAATTATTAGTGGATTTAATAACGCTTCAAACCAAATAACCAAAATATACACCAATAACGGTGAAGGTGTATTTACATCTATTAATGCTCCAATATTCGATGGATTAGCGGGCAGATTTAGGTTCATAGATTTTGATAATGATGAAGACAATGATCTTATTTTTACTGGAGAAGACACAAACGCTAATGCAAAACTT
Source organism: Patiriisocius sp. 208BN25-11 (assembly GCF_058147145.1). Taxonomy (NCBI): domain Bacteria; kingdom Pseudomonadati; phylum Bacteroidota; class Flavobacteriia; order Flavobacteriales; family Flavobacteriaceae; genus Patiriisocius; species Patiriisocius sp. 208BN25-11. The sequence goes on from NZ_JBYVJY010000002.1 coordinate 333,370, forward strand.
AATCTTTATGAAAATGATGGTTTAGGAAATTTTAGCTTGGTTACAAATACTGGATTAGGTATTTTTAGCGGAGGCGATATTGCAGTTGGCGATACCGATAATGACGGTGATTTTGATGTGCTACTCTGTGGTGTAAACGCTGACATAGATGAAATTGATACGCAATTATATATTAATAATGGATCTGGGAATTTTGAATTACTAAATAATACCCTATTTAATGATGCAGCATTTGGAGAAGCTTCTTTTAATGATTTTGACAACGATGGAGACTTAGATGCTTTTGTTATTGGTACTGGAAATGGAGGGCTATCGGGTCCTAATGGAGAAAATACCATTTTGGGTAGTATCTATCAAAATGAAGGAAATAATAACTTTATTCTAGCTCAAGAAATAATAGGAGCTTATTTATCGCATCACGCTGTAGGAGATATTGATGGAGATACTACCTTAGATCTTGTCTTAGGAGGTACAACTACTGGAAACCCAGTTAGAGGTACTTTTATGTACAAAAATATTACCGAAATAGAATTAGGTATTGGAGATACTACAAGCGAGGAGTTTGTTTTATATCCAAACCCAGCTCAAAATGTGTTAAACATTACAACAAAAAATAATGAAAAAATGGTAGTGAATATCTATTCTTCGCTTGGAAAACTAGTTCAAACTTCTATAGTACAAGGAAATAGCACACAACTAGAAGTATCACTGGCTAATGGAACGTACCTAGTACATCTTAAAACAAATGACAGCTATCAAGTTAAAAAGTTACTTATAAAAAAGTAGAAAAACCTTACTACTTCAAACAAAAAGGCCATTAGCTACTAGTAGCTAATGGCCTTTTTGTTTTTGCATATATTGCTTCACCTCTACCATATATGGATTGAGACATATCAAATAAAGAATGTTTATGTACAGTTGTACAAGAAATGTTTATTTTTAGATTTTTCCAACAAATTGAAATTTTTATAAAATCACTACGCCCCACCATTTAACTAGTTATCGTTCTAAAATGAACATTCGCGCTAAAATCAATATTTTCTTACTTATATGTTTTTCTTTTGTTCTAAACATAGAAGCGCAAAACAAAAAAATAGACAGTTTAAAAAATGTCTTACAACAGCATTCTAAACAAGATACAACACGTGTCAATTTATTAAATAGAATCGCTCTACTATATGAAGATTTTGACACAAGCGAGTCTTATAGTAATGCACAAGAAGCAAACGAATTAGCAAAAAAAATTGGATACACGAAAGGTCAAGCAGCAAGTCTTTCTAGAATTAGTAAGGTTCATTTTATAAAATCTGAAATGAATGAAGCAGAGAACTCAATTCGTGCGTCTATTGATTTATATGAAAATATAAAGGATCACAAAGGGATAGGATCATCTAAATTATACTTGGCAGAAATACTCTATAGAAATAATGATATAGAAACTTCTTTGGAGCTCTGTGAACAAGTAATAAAAAATAGTGTTAGAGTCGGAGATAAATCGCTTGAATCTAGAGCATTAAATAATTTTGGTATGTATCATTATAAACAAGGAAATTTTGATGCAGCAATTCAATATTTAAAAAAATCCAATACAATAAAGGAACAACAAGGCAAAAAGGACATAAGCTTCTTAAATAATATAGGAGTTATATGTCTTAATCAAGGTAGGTATAGAGAAGCGCTAGAATATTTTAATAAAGGCTTAAGCTATTATAAAATAAAAAACAATCCCAGAGGAATAGCTCAGGCATTATACAATATGAGTGCTGTATATTATGAACTGAATGACTATGAAAAAGCACTTGAATATATGGAAGAATCTCTTGTACTTTATTCAAATTTAAATAATAAAGTACAAATTGCTTCTTGTTTAATTAATATTGGTGCTGTTTACTCAGACTTAAAAGATTTCCCAAAAGCATTAGATTACATGACAAGGTCATTGCATATTAGTGAAGATATTAATAATACAGAAGAACTTTGTGCAGCACATTTTCAATTAGGAGAATTATCATCTTCGATGCAAAACCCGAAAAAAGCAATACAGCATTATCAAACTGGTCTTGAATTAAGTGTTTCTACAAATAACAAGTTATATAAATGTCATATGCACTTAGGGTTGGCAAAAGCATTTCTTTCAACAAAAAGAAACTCAAAAGCTCTATACCATGCACAGGAAGGAAAAAAAATAGCAGATGAATTAAAACTTTTAAAACAACAAAAAATAGTATCAGAAACTCTTGCAACACTATACTTCGAAGAAGGTGACTACAAAAACGCTTTAGATGCTCATGAAGAATTTAAAAAATTTAACGACAGTATTTTTAATAGAAAAAATATTGAAAAAATAGCTCAACTTGAGTATGACTATAAATACAAACAAGAGCTCGATTCTGCAAAAATAAGAGAACTAAGACTTACAAAAACAGTAAAATTAACATCCCAGGATTTAGAAAAATCCCAACGTAATTATCTTTGGGCTATTATTGGTTTTCTTCTAGTATCCATACTCTTAGGAACAATTATTTTTTATCAAAAATTTAAAAACATCAAAGTATCTAACCAAAATATTGTGACTGAACAACGTTTATTGCGTTCACAAATGACACCTCATTTTATTTTTAATTCATTATCCGTTTTACAAGGAATGATATTAAACAAAGAAGATAAAAAATCGGTCTCGTACCTTTCAAAATTCTCAAAGTTACTGCGTATTATTTTAGAAAATTCTAGAGACAAAGTAGTCCCTTTATCTCAAGAAATAAAGGCCGTTGAAAACTATTTATCCTTACAAAATTTAGAAAATAACAGTTATAATTATAGTATACATGTTCAGGATAATATGGATACGAATGCCATAGAAATTCCGCCTATGCTTATTCAACCCTTTGCAGAAAATGCAATTGAACATGCCTTTGAAAATCAAAAGGAGAATAAACAAATAGATGTTTGTATACAGTTCGAAAATGAAAAATTAGTATGCACTATAACAGATAATGGCGTAGGAATTAATGCTAAAAATAAAAAAATCAAGAAGGACAAAAATTCATTAGCAACAACTATTACATCAGAACGTTTACAAATACTATCTAAAGACTTTAAAATGAAAGGTTCATTAACTATTGAAGATCGAAATCAAAACAATGAGTTAGGTACATTAGTGACACTTATAATACCATATAAATTAAATATAGCATCATGAGAAAATTTGATAGCACTTTAATTTTCTTAGGATTCTTTTTATTTTTTACTGTATCTGTGAAATCACAAAACAAAAAAATAGATAGTTTAAAAAATGTGTTACAGCACCATTCTGAACATGACTCCATACGTGTTAATTTATTAAATAAAGTAGCATCTGCATCTTACTCATTAGATCCAAAAAAAACAGCTAATTACCTTGAAGAATCAGCATCAATATCAAGAAATATAGGGTATACAAAAGGGCTAGCAAAAAATTTGTATATAAAAGGAGTTGTAGCTTCAAAATCGTCTAACTACAAAAAAGCGATTACTCATTATAAAGAAGCAATTGTAGAATTTCAAAAAATAGGTTCAGAAAAAGAAGTGTCAAACTGTTATGGAAAAATCGGACTCGCCTATTTTTATAATAGTGATTTTGAAAATGCTATAACAAATTACAAAAAATCTATAGCTATTGATGAAAGCATAGATGATTTCAGTACAACAGGAATGAGTTTAAAATACATAGGATTTTGCTATTCTGATATGGGTAACTATGAAAAAGCCAAAGAATTCTTCAACAAAGCCATTATAATAAACAAACAAAATAATAACGAAATAGAAATATCAAATTGCTATCTAAACATTGGTACTATTTTTAAAATCAAAGGAAATTACCCTTTAGCTCTAGAGTATTACAAAACTTCATTAGAGATTTCTGAGGAAATAAAAGACACGATTGGAATATCCAAAGTTCTAAATAATTTAGGAAATATTTATAGATTTTACGAGAGATATGATGAGGCAATTATAAATTATAATAGATCATTGACGATACAAAGGAAGATTGGAAGCAAAAGAAATGTTTCAATGGCGCTAAATAATTTAGGAAATATTTACAGAAAAAAGGAAGACTTTGAGGCAGCCCTAAAATATTATAAAGAAGCACTAATAATAAGTCAAGAAATTAATGATAACTATAATATAGCCAAATATTTTATGAATATAGGACAGGTGTATGAAAAACTAAACAACCATACTGAGGCTTTTAGCTATTATGATAAAGCCAAGGAAATTCATACAAAAATTAATCAACCATCTGGATTATACAACTATTATTTTGTGACAGCTTTTTTGTACAACAAACAGAAAAATTACACAAAAGCTTTAATCAACGCGCAAAAAGGTGAAGAAATAGCAAACAAACTAAACATTTTAGTACACCAAAGTGATATTAATCAATTACTTACAGAAATATATAAAAATAAGAAACAATTCAAAAAAGCCCTGGCCAGTCATAAAATATTAAAAAAAATAGATGATAGTTTGCTTAACAAAAAAAATATCGAGAAAATCACACAATTAGAATATGATTACAAATACAAGAAAGCACTAGATTCTGCTAAAATTAGGGAGCTAAAACTTACAAAAACTGTAAAATTAACATCTCATGATTTAGAGAAATCACAGCGTAATTATCTTTGGGCCATTATTGGTTTTCTTCTCGTATCCATAGTCCTTGGAGGTATTATATTTTATCAAAAATTTAAAAACATTAAGGTTACCAATCAAAATATTGTCACAGAACAACGTTTGTTGCGTTCTCAAATGACCCCTCATTTCATCTTTAATTCATTATCTGTATTACAAGGAATGATTTTAAATAAAGAAGACAAAAAGTCGATCTCTTATCTTTCAAAATTCTCAAAGTTACTGCGTATTATTTTAGAAAACTCAAGAGATAAAGTAGTTCCTTTAGCACAAGAAATAAAAGCAGTTGAAAACTATTTATCCCTACAAAATTTAGAAAATAATAGTTATAATTATAGTATAAATGTTCCAGATACCATCGATACAAACGCTATAGAAATACCACCTATGCTTATTCAACCCTTTGCAGAGAATGCTATTGAACATGCCTTTGAAAATCAAAAGGGCACTAAACAAATAGATGTAGTGGTACAATTCAAAAATGAAAATTTAGTGTGTACTATTACAGATAACGGTGTAGGGATTCATGCAAAGAAAAAAACAAACTCTAGAGACAAAAACTCTTTAGCAACAACTATTACATCAGAGCGATTAAAAATTCTTTCTAAAGACTTTAATATGAAGGGAGCTATTAGTATTGAAGATCGCAAAAAAGAAAATGAACAAGGTACAGTTGTGACTATTATAATTCCTTATAAACTAAACCTAGCTTCATGAAAACTATAAAAAATCCTTTTATTTTTTTAGTATTCGTTTTAATGTTTTTATTAATGTCAACCAGTTACGGACAACAAACAGCTATTGACAGCTTAAAGAATGAGTTGTCTTTACATACAATAAAAGATACCACAAGAGTTAATCTTTTGAATAAGCTTGCGTATACATACTACAAAGAAGATAATTCAAAAAGCAAAGCATATATTCAAGAATCACAAACTATAGCTGATTCTATAAACTTTACAAACGGAAAAGCACAAAGTTTATTAATTCTTGGAAAATTAGAAGAATCCCAACTAAATTTTGATCAAAGCTTACTATTTATGCAAAAGGCGCTTCAGCTATACAAAAAAAATAATAACAAATTAGGTGTCGCGCAAAGTAATGAATACAAAGGTATTTTACATTATAATCAAGGTGATTCGAAATCTGCAATAACTAATTATAAAGAAGCTAATAGACTCTATGAAAAGATTGGAAATAAAAGTAAAAAATGCGAAATATATAATTTACTTGGAAATGCGTATGCTAACCTAGGCAGTTATTCTGAAGCATTAAAATATTATAAAAATGCCGTTGATTTAGGTTATGACATTAATGATGAAGAAAAAACATCTGATTATCTTAATAATATTGGAAGTATATATGGTGAACAAGGAAACTATCCACTAGCCCTAAAATTTTTTAAAGAAGCTTTAGTAATAAAAGAAAAACTTAGAGACACAATAGGATTTCTTGCCGCCTATGGTAATGTAGGTGTCGTATATAAATTAACAGGGGATTTTGACAAGGCAATTATATATTATGAAAAAGCATTGAAAATTCAAGAGACATTTGATGATAAAGCAAATACCATTAGGTTATTAAATAATCTAGGATTAGCATATAAAAAAAAGAAAAACTACCCAACTGCTTTAAAATTCCTAAAGAAGGGGTTGAAAACTAGCGAAGAAATAAATAACAATCTATACGTAACTACTTCTTTAAACAATATTGGAGAAGTTTACTTACTCATGAATAATACAAAGCTTTCAAAAGTGTATTTTGAAAATGCTAAAAAAGAGAACATTGAATCTCAATTCAAATTAGGTTTATGTGTTTCTTACCTTGGATTGGCCAAAGTTTATTTAAAACAAAAACAATATCAAAGATCTTTAACTAATGCGCTTGAAAGCAAAAAAATTTCAAATACACTAGAAAATTTAAACTACCAAAAAGAAGCAAACCAAATTCTCTCAGTAGTCTATGAAGGCCTAGGTGATTATAAAAATGCTTTGTCTAGTCATCAAAAATTTAAAAATTTTAACGATAGTGTTTTTAATAAAAAAAATATTGAAAAATTAGCACAATTAGAATATGAATACAAATACAAGCAAGCCTTAGACTCTGCAAAAATTAGAGAACTTAAACTTACCAAAACGGTAAAAACAACGTCGCAAGATTTAGAAAACTCAAAGCGAAATTATCTTTGGGCAATTATTGGATTTTTATTGGTATCTATAGTCTTAGGAAGCATTATCTTTTCTCAAAAATTTAAAAACATTAAAGTAACTAACCAAAATATTAAGACCGAGCAACGTTTGTTACGATCTCAAATGACACCCCATTTTATATTTAACTCATTATCTGTTTTGCAAGGAATGATTTTAAATCAAGAAGATAAAAAATCGATCTCTTATCTTTCAAAATTCTCAAAGTTACTGCGTATTATTTTAGAAAACTCAAGAGATAAAGTGGTTCCTTTAGTACAAGAAATAAAAGCAGTTGAAAACTATTTATCCCTACAAAACCTAGAAAATAATAGTTATAATTACAGTATAAATATTCAAGATACCATCGATACGAATGCCATAGAAATACCACCTATGCTTATTCAACCCTTTGCAGAAAATGCTATTGAACATGCCTTTGAAAATCAAAAGGGCACTAAACAAATAGATGTAGTGGTACAATTCAAAAATGAAAATTTAGTGTGTACTATTACAGATAACGGTGTAGGGATTCATGCAAAGAAAAAAACAAACTCTAGAGACAAAAACTCTTTAGCAACAACTATTACATCAGAGCGTTTACAAATTCTATCAAAAGATTTTAAAATGAAAGGATCTTTAGTTATTGAAGATCGAAATCAAAACAATGAACAAGGTACTATAGTGACACTTGTGATTCCATACAAAATGAATACAGCATCATGAAGGCAATACTCGTAGAAGACAAAGAATATATTAGAAAAGGCTTACTAAACTTGCTACAGCTTATCAACTTTGAAGTTGAAGTTATAGGTGAATGTGAATCTGTTAAAGAAGCTGTCATTGTCACCAATGCATGCAAACCAGAACTCATTTTTCTTGATATAAATCTATTAGATGGTACTGCCTTCGATTTTTTGGATCAAACAGAACATTTAGAATTCAAAGTCATTTTCATAACAGCCTACGAAGAATTTGCTTTAAAAGCCCTTAAGTTTGGTGCTGTAGACTATTTATTAAAACCCGTAGATATTGAAGAACTTCAAATAGCACTTGAAAAAGTAAGTGCCTTGAATATTTCAGAACAAAAAAAGCAAATACAAACTGCAAAGCAAGTTTGGAATAAAAACGACAATAAACTTATTCTTTCCTTACAAGATAGTTTTCAAGTCATTGATCTTGATGAATTATTGTATTGCGAATCAGATAAAGGCTATACAACGTTTTACTGCTCTGATGGTAAAAAACATCTCGTTTCAAAGACACTAAAAGAATTTGAAGAACGACTTACTAGTGGAAATTGCGTGCGGCCGCACCAATCGTTTATTGTAAACCTAAAATACATAGACAGGTATGACAAATCGGGTGTTATTTACTTGAAAAACAATAAAAAAATCCCTGTTTCTTCCAGAAAGAAAGAATCTTTTTTATCGAAATTCCTACAATGGAATAAGGTGTAAGTTTATACTTTTAGTCAAAAACCACCGCTTTCACGTATACTTAGTCAAGTAATACAGATATTTATTCTACCACTACGGAAATAGATTCCCTATTTTTTCCTACATACTTCCTACATACTTTTATTTCAACAAAATATAACAGTATGGAAAACATTAAATCAAAAATAGGACAAGCAGGACTTGTACTTGGAGCCATGGGTATTATATCGATACTCCTCTCAATTTTTAATTACAACATTAGATTACTAGCATGGGTGGACCTTTGGGGAAGTACCATGGGATGGATTATACGTGCGCTACTCATTGTAGGCGGCGGAGCCCTGTATTTCTTTTTTGGAAACTACGAAGAAGAATAAATCAACAACTTTAAAAAACAACATCATGAAAAGAAACCTACTTATTCTATTTGTTCTTTTGGTAACATCAATTGGACAATCACAAACATTTACAGATAATTTTATAACCTATCAAGTAATATCTAGTACTAACAATACAGTTAAAACTACAAGTTATAATAGTACTGGCGGGAATATTGTTACTATTCCAAATGCAGTATCCAATAATGGAACCACTTACACAGTTGTAGAAATTGGAGCAGGTAGTTTTGGAAACAAACAATTAATAAGCGTTACAATTCCTAATACTGTTACAACTATTGGTAATTCTGCTTTTTTAACAAACCAATTAACTTCAGTAAGTATCCCAAATAGTGTTAGTACTATTGAAGGAGATTCTTTTGCTAATAATCAATTAACAAGTATTGTTATTCCTAATAGTGTTACATCTCTTGGTAATGGCGTATTTGCTAACAATCAACTTGCAAGTATCACAATTTCTAACAATATTACTAGTATTGGAGGAGGAACTTTTGCACTTAATCAACTAACAAATATCACAATTCCAAATAATATTACAAGTATTGGGGGCAATGCTTTTGGTTCTAATCAACTAACTAGTGTCACACTACCTAATAGCCTGACAACTATTGAGCAGGGTGTTTTTTCTGGAAATCAATTAACAACTATTACAATCCCTGCTAGTGTAACGAGTATAGGTAGTTCAGCTTTTTTAAACAATCAACTAACAAGTATTACAATTCCAGACAATGTTATTAGTATCGGCCAAAATGCTTTTAATTCTAATGACATCACTACTGTTATTTTAGGAAACAGTATAGAAACTATTGGTAATGATGCTTTTGTCCAAAATGATATTACCAGTGTGACTTTACCTAATAGCCTTGAGAGTATTGGAGAGAGTGCATTTTTTATCAACCAAATTACTAGTATTACAATTCCAGAGAATGTAACAACTATAGGAGCTGGCGCATTTGCGGCTAACCCATTAACAAATGTTACTTCCCTAGCAATAGCACCTCCTACAATAAATACTGTACCAGGCAGTAATTTTGACTCTTTTAGTAATAATCGTAGTACTATTGATTTAACTATCCCGTTAGGCACTACTGCGGCATACACAGCAGCACAATGGACTGGTTTTAATACTACAACAGAAAATTTAAATTTTACTCAAAATTTTATAACCTATGAAATAACCTCTACTACCAATAATACAGTTCAAATTATTGATTATGACACTATCAATGGGGGTTCAGTTGTTACTATTCCAGCAACTGTAGTAAATAATGGTTTAACGTATAGTGTTACTGCTATTGGTGAAGAATCCTTTTCTGAAAAAGATTTAACAAGTGTAACCATTCCTAATAGTGTAACAAGTATTGGAATAGATGCATTCTTAGACAATCAATTAACAACAATTTCAATTCCAAATAGTGTTACTAATATAGGAGCTGGCGCATTTGCAATTAATATGTTATCTAGTGTTACAATTCCAAGTAGTATAACAAATATACCCGCAGCTGTATTTAGAGAAAATCTACTTTCCAGTATATCGATACCTACCACTATAATTAGTATAGAAGACAGAGCGTTTGAAGATAATACGCTAACAACACTTGTAATTCCTAATAATGTAACTACAGTTGGAGTAAGGGCTTTTGGTCAAAACCAACTAACAAATGTTACTTTATCAAATAATCTAACAAGTATTGGTATTGGAGCATTTTCTCAAAACCAACTAACCGGTATAACTATTCCAAATAGTGTTATATCGCTAGATGCTGGTGCTTTTTCTTTCAATCAATTAACAAGTGTTACATTACCAAATACTATCACAACTATTGCTGATTCAGCTTTTAAAGACAATCAACTCACAAGTATTAGTATTCCAAACAGCGTTACATCTATTGTAGATGAAGCGTTTAGAAATAATATGCTCACCAATATTGTAATTCCAGAGAGTGTTACAAACATTAGCAGTGAAGCATTTCTTGATAACCCATTAAATACGGTTACTTCAGAAGCTATAACCCCGCCAACGATTGCTACAACTACGTTTGGAGACCGCAGTAGTATCGACTTAACAATACCATTTGGAACTACTGATGCATATGTTACCAATCCAGGAGCATTATGGACTGGTTTTAATAGTGTTACTGAACTAATAGAAGTGGGTGACACTTTTGTGGATGATTTTATTACCTATGAAGTAACCTCTCCAGAAGATATCGATAGTACTGTAGAAGCTATAGACTATGATATCGCTGGTGGTACAATAGTAGATATACCTGCTACAGTTCTTCTTAATGGAATTACATTTAGTGTAACTAGTATTGGTGATGATGCATTTCGAGATAAAGGCTTAACAAATGTTACCATCCCCAACAGCGTTGTTACTATTGGAAGTCAGGCTTTTAGAGAAAACAATTTTACAAATGTAACCATCCCAAATAGTGTTAGTACTATTGGAGAGTTATCGTTTGCTGCTTCTAACATAACAAGCGTTACTATAGGTACTGGTATTAACATACTTAGTGCTGGTATTTTTGCAGAAAACGAGTTAACTACGGTTGCAATTCCAAACAATGTAACTACCATAGAAGGAGAAGCTTTCATTGGTAATAATTTAGTAAGTCTTACCATTCCAAATAGTGTGACTAGCATAGAGAACGCCGCATTTCTAGATAATAATTTAACAAGCCTTGTACTTTCTGAAAATCTAACAACTATTAGTGAAGAAGCATTTGCCAGCAATGAATTAACAACCGTTATCATACCAACAAGTGTTACTAGTATTGAACAAGAAGCATTTTCTAATAACCTCTTAACCAATATTGAGATTCCAACAAATGTAACTGTTATTGGAGATGGAGCTTTTGCCACCAATCAATTGACTGAGGTGCTATTCCCAGAAAGTATGACTACAATAGGCGCTAATGTATTTAACAACAATTTGTTAACCCAAATAAGATTTCCAGAAAATGTAGCAACAATTGGTGCTCGGGCTTTTGGAAACAATCTATTAGCAGATGTCTATTCTGAAAGTTTGGTTCCTCCCACTATTACCACAGGAGGAGCAGTAGATACCTTTGGGGATCGCAGTAACACAGATTTACATATTCCGCCAGGGACTACTGGCGTATATGTGACAGATGCTGGTGCCCTATGGACCGATTTCAATTCGGTTACAGAAGATGCCATTTTAAGTACAGCTTCAAATGCATTAGCCAATGAAGTGATGATTATAAATTCTTCGGAAATGTTAGAAGTCATCACCAATGGTCCTTCAAAACTAAACAGCTATACCGTGTATAGTATTTCCGGAGCGCTTCTAAAAAATGGTAACAAAAATACCATTCCAATTGGTGAACTATCTAATGGCGTATATGTCTTAGAACTTACCTTCAACACAGGTACACTTATTAAAAAGTTTGCCAAATAGAAAATTCAGCTAACTATCTAGGTATCGTGTGTTTTGAGGAGGACATGCGGTACTTGGATATCATAACATCAACAAAAATATTTATTATGAAAACACGACAAGTACTCATAGTATTTTTTGCCATCACTACCCTACTATCTTGTGGCAATGGAACTAGCAATCAACCGCATACCGCAGAGGGATTTGGAAGTATTGAAAAAGAATTTAAAAACAAATTTGGTGAAGATGCCTATTATACAGACATACATATTAGTCATAGCGATAACATAGGAAATATTGTTACCCTAACGGTTACAGAAGATCCAGCATCCTTGAAAATGGAACAATGGAATTTAGCTCAAAATAGTTGGACCCAAGCTGCCGAAGTCACTCTTGAAATTCCGGAAGAAAGCAAAGCAACAGACTTTATGTTTCAGCTAGATGAAAAGATCAACCTCACAAAGTTTGGCAGATTGGTAGAGAAATCTAGCAAGCAATTAAAAGAAGAAAAAGATGTAGAAAACCCTACATTATTTACTGCCCTTTTTAAATATCCGCAAGATGGTGATATCACAGAGGCACAATATAATATTAGCTTAAAGCCAGAAAACGGGGGCACCACATTCCGTTTCTATTACACCTTAGACGAGGAGCTTATAAAAATGGATTATTAACAATACTGCTTTTACCCTATTAGAACGAGCCCCTAACCTACTCTAAAATCAAAATAAAAAGCAGAAAAATTAAGTCTAAACTATGATCGTTACTAGGCCATTATATAAAATAAAGATTTTTCATAGTATGGGATATGCTTCAAAAATGATATTGCTACTAGTATGTATATCCTTTTCTGCTCAGGGTCAAATAGGCATAAACACCACGAGTCCGCAAGGAACCTTAGATATCACAACTACCAACAACACGGGTCTTGTTGTACCCAGAGTTACTGCCGTGGAGGATGTCACAGATGGCGATGGAAATCCTCCTGTACAAGGCACTCAGGTATATGATCAAAGCAGAGAGGCAACATGCTTTTATCAAAACAATACATGGATTTGTATGGAATTAGACGGTAGCGGAAACCCCGTACTTACCGATGTTAATCAAACCCCAACAACTCCTACGTACTCAAACAATGCTGTTTATATTAAAGCATCTAATAACGATATCTTTGATCATTTTGGATATAGCAGCGCACTTTCTAGTGACGGCAATACTCTTGCCATAAGTGCTCGATATGAGTCCAGTAATGCCACAGGTATTAATGGGGATCAAACCAACAATGCAAGTGCTAGTAGTGGAGCTGTGTATATTTTTAGTAAGGCAGGTACTGTGTGGAGTCAGCAAGCCTACATTAAAGGATCTAATACTGAAGCAAATGACCAATTTGGAAATGCCTTAGCTTTCTCTAGCGATGGAAATACATTAGCAATTGGCACATCGGGTGAAGATAGTAACGCCACAGGGATTAATGGAAATCAAACAAATAACAGTGTTGATTTTAGTGGTGCTATCTATGTATTTACGAGAACAGGAACAACCTGGTCACAACAAGCTTACATAAAAGCTTCTAATACAGGTAATGGTGATGGCTTTGGAGAAAGTGTGGCTGTCTCCAGCGACGGAAACACCCTTATTGTAGGTGCCCCCTATGAAGATAGTGATGCAACTGGAATTAATGGAAATCAAACAAACAATTCAAATGTAAATGCAGGTGCAGTATATGTGTTTACTAGAACTGGAACTACTTGGACACAACAAGCTTATATCAAAGCGTCTAATGGAGATGTTAGCGATCGTTTTGGGATTAGTGTAGCAGTTTCTAGTAATGGTAATACTCTAGCCGTAGGAGCACTTAACGAATCTAGTAATGCCACTGGCAGTAATGGAAACCAAGCAGACAATTCTAGTACGAATAGCGGAGCTACCTATATTTTTGAAAGAAATGGAACAACTTGGACACAACAAACCTACCTAAAAGCATCTAATCCAGATGCTAATGATTATTTCGGTCAAGCGATAGCCATTTCAGATGATGGTAATACCCTTGCTGTGGGAGCTTATGGAGAAGGCAGCAATGCTACAGGCAGTAATGGAAACCAATTAGATAACACTGCCAACAATAGTGGTGCTGTGTATGTCTTTGACAGAACAGGAACTACATGGACGCAACAAGCCTATCTTAAAGCTTCTAATACAGAAACCTCAGATCACTTTGGTCGTACTGTGGCACTTTCTGGTGACGGAAACACTCTAGCCTCTGGTGCAGTGGGTATTTTAAATCAAGGATTTGATGGCGGTGAAGATAGCAGCGCATTTGGTATTGATGGTGACCAAAGCAATAACTTAGAAGCTGGTAGTGGCGCAGTCTATGCCTTTAATAGAACTGGAACAAACTGGACACAATTAGCCTATGTAAAAGCGATAGATTCAGATAGCGAAGATTTTTTCGGGTTTTCATTAAATCTATCAAATGATGGAAGTACGCTAGCCGTAACCGCCGTGAAAGAATCTAGTGAGGCTGTAGGAATAAATGGAGATGCCACAAACGATTTCGGATTTTTTAATGGCGCTGCTTATGTCTATACAACGAACTAATACTAACGATAGGATATTTCAGAAAAGAATACGTATCAAAATTACTTCGGAAATATTAGATATATGATTACTGTTTTAGTGCATAGTAAATAAGCAAATGGCTCAATAAAAGAAGAACGAATGATGAAATTTTTACATTCCAAAAAATACAATACTACGATTCGCCTAGGTGTTTTTTTAGGGATACTTATACTATCCCCTCTTATGTGTTTTGCTCAAGTTGGAATTAATACTACTAATCCTAAAGGCGCACTTGATGTTACGAGCATTAATAATACTGGTTTGGTGTTACCAAGGGTATCTGCTATTGAAGATGTTACAGATGGAAATTCAAATCCCCCACCAAATGGCACTACCGTTTTCGATGTAAGTAGAAATACCACCTGTTTTTATATCAACAACAGCTGGTCCTGCATTGATGTAAATGCCAATGGAGACCCCGTACTAACAGATGGCTCACCAGTGTTTGCTATAGACTATATCAAGGCTTCAAATACAGCCGTAACAGAGCCCTTCGGACTAAGCTTGGCAATTTCAGAAGATGGAAATACTTTAGCTGTAGGCTCGCCCTATGAACACAGTAATGCAACTGGAGTAAATGGAAATCAACTTGATAACTCTGAACCAGTAGCTGGTGCCGTATATCTTTTTGTAAAAAATGCAAATACTTGGAGTCAACAAGCATATATCAAAGCATCTAATACCGAAACGTTTGATGCATTTGGATATGCGCTAACACTATCAAACGATGGAAATACGCTTGCCGTTGCATCAGTTTTAGAAGATAGTAATGCTACTGGTATTAATGGAAATCAAACAAACAACGCTACGCTACAGAGCGGTGCAGTATATGTGTTTCAAAGAGCTGGAACAGTATGGAGCCAAGAGGCATATATCAAAGCTTCAAACCCTGAGGAAAATGACTATTTTGGCTTTTCTCTCGCAGTATCTGGTGATGGAAATACACTTGCCATTTCTGCTGCTCAAGAAGATAGTGATGCAACTGGAATTAATGGAGATCAAACAAACAATGCCGCACTACAAAGCGGCGCAGTATATGTATTTACAAGAATAGCTAGTACATGGAATCAACAAGCCTATGTAAAAGCATCGAACACCAATGCTGATGACTATTTTGGTCTCTTTTTAGCACTTTCATTTACTGGAAATACCTTAGCTATAGGTGCTGGACAAGAAGACAGTAATGCCATAGGGATTAATGGAAACCAATTAGATAATACGGCTCAAAATTCGGGAGCTTTGTACGTATTTGAAAGAACAGGGACAATCTGGTTACAGCAAGCATATATCAAAGCATCAAATGCTAGTAGTTTCGATCATTTTGGTGGAGCCACAAATAGTTTTTTTATTGCCTATGGGCGCCTTGGTGACAGTGTTAGCATATCTGATGATGGAAACACACTAGCTATAGGAGCTACTGGTGAAGACAGTATAGCAACGGGTATTAATGGAGATCAAACAAATGATCCTTTAACTAGTACCGAAAGTGGCGCTGTGTATGTATTTACTCGCGTAGGCACCACATGGTCACAAGAAGCCTACATTAAAGCATCCAATACAGAAGCACAAGACTATTTTGGTAGTGTTCTGCAACTATCTGGAGATGGAAATACACTCGCTATAGGCTCATCATCTGAAGAAAGTAATGCAACGGGAATTAATGGAGATCAAACAGACAACTCTATTCAATATGCGGGTGCAGTATATCTATATAAACGAGATGGAACTACCTGGTCTCAACATGCCTATGTAAAAGCAACCAATACAGGAATTGATCCCTGGACTTCTTGGGGTGATGCGTTTGGCTATGCCCTAGCAATCTCTGGAGATGGTACAACACTAGCCGTTGGTGCGCCCCTAGAGGATAGTGATGCCACAGGAATTAATGGAAATCAAACGGACAATTCGTTGCAAGACGCTGGTGCCGTATATGTATATACTTCAAATTAATAATCACAAAACAATAAAACATGGAAAACCTAATCGAACTTAAAGCAAAATACACCTCTTTAGATGCATTGCAAAGCTTTTTAAAACAAAACTCAAATTTCGAATGCACAACAACCTATGACATATGGGAGCAGCGTACCGATAACAATGGACAAATGGCACAATGTCTAGTGCTCAAAAAAAGTGGCATGCATGCTGTAAAAGTATTTTTTGTAAATGAAAGCACGGTAAAAATAAATCATATCATTCCAAACAAACTCATGCAAGCCTATTTTGGAGAAAGTGTAAAAGCAAGAAGAAGTATTTTAGAAGTGGTGGGAGGTATCGTAAAGCAAGCCATTTTAGCAGGACCTCAGAAGAAAGCATTCGAAGAATTAGAAATCGAGATTAAAAAAGCTGCTAAATAGGGTATCATTTCTAAATTAATTACAATCACATATGACCAATAACAACACCTATTACCCACCTATACAAACCAGGGAAATCTCAACAAAACAAGATGAAAAATGGGATGAAGCTGTAGCATTTTTTAATGCCAAAGCCTATGATAAAATACTCCCTACCCTATTAGACTATCTTGGGTCCCATTTACAAAGCAAAAAAAATGTTTAAAAATGTGATCTGCATAGTATTTATAATCGGTTTTTCTTGGACATTAAGTGCGCAAGAATACACGCATCCTATGTCCTATATTTCAAATAAAGGACAGTTTGATGATGACGCATATGCTGGATCGTACTATCATATAAAAAAGAATGATAAAGGATATCAATTAACTACAAAACGAAACGTAGTTATATTCCAAGAAACATACGATAGTATTATTAAAAATCAATACTTTATAAAGTTGGTAAAAGGAGTAACTATTACTTTGTACAAAACTAAAAATTTAGAACTCATAGACATCCCGCAATTGCAACAAGCTTATTTTATTCAAGATGGTTTAGAAGTTTTGACTCATGAAGGTGGGTATTACTTAAATAATGCCTTACAGCGCATTGACAGTTTTCCTGAAATAGAGCAATTCTTATGTGGTACTGTATTTGAAAAACGCTATACATTAACTACCAATGAAGATACTAAACTATCATATATTACAATAAAAGAAGGTCATTCTGGCATTATGGTTTCTGAAGAAGAACTCCTCCTTAAAGGGCTTCCAGAAACAATAGAATGTTTGAGTTTTATGACAAATTCAACTTATATTTCAGAAAGTGTAAACAATGAATTTACACAGTATCCCAATTTTATTAAAGTTGTAAAAAATGGAAAGAGTGGCTTATTTGAATATCATATTGAAAATGTAACCTATGATCAAAAAAAAAACGAGTCAACACCCCTTAACTATAAAATTACAACTAGTGGTGACACCCTTTATGAAATAATAGAACCAATTTTGTTATTAAAAAAGAATGGTACTGTAACACTTAAAGAGAAACTTCCAATTATCTATGATACACTTTATCAAAATCCAGATAATGGATTAATATATTTATATAAAAATAAAAAAATAGGGATTTACCCAAATTATATAGAAGTTCCCTTTTCACAGTTTAAAAAACATACAACATCATTTTATAAAATTATAAAAGATGGAAAAGTAAGTTGGATAGATATAAAAACTTTTAGAATTTATCTAGTGTAAAATGAAGTGTACTAAAAAACAATTGAGTGCTGCCTTCGCGAATTAAAAAAATAAAACCAATGAAAACTAAGGTATTCCTTTTTGTCTTGTTAATGAGTTTCTTAAATCTTTGGAGCCAAGAACGCTATTTTGTGAATGCTGCTAATGGTCTTAATGTAAGAGAGAAGGCAACTACTACTTCAAAAAAAATAGACAAACTCCCCTATGGAGCATTGGTGGAAATAATAGAAAAAACAAATATCACATATGAAGTCACAGAAGGAACTAAGACAATTTTATCACCTTGGGTAAAAATACAATATGAAAATTTTCCATATGTAAACAAATATCTTCCAACCTACGAAGGAAAGAATACAGGCTATGTTGTTAACTATTATGTAGAAAAACTAAATAAAAAACAAATTGTAACACAACCTATTGATAGTACAACTTTTTATGGATTGTATAAAGAGGGCAAACCCTATAAACCAAAAGAAATTAATTCCTTTAAAGAAGCTGCCAAAGTACTTTCAGATAAGGTTAGGTGGTCAAAAAATTCAATCTATGAAAATGAATTGGTACTTGATAAAATTTACTTACCCAACAAACAAATTCTTGATGTAGACGAAGAAGCCTTCGATTATCAATTTAGAGCCTATTATCCTGAAGAAGACATTTTGTTTTTTGAAGGGGGCCATGCTAGTGAGTTATCCATCTCGTTACAAACAGGAGAAATTCTAGAAACTACTGGAAATCCAACCTACATCATACATTCCCCACAAGATAGATTCAGACTAAATGGCTGGCATTCCGGACAGGAATGCTCCTCCTATTTTATACAGGAAAAAAAAGGAGATAGCTATAGTTACGTAACTGAAATTGAAGGTAATATATGTTATTTCAACAAATTTTATTGGATTAATGAAGGAGACTTTATCTACAGTTTTTTCGATAATTCTAGAAATGGAAATGGGAAAGAAAAATATATGCTAGCTAGTATAACCAAGAAAACTTTAGAAGATTTAATTCCAGATACCTTTAAAAGTTCCTTGCGACCTACCCAAAATCTTGAACTTGGTAAGGTATATTCCGATAAGGTAACCTTTGATGAATTTAATGAAATGGATTATGATGATAGACTCTTTAGTGTTAAAAAAAACAACACCATCATTACCCTTATTTACAATAAAGATTTAAAAACGCAACTCACTGCAGGAGATTCAATTGAAATAACATGGAAAATTGATGGTCAAATGCCCGCAGGAGATTCAGAATGGATTGTATTTAGTGAACATTTAATTAATATAAAGAAATACAAAAACAAGTAAACAGATGCATAAATTAATATCCATATTCTTTTTTTTAATAGTAGTTCTAGCTTGTAATTATAATAAAAAACAAGAAACGACAAATAGTTATCCAAATGATTTAGAGAAAACCAAATCAATACCTGATAAAGGTGAAAGAGATAAGATTTACATACCAAAAAGCGAACACGTCTCTGCAGCGATTGATTCGGTAAGCATTCAAGAAATAAAACAATTTATTGATACCACCTACCCTACTATCTTTGGTTATTACCAGCATGAGACAATAGATGAGGTAGCCATATGGTCTGATAAAATGTTTGGTAGATGTTGCACCGAGGCTGATTTATCTTATTCTGAAATATTAGAATTTGAGATCACAGCAAATACAGATACTCCTAACTATCCATACCGTAATTTATCTGATAGAGCCTATAGAAAAGCCTTTGCCTTTAAAAAAGAGGATAGCACAGAAATTTCAATTACACTAAAACGCAATGAAGAAACCCACAAATACCATACGCTGCTTTTGGTTGATGAGCTGTTAACTCCTACTGATACCCTTTTAAAACCGTTTAAATTAAGTCTTGTAAATGGCTATGTGAAATCTGAAAAAACCTTTTCAGAAAATGCTAAAGTCAAGGATATGGAAGTGTATTTAAATGACCAATACAAAGGAACCGTAACTTTATTAAATACGCCTTTACCTCAAGAGTTCTCATTAGATTTTGTGTTTTCGAAAAACGATCGTGTTACATTAAAGCCTATAACATATTTCAAAGGAACCAAGTATGATGATGTTTGTATTTCAGAAATACAAAGCAGCCTGGGACATATTGCACATTCTAGTATAAATAAGAAATACGTATTAGAAAAATTACGAAGAAAAAAATAGCTATGAAGTAATGAAATACAGACAGTATATACTATTTATAGTAATGGTGTTGATTACAATCCTTTTTGGTAATGCATATCTTAAAAGAGTAAACCTTAATTACAATACTGAAGGTTCATTTTTGGATCTAGAGAACGGAGTTGTGTATCATGAACAAACCACCGAAGTATATGGAATACTTGCGATTTTGGGATTCATATTTTCGGTTTTTCTTATCATAAGAGTTCTAAAAAAGATGTGTTGAATAAAGTAAATATTTAAAAATAGCTTAGATGTGAGCAGGGAAAATATTAGTAAAGCAATGAATATAGCTAAAAAGATAGCAGGGTACTTTATTTGGGTCTTAATAGCTTTTGTATGCGCATATGTGTACATAAGTATTATAATAGGTTCAGAACCAGAAACTTCTGAAAGTTTGCTTGATTTTTTTAGTCTTTTAATTTATCGTCTAATTATCCT
The DNA here is from genome assembly GCF_058147145.1 of Patiriisocius sp. 208BN25-11. NCBI lineage: Bacteria > Pseudomonadati > Bacteroidota > Flavobacteriia > Flavobacteriales > Flavobacteriaceae > Patiriisocius > Patiriisocius sp. 208BN25-11. The sequence goes on from NZ_JBYVJY010000002.1 coordinate 354,321, forward strand.
AAAAGTTGTTCCTATAATTGGGAGTATCATTGCCTTGTTATTTATCTTAATGGATGTTTTTTTTCTAAAAAAGCACCTAAAAAATACTATGAAAGGAGTAGGCATTCGGTTGTTGGTAATACTACTCATCACCTGTGCTGTAGGGAGTATTCATTATATATTAGAAAAAGTAATTGACATTATATAAACATTAAAACTACAAACATTAGATGGGAGTATTATTAATCTTATTAGCATTACTACTTATAACGTTAGGAATCATTCTTTTAGTTAAAATCTTTAGATGGATTTTTCGAAAGAAATCTAGAGCTATTACCACTGCTGTGCTAGCTTTTAGCATTTTAGTTTCGGCAAAAATCTATCAGCTATTTTTTGTTAAAATGGAGTTTGTACAATCAAAGGTATACCCAACGGTGTACCTAGTAAAAAATCAAATAGAAAATAGAGACTCATTACAGGCCATTATTAAACAAATGATATTTAAAAAAATGGAGGCGCAAATACAGGGTAACGAAGAAATTTTAAAAACAAAATACAAATACGCTTCATGGTCACAGCCAGAAATAGAAGCATCAATACGATTCTATGAGTACTACAATACTTCTGGAATTATTCCTTTTGGAGAAGCTGGAACAGCACATTTTATTGACAACAAAGAAGATCCCGGAGGCTTTAGTAGTGAGTTATTATCACATTATAGAACCTATAAAATTTCAGAATTTAGTCTGCGCTATTGTGCCAATGATAGTAGTGCTTATTATGGGCATTTAACACATTGGAAGCATGGAGAAATTATTAAAACAGAAAAACTATTTAATTTTTGTCACAAATGAAATATCTATACTTGTTAATTCTATGTACCCTTTTCGCCTGTGCTCAAAAATCAAAAGAAAAAGAGCAAAGCGTAAATAAGACTACAGATGCAGTTGAAATACTAAACGATTCAACAAATAAGGTTGAAAATCTTAGTTTCGAAAAAATAATACGTGTACTAAAACCCCAAACACCCCCTTTCATTGAAGCCACAAATTTTGACTCCTTTATAGAGGCACCAAAACTATATACTAAAAAAGAAATAGCGCTTTTACAATTACAAAAACTATATCCCAATTTTTATACAGAAGGCTATCAGTACAGGGCAACACCTGGTTATAAGATCGATGTATCAAAAGATTTTCATTCTTTAGTTATTTCGGTTTTTAAAGGAGAGAACGAACTAGAATCTGTTTTAATCAATTATGAATTAAACGGAAATATGATTGACCATGAAGTGGTTTCGTATGATGAAATTGCAGAGGGAATGACAAAAATTGAATCAAAAATTGAAAACAATACAATTACAAGAACTACTCGTGTTGATCTTGAAGAAATAAACGAGACCATTGATATATTTAAAATAAATAGTAAGGGTACTATAGATCGAGATGCAGAGTTAAACGAAGCTATCGATTATGATGTGTTAATTGATAATGTACTAACACAACTTAACTTAGAACAAGCTAATATTTATGAAAAGTTAATAGTGTCTAAAGAACAACCAAACAATTCTAAAGAAACCATTATAGTGATTCCCGAAATTGCTCAAGAAGAAGAGGATCTATATAATTTCAACAGCTATATCGTCCTGGTAAATAATGCAACTGGTACGATAACTCACAAATACTTTGAAAGTTATAAAACCAATGGATGGCTTTCAGATGCTTTGACTATGGAAGAAATTAATATTGATACTGCTGCCTATACTATTTCAGAAAACACAAGAGCATTTGGAGTTCGTGTTTATTATTACAGTAGGTCGCAACCCAACCCATACAGTAACAAAACCCTTTCTTTATTTGTGCCATCAGGCGATACCTTAGAAAAAGTATTAGATAGTTATGATCTCATGAACCACTGGGGAGAATGGGATACCACTTGTGCAGGAGAATTTAATGATGTAATTAAAACGCTTATTATTTCTAAAGAAAAAACGAATAATCATTATGACATCATCGTAAAAAGTAAGATCACAGAAACCAAAAATGAGGTAGCTCAAAATGGAGCGTGTGAATCAAAAAAATCTATTTCTAATAAAACAACCGTCTTACAATTTGACGGAAATCAATATAAAGAATCTAATCGTAAACAATAACCTATGGAACTAGTAATACCCGGTGCTATTGTAGCACTTATTATAATCACAGCAATTGTAATTAACAACAGCATTATTGCCAAGAAAAATCAGGCTGCACAAGCCTTTGGAAGTATTGAAATTTATCTTAAAAAAAGGTTTGACTTACTCCCCAATTTAGTGGCTATGCTCAATAAATATTTAGCACATGAAAAAGATATCTTGATAAAAGTAACCGAGCTAAGAAGTCAAGTAAACACCGCAAAAGCTCCCGAAGAAAAAATAGATGCTTCTAATCAGTTAACAAAAATGATGAGTGGTTTAACAGTGAATGTAGAAAACTACCCAAATTTAAAAGCAGATGAGCAATTTAAAACCCTTCAATTTGAACTATCTGATATCGAAGCCCAAATCTCTGCTGCCCGTAGATCTTATAATGCAGCAGTCACCAACTACAATAACAAAATACAAATGTTCCCTGCCAGCATTGTTGCAGGTCTCCGAAAAGACAAAACACAGCTGCTCTTAGAAATACCCAAAGCAGAGCAAAAAGAAGTGAATATCAACCAATTATTAAACAACTAAAAAAACAGATTATGCAAATGTTTGAAAACTTACCATGGTATGGATATGTAATCGCTATTATTGGAATAGCATCATACGCATATAAATATTTTAAAACCGCCAAAGAAGGCCACGACGAATCCGACTTAAAAAAGGCATCTTTTAAAGTGTCTGAAGAAAGCACATTAACAAAAGAACAACAATTTGCTATTGCATTATATACACCCATTGCAGAATGGTTTGGTGCAGCTACAAATACACTACATTTTGTAAGTCAAAAAAAAGCAACCAATTATTTAAAAAGATGGCGTATGGATAGTACAGAGGGCTATTGGGGCATGACAGAATATTTTATGAAAGACGGAAGGCGTTGGTACTTCAATTTTATACATACCATGATGAAAACCCAGCCAGAAGACCAATGGGATACGCAAATGAAAGATTATTTTGGTGACAATGATAGAGCCTTTAATTACCTCAAAGTATTAAAAGCTAATAAACCTATGAATGAGCTAAAACTAAAAGGAATTTTGACCTTTGATTCTGAAATGGATCTAGGCATTGTAGGGTATGACGCTGCTATGCTAGCAGGACAAGCTAGAAAAGCATTTACAGCTGGTATCATACAAGAAGATGAAGCTTTAAAAGTCATCAATTTTGCAAAAGAATTGGCGCTAGAACACTTTAATTCATGGAAAGATTTTGGTAAAAGTTTTATACTCGGTTTTGCTTTTGATCAACAACATCGTGAACGCTCTTACAGAGAAGAAGTTTACCACATGTACCAACAAACAGTAGCCGACAGCCAAAGCCCATGGAATACTATTAATTGGCCCAAAAGCTAACTATGGAACCACTACTACAAAAAGTGTATACAGAAGTTAGCCAACAGCTAAATGACATACACAGAAAAAGAAAACGCTCACTATTTTTAAGAAAAATAGTATGGATTGTAGGAGGGTTATTTCTTTTGTTGATGCTATTTAGATTAATTGCTAATTACATTCCGGCGCTAAAAAATCTTCAAATACCTTTTTTGGAAATTTTTCTAGCCAATGAAAACAATCCTTATGCAGGTATGTACCCTATTATAGCATTAGTAGCGATACTCTATCCATCAACCTATTTATTTGCAAGAGCGTTTCAACAACAAAAAGAGAAAGAAAATCTGGTGATTACAAAAATGGTAAAAATGCTTTTTCCTAAAGCAGACTTTGCTATGCATACCATGGCTCCAACTAGTGAAATTATGCAAAGTAAACTCTTTGCCTGGATTAAAAAAGAAGCACCCATATATAGCTACGGACATCTTCGAAGTACTATAGAAGGCAATATTGTAAACATTACTGATATTGGGATTATTGAGGAAAATATTAGTAATAAAACAATGGGGGTTTTACTTAAAATTCCGTTGTTGAATATGTTTGTAATAGTGTACAAATACGCTATTAAAAATATTCTTTCTAACAAAGCTGCAGATAATGTTTATTATACTTTTCGTGGCATGTTTTGTTGGTTGAACTTTAAAAAATCACTAAAAGGACATACCGTAGTTTTAACGAACAATCAGACTACAAAAATAAATCGGTATTTTACCACAACGTTTAAAGAAGAAGAAAAAATAACACTTGAAGACCCAAGGTTTACAGATCATTTTATAGTGTACAGCACAGATCAAGTAGAAGCACGTTATATGTTAACTTCAGCGATAATGGAGCGCATTGTTGCTTTAAAAGAGAAGTTTCATCAGCCGATTCTTTTATCCTTTCAAAACAACCAAATGTATCTAGCTGTAAAGAGTGAACATGGATTGTTTTCTTTTTCTTGCGCCACCGCTAAAGCTAAAGGCGACACGCGGTCGGAAAAATTAGATACCGCAACTATTGTAGAGGCATTGGCAAATGATATTCAAACAGCGCTTGAAGTTGCAAAAGATTTAAAACTAACGACTTAGATACCCTATAAAATTTCAGAAATGCACACCCTAAAAAAAATACAATTAATTCTTTATTTTCTGTTCATAGCTATCATATTGGCATCCTGCAATAATGGAAATCCATCTACCTATTTTGATGCTGAATGGAAAATTACAACCAAAGAAAATGCAGCGTATTATAGAACCGAACCCAAATATGTAAAAGCACAATGGACAATTAATGACTTTTATATTTCTGGTGAAAAACAATTTATTGGAGCAGCAACAGACAGTCTTGGAACCATTTTAGATGGAATTTGCACCTGGTATTACAAAACTGGAAAAGTTCAAAACAAAGCACGTTTTGCAAACGGAAAACAAACAGGCACTTATGCCCTTGTTGAAGGTGCCGTAGGCTCTGAAGAAGAAGGATGGGATGAAGACGCTTTTTATTATATAAGAGAAACCAACGTAGTAGATGCTGCAGATGCACAAGAATCAATTGAAAGCACTTATGAGCAGTATTATGTAGACACATATAATAAAGCAATAGAGCTTCATTATGCTACTAATAAAGAAAACAAATTTGTACTTTATTATACTAAAAAAGGAGATCCTATTGGCCGATTGGATTATAACAATGATGGCGAAAAATGGAACGGCAAAGAAGTTCTTTTTTATGAAGAACAAAAACAGGGCAAAAATGAAATGATTGCAATAAAAAGAATCACCACCTACAACAAAGGCTTTGTAACACATACTGCATATTATGATGGAGAAGACAACATTATAACACAAGGAACTTTCAAAAAAAATAAACCTTTTGAAGGTACCTATTATGATACCCAATGTGCAAATTATAAAATAAGCACCTATAAAAAAGGGGAGCTAATTAAAGAAACTACGTATGATGTGGAAGATTATAATATAGGAGAAGTAACATTTAAAAATGGAGCTCCTTTCTCGGGACCTTATTATGGGTGTAACAATGTGAAAAATTACAAGGAGGGAAAACTACATGGGGAGTCTATAGAATATTTTTCTTTTCAAGGAGCACAAAATCATGAGGCAGCTTTTACCTATAAAAACGGAAAAAAGCATGGCCCCTATTCTATCTATGAAGAAGATCAATATATTTTAGAAAAAGGAAACTACAAAAATGGAGCATTAGTAGGCGAGGTATATTATTATCATAACATAGATATCCTGGAAGATGGTGAAGAGGCACTAGATGAAATAAGCAATAATTATTATCTTAAATCATCAATATTATATAGAACCAATAATGCTTTTATAAAAGAACTATCAAAGTATAGAACAGACGATAAAGCATTATTGGCTAGGTATGAATTTGAAGAAAATGATACAGACAATTTTTCATATCTAAATAATGGGTTTCATTCCCTCGAAGAAATAGACCTAAATTTTGATGGCATCAAAGATTTAAAAATAACATTAGATTATTATATGCTAGATCAAACTGCGCATACCTACTATCTATTTAATCCAACAACCAAAAAATATGCTCATCTTCCAGAACTAGACGATACATCTGTGGAGCTAGATCCTTCAAGTAAAACCGTATCTGTTGCTATTGGAGAAGGATATGGAGATACAATTAAAGAGTTTACCTATGTATTTAAGAACAATACGCTACGCGTAAAACGAAGCTCAGAATCCTTGTATCATTCGCATTTAGACGCTATCATTACTACACAAACATTTCCTGTACCTATCGATACCTACCCGTTGCTAGGAAGCGATATGCCTCCCCTAACATTTACGCAAGAAAATAATGTAGTATTTATAAAAAACAATAGGGTCGCAATTGATTTAAAAGCAGCGCCCTTTGCCATTTCATTTCCAGGATATTTTAAAACTAAAGACCAAGGCTTTACGGTAAAAATTGCTGCCAGTTTTTCAAAAGATATATTTAAAAAAGCCCTCATTAAACAAAGAGAAGAAGATAGTCCTATTTTAAATAGCAAACAATCATTTGCCTATGGTTCTGAAAATCCGGTTTTTATTGTAGATGACAGCGGTCATAATTTACTGTATTATGATAGCACTCCTTATGGTAATCTAGAGTATATAGAACACATTGGAGAAAAAGTGGTGCTTTTACAATGCACCATAGATAAAATAGCAACTGAAGGTGGAGAGATTTCTCTTTCTGAAATTGAAAAGCCCTTGTATATGGTTATATACATTGACAAAAATCAAAACCTTAAAATTGATGCAAATGAAATTCACTATGTAACTATTACATTTAAATAAACACCTTGTTTTTGTGGGTTGCTAGTCATTTGTAATATAGCCAAATGCATCTTCAGGCAACCATGTATTCAAAAAGTGCGTCTATGTACATAGCACCGAAATTTGAATATATACATGAATAAATCAGCCAAAGTTTTACTAAGCATCGCAATCACATTCGGACTATATTTTATTTTTGATGACATGTTATTCAAAGACCTGAGAAATTGGCTCTTTGATACTACAAACCACCTTGGAATTAGTCACATACTAACCTATTTAATCACCGGGATTCCTTTATTCATTGGAACTTTTTTGATTCATAGAAACACAGATTTCTTTCAAAAGTTAGGATTAGACCAATCAGTTCTAAAAGGATTTCTATTTGCTATAATTTGTACAGTCCCAATTTATATAGGATTTAGTTTTGTCTTTGAGTTTAATTCAAACATCAAATTAAATACAATTTTGATTAGTGTTGTTTCTGCTGGTTTTTTCGAAGAACTTTATTTTAGAGGATTTTTATTTGGATTGCCTTTTAGATACACAAAACTTGGATTTATACCTTCTGTATTGTTTGGAGCCCTTTATTTCGGTTCCCTGCATTTGTATCAAAGCCAAGAAATTAATGAGTTGCTGGGTATATTTTTAATTACTTTTTTGGGTGGTATTTTATTTGCCTGGGTATATGCAGAATGGAATTTCAATATTTGGGTTCCTATTTTTCTACACATGTTAATGAATTTAGCTTGGGAATTATTCTCAGTGAGTGACAACGCACTTGGTGGAATATATTCTAACGTTTTTCGATTCATAACCATAGCATTGGTACTTATTCTTACCATACTTTACAAAAAAAGAAAAGGAAAACAACTCACAGTAAATAGAAAATCACTGTTCCTAAAAAAGCCTATTTAATTTCTAAAGGAATATTATATGCATGAAAGCCAAATTTGCATATTTTAAGTACTTTAGCTAGAGCATCTAAGTTTCGAAGGATGATACAAAACCGTCATAACAAACATCATTCGTTTTAATTAAGAAGGTAGTATGTCAAAAAAAGGGAAAATAAAAAATGGTAATAACAAAGCGAAACACTCTAAACTCATGGCGCAGAAAAAGAGTAAATTAGCCAAGGAGAAAGCGCTTAGAAAAGAAAAACTTAAAGAATTAAATGCAAAAATAAACGCTTCTAAAATTTCCGAAGAGAAGAGCTAATAATTAAGGATAAAGAGTATCACCTTGCCCTTCTATAGGTATCGTGAAATAAAAAGTACTTCCCGCTCCTTCTTTAGAAGTAACCCATATGGTTCCTTCATGCGCATTAATTATTTTTTTACAATGCGCTAGACCTATACCTGTTCCTTCAAAGTCTTCTTTGTTATGTAAGCGTTGAAATATCGCAAAAATCTTTTCTTGATACTGCTTAGCAATACCAATCCCATTATCGGAGATAGAAAACTGCCACATTGTGTACCCCTCTTTTTTTGGATGAAAAATCATTTTGCTTGTAACCTTTATTTTAGGCTGTTTTGACGCATTTCTAAACTTTATAGCATTGACAATTAAGTTTTGGAATACAAGTCTAATTTCGACAGAAGAAGCATGTATGGTAGGCAATCTATCTATTTCTAGAATTGCTCCAGAATCTTCAATAAGTCTATGAATATCTTTTGTAATTGATTGTAAAACTAGATTACAATCTACAGATTCCTTTTGCTGAGCAACCCCTATTTTTGAATGCTGTAAAAGCGCATCTATTAATGCGCGCATCCGTACTATAGAATCATTAATATATGTAAAACTCTGCTTTGTAATATCACTAAAATTAGCTTCTTGATCTTCATCTAGCATACCAATCAGGCTAGAAATAGTATTGATAGGCTCCTTTAAATCGTGACTTGCTATATATGCAAACTGTTCCAGTTCTTTATTTTTATATGATAATTCTTTTGCTTGTGCCTCTATCGTCTCATTGGTAGACACCAATGTTTCGCTAAGTTTTTTCTTCTTCTTATAGTTAGAATAAAATAGATACGCAATCCCCATTAAAAGAGCAGCAATTAAACACAATAGGAAAACTACAGTACGTTGCGTATTAATGGTTTTTTTTTGTGACGCTAAGACTTTTTGCTGTTCTTCAATTTTAAGATCCTGAATTTCAATACTGTATTCCTGTTGTCTTAAGACATTCGTCTTTTTAGAAATTTCATTTTGTTGCTGTTTTAAAAAACTAATTTGAGATGCAATCTGTTTTTCTAATGCAGCTTCAAGAAGTACTTTATCTTCATACTTTTGTGATTGAATTTCATTTAAAGTCCATAGTTTAGTAATAGAATCTCCTTGTCTGGCAAGTAACTCTTGTGTCTTTTGTATCGTTCCTTTTTGCTTTAAAAGGGTATCATTTATTGTATAAAGCGTGTTGCGCTGTGTTTCAATAAATGTATCCTTCTTAGAGATTTCTGCCTCTTTTTTAAGAACTTCCTGTTGTTCTATTTCTAATAAACTTTGTGATTCTTTAAAAAGTCTTTTCCATTTTTCAGAAGAAGAGATCGCGTTTTGCTTTAAGGATGGAGCAAAATTAAAGTTTTCATTACGCAGTTTGTCTTCATTTATTTCGTATTCAAAGCCAGCACCAACTCCTACAATATTAATCATAGAGACATTGTAAGCGTACTCTTCTGTGATTAACAATATTTGTTTGCCCTTAATTGTGTTTAAAATGTAGGAACTATCAAAATTAAATTTCTCATGCACATACAAAATATCTATGGCTTCAATATCCTTCACTTTCTGAAACGAAACAATAGAAACAGGAAAACCAGAAATGGTTCGCTTTTGAGCTAATGCCTTTAAATCTATACTAGTTCTATCTGCGCCTAAGACACCAATAGTAATTTTTTCTTTGTTAGCTGGAGTATAACCTACTACTTGTTGGGACAAATTAAAGATAAAAATTGCACGTTGTAATCTTTCTATTTGTGGATCTACATTTTGGGCATTACTTAAAATACCAAAACATAAAAAGAGCAACACGATAGTTTTTCTAATGCTGAAATATAATGGGGATGTATTTTTCATTAGAGTCGCAATAATAGCTTTAAGAAAAAGTTGGCACCACTAACTCCGAACTGCTGTACACGCCTACTGTATACAAAATTACCACTACTGGTATTAGCCTCATGTGTGTGTGTGTCTGGATACACATTAAAAATATTATTTCCGCCAATGGTTGCAATTACATTATCGCTAAAATGATAATTTGCCGAAAGATCAGTAAGAAGTTTTGGAGAAAATGTTTGGTCTCTACTTTCAACATTACCAGTATATGAATTTAGCACCCAGTTATCTGGATTTCCGTCATCTGGATGTAAGTAGGTTACTTCTCCAAAATAAGTATTATTGAGCTGTATTCTGTATTTATTCCACTCATAAGATACGATAGAGTTCAGTTTAAAATTGGGTTGTGCTTGTTCTACCCTAGCGATATCTTCTCTACTAAATAATGCCTGTTCTTGTCCTATCAAGGTTGAAGATGTATTAATATCGCCAACTACTTTCGTCTTAGTAAAATTCCCAGCCAATGAAGCATTCAATTCGCCAGCACCAAACATTTCTTTGTAATTAATGGAGAAATCTTGACCCGTAGTTCTTGAATCTATTGCGTTTGTGAAGAACTGAGCAGCTCCTACATTAAAAGGCTCTAAAATATCCTCATAGCCCTCTGAAAATCTTCCAGAAAGTACAATTCGATCTTTAATTTTAATATAATAGTAGTCCAAACTAAATGTAAACTTACTTCCTAGTTTTCCATTAAAACCAAGACTGAAATGTTTTGATATTTCAGCTCGAAGCTTATCAATACCAAATGCCTCACTAGCAACAGCACTTTCATTATTAAAAGTTCCTACTTGAACTATTTCACCATTAATAAATTGAGTACTTATATTTTGAAAATACACTTGATGTAGTGAAGGTGCTCTAAATCCTTTAGAAAAAGCCCCTCTCACACTAATATCTTTATTTATTCTATATCTACTTGCTATTTTATAAACACCTTGACTTCCAAAATCGTTTGATGATTCATAGCGCCCACCGAGACGAAACAGCAAATTATCTGTAATGTTTGCATCAATATCTACATAACCTGCAGAGTTTGTTCTAAATCTATTTAATTCATTTTCAGGCTGAATTCCAGGAAATACTTGAGCACCTGGAATACGAGGTTGTTCTACTCCGTTTTCATCAATGTAAGTAGCTCCTCCATTTACATAAGACGCCTCCTCTCCAGCGATAATTTCATAATTTTCAACTCGCAATTCGGCACCAAAAGCTAAGTTTACTCCTTTAAAATAATTAAGAGGTCTTGAAATATCAAGATTTGTTGTGTTTTGATGGTATACAAAGCCTCCAGAATAAAAAGTTCTTGGGGAAGTTACTCCTAGGGATGCATTGTTAGAATTGTTAATTGTATAATCAATTTTGTTGGCTCCAATAGTATGGCTAAAATCTATATTAAACTTATTTTTCACCCCTTTAATACCTAAAACAACAGCATCATCTTGAATATCAGTTAATATTTCTGGAGAGAAACCATTTGGAAATAAGTCTAACACTACTCTGTCTTCATCTTTTGGTAATCTGTAAAATCCTTTTGCATTTCCCTCTCGATAGTTTCTACCTCCATGTAAGTATATAGTAGCAGAAGGTGACATATTAAATTCACCGTTAAAATATAGTGCTAAGTTTTGAGTCTCGGCATTTCCAATTTCCATGACCTGTCTATCTTCATAACCTGTCTGCTCAAAAAAACCATTTTCACTAATTAATTGCTCGTCTAAAATTGGGTCCTCTGTATATACATGCCCTGTATAATCTCCTGCTCTATTTGTTGCTTTTCTATTTCTGTATTCTGCAGTAACATTAAGAAAACCATTTGCTCCTAGTTTTAAACCAAAATTACCAGAGGAGTAATTCTCAAAACCGTCACCAGTACTATTGATAAGAACTCTATTATCAATATCAATGACTTCTGTTTGTTTTTTGAGTATAATATTTATAACACCAGCAATAGCATCAGAACCATATTGAGAAGTGGCACCCTCTCTCAAAATTTCAATGCGTTCAATTGTAGCCAACGGAATGGCATTAAAATCTGTTCCTACGCTTCCTCTTCCTACTGTACCATTTACATTTAATAAAGAACTATTGTGACGTCTTTTCCCATTGACTAACACTAATACTTGATCTGGCCCTAATCCTCTTAAAGTGGCTGGATCAATATGGTCGGTTCCATCAGAAATAGTTTGTTTTGTAGAATGAAATGAAGGAGCCAAATAATGTAATACAGTGCTTAACTCCATACCAGTAGCATTTTCTAATAATTGAGGAGAAATAATATCTACGGGAGAAGACGTTTTTAAACTTGAAGTAGGTTTACCTCTCGTTCCAATACCCACAGGCTGATCTATTGAAAACCCAGTTTCTAACCTAAAATCTAATATAGCGGTCTCTCCCACCTTAACAGCTACTTCTTTAGCATCGCTATTATACATTACAAAACTTGCGTTTATAACATAATTTCCTTCATCCACTTCGAGTGTGTAAAGTCCATTTACATCGGTAGTGGTAGTAATAGTTGATCCTTCAATACTTATAATAGCACCTGGAAGACTACCAAATTGATCTGTAACAGTACCAGTAACGGTAGCTCTATCTTGTCCGAAACTTGTTGTAAGAAAAATTAAAAAAAATAGAACAGTTATTTTATCAAATAGAGTATTTGGCAACATGGGGATTGTTATTGTTTGAGGACTAATGCATTTCTAATTCAAAGTGATTTTTTGCAACAGTAGTTAGTAAAGACTTAGAAAGAGGTTTACAGATAAAATCATCTACGGTATAATCTACCATCGATTTTCTAACTTCATCAGGATCAGAAGAGGTAGACAATAATACAATTTTAATCTCTTTGGGAATTGTTGATTTTATAAGATCAAATTGGGTTAAAAAATCCCAACCATTCATGCCAGGCATATTTATATCCAAAAAAATTAAATCAGGACAAGTAGCATTCCCTAATGCAACTTTTTTCAGGTATTCAATTGCCGCATAACCGCTTTGAACATGTTGTACTTCTTCAAAGCTATTATGTTTTCCAATCATAATAGAATTAAAAAAATTTGTTGCTTTATCATCATCAATAAGCAACACAAAATGTATCTTATTTTTCATTATTCCCGCAAGATAGCCTAAGGAAAAGACTTACAAAAGAGATCGCTTAAAAGTAAGAAATGTAAACTACCTGCTTTCGCTTAAGTGCAATAAAATAGGTTTAAATACATTGCACTACGCTAACCCTTTATAGGCTAAAATTGTAGTAACCCAAACAATCACAGAAGAAAAGAAGATACCAATCACGTTTGCTGCAAAGGCGGTTTTGCGCTCAATTTTAAAAATATAAGCCGCAATACTTCCAGCATAGACACCTGTTCCAGGTAAAGGAATCATCACAAAGAAAATTAATCCCCAAAAACCATACTTCTTAATTTTATCTCCAGAACCAGTTTTTGCCCTCCTAGCAATCCAAAGTGCCATTTTCTTGTAGGGATGCCAACGCAATAAATTTCGATTAATATGTTCTAAAAAAAACATCATGATGGGAAATACTAAAATGTTTGCGACAAGGCAAATAAAGAGTACCCAAAACATATTCAAATCTTTAAATATGCCATACGGTATTCCTACTTTGGCTTCTCCAAAGGGTGAAATACTCCACAAAAATGCTATGATGCTATCTTTAATCAAAGGAGGTTATTTGGGTAAGCAAAGATAACGCTTCCCTTTCGGTAATGTTTCATAAAAGGTTTTTTTATGAGATTTTTAGCTTTTCCACAATTGCATCTACACAATTAATACCATCGATTGCTGCAGAAATAATCCCACCAGCATAACCAGCTCCTTCTCCGCAAGGATACAAGCCTTTAGTAGTGATATGTTCTAGCGTATCTTTTGTGCGTGGTATTAATATGGGAGAAGAAGTTCTACTTTCTGGAGCATGCAACACAGCGTCGTTTGTGTAATATCCCTTCATTTTCTTTCCAAATGCCTTGAACGCCTTCTGCAAACGTTTTGCTATTAATTCGGGTAAGACCTTATTTAAATCTACTGCTACAATACCTGGTTGATAGGAAGTTTTTGGAAAATCTTTTGACACCTTTCCTTCTACAAAATCTATCATTCTTTGGGCTGGCACACGCTGTGTTTTTCCTGCTGCTTCCCAACAAGAACGTTCCACTTCTTTTTGAAAGTCTAAACACACAAAAGGATCATCTTTGGTATAATTTGGTACATCTTGAGGAGCAACACTTACCACAATACCAGAGTTTGCGTATGGATTATTTCGTTTGCTTGGACTCCATCCATTGGTCACCACTTCTTCTTGTGACGTAGCGCAAGGAGCAATGATTCCTCCCGGACACATACAAAAAGAATATACCCCAAGTCCGTCTACCTGTTGTACCAATGCATAAGATGCAGGCGGCAAATAAGGGTTTTCACCGTCTCCGTGATATTGAATAGTATCTATTAATTCTTGTTGGTGTTCAACGCGCACACCAAGGGCAAATGGTTTTGCTTCTATTGCAATGTTATTTTTATGCAATAAGTAAAAAATATCTCGAGCCGAATGGCCTGTAGCGAGAATAACTTCGGAAAAATTATACCCCGACTTTGTGTTAATTTCAATTCCAGTGATCGCGTTGTTCTTTACAAAAACATCGGTTAGTTTAGAATTAAAATGAACTTCACCACCTGCTTCAATAATAGCTTCCCGCATAGCAGTAATGATCTTGGGCAGTTTATTAGTTCCAATGTGTGGATGCGCATCTACCAAAATATCTGGATCAGCTCCAAAATGAACAAACCATTCTATGGCCTTTAATACATTCCCTCTTTTTTTACTTCGAGTATATAATTTACCATCACTATAGGTTCCAGCACCTCCTTCACCAAAACAATAGTTTGATTCTGGGTTAACCGTTTGTTCCTTGTTAATTGCAGCTAAGTCTCTTCGTCGTTCTCTAACATCTTTTCCTCGTTCAAAGACAATGGGCTTTAAACCTGCTTCTACAGCTCTTAATGCTGCATATAGTCCAGCAGGACCAGCTCCAACGATTGCAATCTCTTTGGCATTAGAAACATCCTTAGGAATAAAAGGTGGAATTATGGAACGAGTTTCATTAGCTGCCCACAATTCTATTTGCAAGTTGATTTTTATGGGAGTCCTACGAGCATCTATGGATCGTTTGCGTATGCGCCAATCACTTATATCGTTTCGTCTTAGTTTTGCCTTCTCTAGAGCACATTCCAAAATATACGCTTCGTCTTCTTGCTGTCTTGGAAGAATTGAAATTTGAAGCAGTGTAGCCATAAAAAAAGTATATGAATCTAGATTTTGATGCGATATTCGAATCCAGCTCCAAAAGTGTCGCTAGTAATATCGTTTACATCATAACCTAATAATAACGATAGAGAACCGTATGTATCAAGAGAATAAGTAGTTCTAGCGTATGTATAAAAAGAATCACCTATATATTGTAGGGTCTCAAAAAAAGTACCCCTATTTTGAAGATAGGTAGTTTTTACAGTAAAATCAAATTTTTGATACGTAGCGTTTACCCCAAAATGATGTGCTTTAACTCTTGAGTTAATTCTTACTATCAGGAAAGGGAGTCCAATATTTTGACCTTCATAGTACCAACCACTACTGTAGATTTTATTATTGAAATAACTATCTTTTCCAGAGGCACCACCATCTCCACTTTGATCGGTTGTATCAATATACTCGTACAAAAATGATCTAAAGATGGAATTGTTTTTTGGACTATACTGTATGCCCCATATTCCATCTGGAAAATTTGCCAATCGTGTTCCAGAACCATCTTCAAAAGGGTGCTCGTGGTAGAAGTTAAAATTTCCGAAGTTAGAATTCCAATAATAATCTAACAAATAAGACCCCAAATGATTTCCTAATGCATTATTTCTATCACCGGTTTGTTTTGCAACAAAGACATCAATAAAGTCTCTTTCTTCAACGCCTCGAGAAGAAGTACCTGCCCACATAGCATAATGCTGTAATCTAGCATATACTCTATTGTTGTTATTTATTTTCCAGTGTATTCCAAACCTTTTATAATGCACCCATGCATCATCTACCGCTCTGTCATCATTTAAAAAATAATGTGCGATTCCCCAATCAAGTGCAACCCCTTTAAAAAGCTTTAAGGGATTATTTGCTTCGATGCGCAATCCTGTTAAGGGTCTTGCATCTCCAGACCATAAGAAGTTTTTATTCGTAGTAGACAAACCTTCTGCAATCACTTCTGGAGCTTCAGCTCCTGCAGTAACTTTGAGCCAGTTATTTGTGAATTTTACAAACAAATTTTGTCGTTGAAAATCATCTACTAAAACACCATCTCTATAGTAAAAGAGTCCTCCTGCATCGATAGATGCATTTTCTGATATTTGATATGCTGCGCGCCCTCCTAGGGCAACAGAGGCATTTGTTCTGGCTGCAACTCTAGCATTGGTATTTGAATGAAACCAAAATGGAATGGAATCTTGTGACGCTAAAGCACCTGTAAGAATAGCTTCTCCCTCAAAATTAAATTTTTGAGAAAACATATTAAAACTACAAAGTAGTGCCGCTATAAACAGGTGATTTTTAGACATTATTAGTTAAATAGTTTTTGCCAAAAAGTCTTCTTCTCTGCAGTATAGGTATATCCGTATTTATTTCCGTATCCAAAATTACTTAAGGTTACATTATTAAGAATTAGGGATACATTAGATAATCTTCCATCCTTGATAGCATCATGAGAAAATTCTAATAACTTTTTATCAGTGTAGTTAGCTCGAATCACATACAAGGTTATGTTCGCTAACTTATTAAGTAAAATCGTATCTGTTACAAGCATTGAAGGAGCAGTATCTACAATCACATAATCGAAATCTTGTTCGATACTATCAAAAAATTCTTCAACTCTAGGTTGCATTAATAATTCTGCTGGGTTTGGAGGTATCACTCCAGACATTACAATGCTTAAGTTAGCATCATATTCACTTTGAACTACGAGGTCATTATAATCTATTGAACTATCGACGATAAATTCAGTTAAACCAACTTTTGTTTTATACTCGTTAGGAAGATATCTATGTAGTTGTGGATTTCTAATATCAGCTCCAACCAAAACAACACGTTTTCCAGTAAGTGCCAATGTCAATGCTAAGTTAAAGGCAACAAACGTTTTTCCTTCACCTTTTATGGTTGAAGTCACGAATATTTTTTTGTTTTGCTCTCCCTTATTGTCTTTATCAACTAGTAAATATTGAAGGTTTGTTCTTAAAATTCTAAAAGATTCCGCCAAAATACTGTGATCGTTCTTTTGCACTAACTCATTTTCTCCTCTACTTAGTTTTGGAACTTCACCAATTAGTGGAGTTTTTGAATGCACCTTTAAAACATCTCTTCTATTAGAAATTTTAGTATTTAATAAATTGAATAAATACACCAATAAGAATGGTATTAAAAGCCCCACAGCAGCAGCCATTATATAAATAATATTCCTTTTTGGGGTAATAGGCGTTTCACCACTGTAGGCAGGGTCTACTATTTTTGCTTTAGATGAAGTTACCGCTAATGAAATATTGGTCTCTTCACGTTGTTGTAATAAGAACAAGTATAATTGCTCTTTAATATTTTGTTGCCTAACAATACTTCTGAATAATTTTTCTTGAGTAGGCACTTTAGATAGCTTTGAATTAAGCTTGCTTTCTTGATAATTTAAATCTCTCAATGTTGTTTTAAAAGAACTTTGTTGGTGTTTTAGACTTTGAGAAATCGTTTGTCTTAATTGTCTAACTTGAACGTTTAAATTTTTAACAATAGGATTTTGATCTGTTGCAGTTTGTAATAATTTATTACGTTCTAAAACCAGTTCGTTATAGGTGGATACAGCTCCAGAAACTCCTTCGGCATTTAAACCAATATCTGAAGGAAGCAACTCAGTTTCACCTGTATTGTCCATATAATCAACCATTGAGTTTACAATCTCTAGTTGCGTTGCAATATCAACTTGTCTTCGATCAAATTCATTTGAACTCTGTAACACTAGTTGTGCTTCAGCTTCTATATCTGTAAGCCTGTTAGAGCTTTTAAATTCTTCTTTGTTTTTTTCTACCGAATCTAGCTCTTTGGTAATTATTTGCAACCTAGAGTCAATAAACCTTGATGTTTTTTGTGCAATTTGGCTTCTGTCATTTATGGCATCTTGGTTATACTGAAATATTAGTTCATCTAAAAAATGTTCTGATTTTAAAGGTATTGCCGAATTCATTGATAACAATACAACTTCCCCATTCTTACCGTCGTGTAATATCTCTAATTTACCCTGAAAATAGGCAGCAGCAGCGTTTATTGGAATATAATTTACACGAATTTTTTTGTTTATAAATTCGACAAATTTATTTTTGTTTTCTTGGTTAGGTAGTACCGTAATGCTACCAAAAGGTAGTGTTACAACATCTCCAAAATTATAGGTTTCAGCTGTTTTAGATGCTCCAATTACAAGTGTATAAGAAATGTCTGAAATAGGAGTTATAGAAATCTCTGGAACCGATGCTCCTTCTTTATTTACAATTAGATAGGAAACTTTAATTGGCTTTATATTATAAAGCTCGGCAGATTTAATGGACCCGTCATAAAAATAACGTACGTTTAAATTTAGTTCTTTGACAGCATTTGCGATAAGTGTTTTAGACCTAAGTACTACTAATTCACTTTCAATTTTATCAGAAAACGCAGAAGAGAAATATGCCAATTCTGAAAATCCAGCTAATTCTGCAGCACCACCTTTCTTTTCATCTTTTATGATGATTGTGGTACTTGTTTTATAAGTCCTTTGAGCATATCGCAAATAAATAAATGCTCCTGATAGAGCAATTATTAAACCTATAAGAAATAGATACCAATATTTTGAATATTGCTCAATAAGATCTTTAATAGATTGTTCCTTAACTTCTCTAAATGATGATAAATTACTCATTCTATATTATCTTGTAATGATGATTATTGAACTTAATATTACCGTAAAAAGTGAGATTAATGCTGGTACATCTGGAATAAAACCAGATCGCTTTACTCCTTTAAGAGATGGGTTTACAACCACGACATCATTTTGCTTAAGATAATAAAAATCACTGTTGAAAAATTCTGAGCTCGTAAAGTCTATATTTTGAACGAGGCGTTTGCCATTATTTTCACGAATTACTTTAATAGTAGATCTTTTTCCATCATCTGTTAAATCTCCTGCTAGTGCTATTGCTTCAAGTAAGGTAACACGTTCATCCTCGATAGTATACACCCCAGGATTTGTAACTTCACCCAGTATTGTGATATCAAAATTCATGATTCTTACATCCACAACCACATCTTTAACATGTACCGAAAGTGCTTCTCGCAATTTTACAACAACTTCACTACGCGTATTTCCAGCTACTGAAATATCACCAATTACTGGAAAACGAATCATTCCTTCGGATGTTACCAAATATCCATCTAAACCGGGGTTTCTATTACTGTTAACACCAGACTCTTCTTTTGATTTTTTTATAAAAGGAGCTACTACTTCGGGGTTCAAAGATGAAACAGAAATATATAGAATATCGTTAGGCTCAATGATAGGTTCAAAAGGAGTTTCAATCTCTTTTTGGTTTTGATTTTCTAAGTCTTGAAAATAAATTATTTCTTTTTTTGTAGCGCAAGAAAATAAGGTGAGTACAACTACAAGAAATAGGATGCTATGTTTCATTTTTTTATTTTAGAATCGTGCAAATATAATGCCTTCAACCAATATATAAGGCTTTAATTAATAGATAATTTAAATTAATCATCTAATTTAAAATGTAGAAATTTAGTCTTTCTCAATGTCTAGGACTTCAAACTGAGAGTTCTCGCTCTTATATTCTGGCACTAAATCCTTTAACAACATCACCACTTCTTTATCCTTACGACGTGTAGCCGTTTTTATGATCGCTTTAATTTTTTGATTAATAGTCTCAAAAGGGATGGTTGGGACTTTAGAAATCATGATTTTTGGATGATGAGTAGGTAGTGAAGTAGAAGTATCATTTAATAATTCTTCATATAATTTCTCTCCAGGGCGCAATCCAGTAATTTTAATATCTATATCTTCATATGGCTCTAATCCCGAAAGTTTTATCATACGTTCTGCCATATCAAGAATCTTTATAGGTTTCCCCATATCAAAAACGAAAATTTCTCCTCCAGACCCCATGGTCCCCGCCTGCAAGACCAATTGGCATGCTTCAGGTATGGTCATAAAATAGCGTATAATATCCTTATGTGTCACTGTTACAGGACCACCTTCGGCGATTTGTCTTCTAAAATGTGGAATTACAGAACCGTTTGACCCAAGAACATTTCCGAAGCGCGTAGTAATAAAACGAGTATTGGTTTTCTCTTTTATTTGAAGTGACTGAACATACATTTCTGCTACACGCTTTGAGGCTCCCATTACGTTGGTAGGATTCACAGCTTTGTCTGTAGAGACCATTACAAATCGGTCAATGTTATTACTAACAGAAAGCACAGCTAAATTAACAGTACCCAAAATATTTACATAAACGGCTTCATGAGGATTTCGTTCTATTAAAGGGACATGTTTGTATGCAGCAGCATGGTACACGGTATTAAAGTCGTATTTGTTGAATAGCAACTCCATACGATACATGTTACTAATATTTGCTAGCTCTGTAATAAAGTTTAAGTTTGGATAATTACTCTGCAAATAAAGTTCTAATTCATGCAATGCAGATTCCGCTTGATCTAGAATAACAATTAACTTAGGATTAAACCCAGCTATTTGTCTAACAATTTCACTACCAATAGAACCAGCACCTCCAGTAACTAATACTGTTTTACCATCTAAATCTTTCTTGATTAATTCATCTTCTATGGAAATAGGATCTCTCTCTAATAAATCTTCAATTTCAATAGGTTTTATTTGGCTTCGAATATCTTCTTTTTTATTCCATTGTTCAAGAAGTGGTACGTTAAATATTTCTATGTTGTTTTGAAGGCTTGCCTCTACAATTTTATTTTTATCTTTTACAGAAAGAGATTCGCTGATGACTAATATTCCTTGAATATCATACCGATTTACAAGTTCTGTAAAGTTATTATTTATTGGAATCACTGGTTTTCCAAGAATTTTATACTGTTTAGACATCTTTTTCTCAGTTAGAAAACCAACTAACTTGAATGGCATATTAGATTCTGTAGTGAGTGCTTTTCCTAATGAAATGGTATGGTCATCTGCTCCTACAATAGCAACTCTCTTCTTTAGAATACCTTGAGCTCCTTTTTTTAGTACTTGATATACTTCTTTTACAACTACCCTAAACAAGAATAAGAGTGTAAAAGAAATAAGCATATACAAGAGGACCTGAGTATATGTATACACTTTATTATCAGTAATAACAGAATATACTAGATTAAATACAATTATTGTTGCGGCAGTTGCAGAGGCAGAAAAAGCTAATTTAAGAATATCAGTAAATGTAGAATGCCTTATAATTCCAGAATAGGTCTTAAAAACAAAGAAATATAATAGATTTACTCCAAGCAACAAAAGTGCTTGGGTAGGGATAGAAACATATTCACTAAAAAAAACTGGAGTGCCTAGCAATAAGAAATAAACTAGCGCAAGTGACAATGCACAGACCAAAGTATCTATAACAACTACAATCCATCTTGGGAGGTATCGTTGATCAAGAATTTTAAGTTTATTGTCTCCAGTATAAAGCTTAGAAAACAGTGAGTCAAAATATTTCAATAGTCCGCTAGTTTAAAAAAACAAATATACATTATCTACGAGAAATTTCGCACAACAGTTGCTATTCTATTGCTATCAGCACTTGTTAAATTACTTCCTGAAGGCAAACAAAGTCCATTTT
Source organism: Patiriisocius sp. 208BN25-11 (assembly GCF_058147145.1). Taxonomy (NCBI): domain Bacteria; kingdom Pseudomonadati; phylum Bacteroidota; class Flavobacteriia; order Flavobacteriales; family Flavobacteriaceae; genus Patiriisocius; species Patiriisocius sp. 208BN25-11. Next base: position 376,202 of record NZ_JBYVJY010000002.1, read on the forward strand.
TGAATAGTGATTCACTAACATCACTACCAAAATAAAGTGCAGCTTTAAAAACTGGCTGCAAGTGCATGGGCTTCCATAAAGGTCTAGACTCTATATTATGACCATCCAAAGCCAACCTAAGTTCCTCTGAAGTATAACCCGTAATTGAGCTATCAACCAAAATACAAGAAAGCCAATGGTTTGAATAGCTATCTGAAGAAGGTTCGGTAAAGACCGTAATTCCATCTATATCTTTAAATAGTTCTTTGTAAAAAGAATTCATATCTCTTCGTAACCCAACATGTTTATCTAAAACTTCCATTTGTCCTCTTCCAATACCAGCAGTGACATTGCTCATTCTATAGTTATAGCCAATATGACTATGTTGATAATGAGGCGCATTATCTCTTGCCTGAGTTGCCAAAAAGATCGCTTTATCACGAATATCTTGATCTTTAGAAACTAGGGCTCCACCACCAGAAGTGGTAATTATTTTATTTCCGTTAAAAGACAAAATACTAATATCCCCAAAAGTTCCACATTTCTTGCCTTTGTATGAACTTCCTAGTGCCTCCGCACTATCTTCAAGAACAGGAATCGCATATTTTTTTGAAATTTCTGTTATAGCATCAACATCATAGGGCATACCATATAAATGCACAGCAACAATGGCTTTAGGTTTCTTACCCTTTGCTAACCTATCTTTTATGGCATTTTCTAGATGAATGGGGCACATATTCCAAGTAGTTTCCTCACTATCAATAAAAATTGGTGTAGCACCTTGATAGACTATTGGATTTGCCGAGGCAGAGAATGTCATGCTTTGACATAAAACTTCGTCACCATTTGTAACACCAAGTAAAATCAAACCAAGATGAAGTGCTGCTGTTCCAGTACTTAACGCGGCTACATGTACACCATTATCGAGATATGATTCTATATCCTTCTCAAAACCATTTACATTGGGTCCTAAAGGGGCTACCCAATTGGTGTCAAACGCATCATTTACGTAGTTTCTTTCTGTACCTCCCATATGTGGAGACGACAGCCAAATTTTTGTTGTACTCATATTATAAATTAAATCGTATAATTTTTGCAGGATTACCATACACTACTGCATTGTCTGGTATATCTTTAGTAACCACAGTACCTGCGCCAATGGTTACCCAGTTCCCAATGTTAATTTCTGGGAGCACAATGCTTCCCGCGCCAATTAGGGTACCCTCTCCAATACTTACGTTACCCGCCACTGAAGCTTGAATAGCAATGTGTGCAAAATTTCCAATGCGAGCATTGTGAGACACTGTCGCATTATTATTAATAATACAAAAATCTCCAAGATAGGCATCAGCATCAACTACACTATTGGGAAAAACGACAGTTCCTTTCCCCATGGAAGCAGAAGGATAAACAACAGCAGATGAATGAACAAAGGAAGGAAACAATATTTTTGTTTCCTTGTTTTTTTCTGAAATTTCCTTCCTAATTTTATTGTTTCCGATTGAAATAACCATAGGAATATTTTCTAATATTTCAGAAGATAACGAAACTGGAACTCCTAAAATATGTGATGTTTTTGGAGCATCATCAAGAACCTTTAAAGGAGTGTATTCGTTTAAAGACTTTATGAGTTCAATGACGGCATAACTATGCCCGCCTGCTCCAAAAATTTGAATTTCTTTCATTTGCTTCCAGTAAATGGTTTTGTTGTGGCTACGCCTTCTGTATTGATATCTTCCTTAAAAACAACTTTCTTTACGGTTTTAAAAAGAATTTTAATGTCCAAGAATAGCGATTGATGCTCCACATACCAGACGTCTAATTCAAACTTCTTTTCCCAACTTATGGCATTTCTACCCATTACTTGAGCCCAACCAGTGATACCTGGTTTTACTTCATGACGTCTCTTCTGTGTATCGGTATATAAAGGAAGGTATTCTGGTAATAATGGTCTTGGTCCTACAAAACTCATATCTCCCCTGATTACGTTTAGTAATTGTGGGATTTCATCAAAAGAAGTTGTTCTAACAAAGGAGCCAATATTTGTAAGTCTTTCTTCATCTGACAAAAGGTGTCCAGAAGCATCCTTTTTATCATTCATTGTCTTAAACTTCATAATGGTAAAAATAGTCCCATTTTTTCCGGGTCTCTTTTGAAAAAAAAAGGGCTTTCCATTGTTTGCAAACAACAAAAAAACAGTGACTAAAATAAAAATTGGGCTTATTGTAATAAAAACAAAACAAGCAACCAAGATATCTAAAAAGGATTTGACAATTGTTCTATACACGCTGCAAATATATTAAAGCTTTGCTTGCAAAACTTTATATTCGCTTAATAAATACTGCCACATTTCATCTCTGCTATAATTTTCTACAATGTGGTTTCTAGCATTATTTGTTAATGTGGCATATAAAGATGTATTTTCTAAAAGTTCTGTCATGGCAAGCAAAGTAGCTTTTTCATCTTTAACTGGTATAATCATACCATTATGATTATTAGTAATAATTTCATTACAACCATTGATATTAGAAACAATAGAAGGTAATCCCATTGCGCCTGCTTGCATAACAACATTTGGAAATCCTTCTCGATAGCTCGGTAACACTAATGCATTACTTAAGGCTAGGAATGGCCTAACATCTTTTTGAAAGCCCGTGTGTATTATTTTTTTATGAGACACTATAGCTTCTTTAATAGATGGGGACAAAGGATCTAATTCATCTTCAAAGGGTCCTACAAGAAGAAGACTAATATTACTGTTTTTTTTATGTAATCCCAAAAATGCTCCAATCAATTCATGTACTCCTTTATCACGAACCATTCTGCCTACTAACACAAAAACAAAATCATTTTCAGGAATTTCCCAAGACCCTCTGGTTTTTGTTAACATTTCAGAGGAAAACATTGAAGGATCGAAATAACTAACATCAATACCGTTAGTACTACCTTTTCCTAAAACTTTTAATTTTTCTGGAGTGATAAACTTTTCTTTTATGATAAAATCGTACAAACCAGTAGAATTAGGATACACTTTAGTTGCGCATCGATATGTTAATTTTTCAACGCTATTTAGTATTTTTCTTTTAACACCTACAGTTTCCATTAATGGCAAACCAGCAACTGTGTGAAGCCTTATAGGAACTTTAGCAAAATAAGCAGCTAACATACCAACAATTCCTGCTTTTGGTGTATGAGAATGAATAATAGTTGGTTTCTCTTTACGCAAAAATTTATAAAGTTGATACACAGATCTTAGATCTGCTAGCGGAGTAATCTTTCTTGTAAGTTTAATATGATAGGTAGCTACACCTTCTTCTTTACCATACTTTTCGAGGCGTTCTTTTTCTGCTGAAATTGCAATCACATTAAAATGATTGCTCATAAAACGAAGCTGCCCTTCCAACAGTTTTTCTAATGAAAGGGGAATTGTAGTAATTCGAATTAGTTTAGGTTCTTGCATTTAAATAATCTAAAAGTATATGTGTACATTATGGTACTAGATGCTTAATATTATTCTTTATTATTCTAAATTTTCCGCTTTTTTCTGTAGGGATGCTTGTTACAACCTCAATGGTTAAATCCATATTTTCCCCTACTCGTTCACGCCAATTTCGAAGCATTAGCTTCTTTGACTTCTCATTAAACCCTCCATCATCTTCAACCAAAAAAAGTAAAGTATTTAATTTTTCTTGGATAATTTGCATTTTACCAATTCCCTTTACATCTTTTATAGAATTTGCGATATTTGTGAGATGAATTTTCCCATTTTCCGGTGAGTATACATAATCATCATCTCTACCAAATATTTCTCTCACAAGAGGATTATTGTTCCCACAATCACAAACTTCGTCACTTAATGCTATCGCATCGCCAATGTCATAACGAATAAGAGGTGTCCCATAAGATGTGAAAGAGGTAACAACCAATCTTCCCTCTTTAGCCGGAATATTATTGTTATCAAGAACCTCAAGAATACCAGATTGCATTTCCACATGCAAGCTATGGTTTTTACACTCAAAAATAAACGGTGCCCCTTCAGAAGCAGAATACTGGTTATATACAGGTGCCTTAAAAAACTTTTGAATTACTTCTCTCATATGGGGCGTTAGTGTTTCAGAAGTGGTAAAAATTGCAGTAACAGCGCCTACAGGAAACGTCACATTATTCTTTAGACCGTAGGTTGCAATGGCAGCAATCGCAGTAGGAAATCCTGAAATAAATTCTGGTTTATATGCGATTAAATTTTCTACAAAATATCCCAAAAATGCATCTTTGATGTGAAATGTAGAATAGTAGCGAACTTTGTGATAATAATCAGTTTTCCAAAATCTATTATTTTTTAAATCTTTTTTTGTCAAAAAAGATTTCCCAGATAACCAAGCCGTTTTTTTTCCTAATGCATAACCGAATCTATTTCTAAAATCATCCAACATAGCAAAGCGATCCTGAAAATTATCTTCAGTAAAGACCACTTCTAGAGACTTTCCTGTAGTACCCCCTGTTTTAGAAAGTACTCCTTCATGTTTCGGAATTGAATAAAACTCTTCTACACGTTTCTTTAGAGTAGCTTTAGATAAGATTGGGATTTCTTGTAAATGATCTATGCTAAAGTTTTGAATTTTATTATATTCATTTTTATAGTAAATGGTATTTTCTTTAGCATGTTGCAATAGTTTAGAAAACTTTTCTGCTTGAATATTTTTTAATTCTTCTAAGGTACACTCCCTATTTGTTTTATAGGTCTCAATTTTCTTTTTATACAATCTACCATATCGCTTTTTGTATGCAAGAATATTGAATACAGAAATCATAAGATTTTGAATAATAATTGGGCTATAATTAAATACTTTCTGAAATTTCATTGATATACAAGAATTTATCGTAAACAAAACACCTTTAAAAGCATTTATGATTCAAGTTCTAAAGGTTTTTTTTGTGAATGTAACTGATATTGTTTTGCACAATAATTTACAATTAATACGAGACTTACTAAAATCCAAAACTCTCTTTTTCTTATGTGATAGGTATAACTCCAACTAATAAAACAACCTAATAAAAAAGGAAACATGGTAGCTAGATAATCTGCATATGGATTTGTAAACTTTTCTTTTCTAATACGATAAAGTCCAACAAAAGAAAAAATAAACACTAAATAACCAAAGGTCCCTATGAGCCCTGTCTCTCCCAACAATTTGAGATATGTACTATGAACTTCGTGTTTAGAGTAAGAGCCATAAAATGCGCCTATACCTGTTCCAATAACTGGTCTGTCTTCAAATGCCTGTAGTGCTGCACCAAAGTTTCTTGCAAAGAAGTCATTATCGGACGTATTATTTATGTTGGCTTCTACTCTTGATTTATATTTAGACTGTATCCTATTGTAGGTATCTGGCATAATACTTTCAATATTAATCCATACAAAAGAAAGTAAAATACAAGCAGTAGTAACGGAGAGTATTACTTTTGCATTTCGCTTGTAAAAAACAAAAAACAAAACTCCAAAAACTAAACCAACATAAGCAGCAATCTTTCCCGTTAAGAACATAAACACTAATGATACCATTAAAGATGCGTTCAAAATAGTTCTATTTCTTTTCGAAAGTAACCCATATAATTTTGAAAAACGTAACGGAATAAGTATTGATAACATGACCAAATAATATGCTCCTGCTTGACCTGCATTTCTGAAACCCGACAGTGCTTCTCCATCTGCACGCCCTGGAAACAATCGCTGAAACCCTAAAACACTCGCTCCTAAATCATAAAAACCAAGAATAGATGCAATAATAACTGTAACCATTATTAAAGGAAATAGCACATCTAATAAATTATCTTTGAAGTACTGAAAAATTACAATCGAAATCAACAACAGAAAAAATAAAATAAGACATTCAATCAGTGTTGCTTGAATGTTATAAGAAAAAATAATCGGTAAGAAAAAGGTAACTACAAGAATAAACCCCGTTTGATAAATTTTTGAAATTTCAATAGATGTAAGAAAACCCTGGATAAGAGCATTTATACTAAACAACAGTCCTAATGCACCAAATATATCAGAAAAGGTAAGTCTAGATAAAATTGAATTTGTACCAGGCTCAGCTATAGTTTGAGTGATAAATGACAAAAAAACAAATATGATAAAAAAATATTTTTTCAAATTTCAATTAAATTTTGAACAATGCTAGTTTGATCTTTACGACTATACTTTTGGAGCGCTTTTCCAGATAAAGGATTTTGTAGTTCACCATTTTTAAATGCCGAAATAATAGAACAAAAAATCTGATAATTTGTTTCTACTTCTTTTTGCAGAATATTAAAATTCCAACCTAATTCATTTTCATTAATAATCGCAGTTGCTTCAGAAGTTGGAGGGGCAAAATTTATAATAGGCCTCTTGGCAGCTATATACTCAAACAACTTGAGAGGGACACTTGCATTATGGCTTAGTTTATTTGCTTCTATCATCCACAATAAAGTTGTGTTGGTAGTTATCTCTAAAACTTCTTTTCTAGGTAATTGTCCTAAAAAAGTTATGGAAGAAAAACAATTATATTTTTTAATAGCTTCCACAGTTTGTCCGTCTATATTTCCTGCAATTTTTATTTCAAAATCTGAATCATTCAAATTATTTTCTGAAAGTGCTCTGTCTATAAGTTGTAATAAGAGATGCGGTGATCGTAACCCATTATAAAAACTACCACCATAGAATATAGACATTTTGCTTGACTTTAAGGGAGAAGTTTCATATTCTTTAAAATCCTCTACATCAACTCCATTATACACAACATTCATTTTGTGGCTATACTTTGGATAGGCTTCTGCATATAAATTTTTCATCGCAGATGTTACAAAAAGAAGCGTATCGGCTTTTTCTATAGTTTGTTTTTCATATTTCCTCTTAAACCATGTTTGCACTTTACCAGCTCCATTAGTGTTTGCAGTGTAGTGAAAATCACGTACGTCTGCAATCCATTGCACATTAGGAAATTTCCTTTTAAAAAACGCACCCAAAATCTGGTTTGTGAATAAAGGTGAGGTACTGAGCACTACATCAAACTCTTTAAAAACATTTTCGTTTTTGCGAATGTACTTTTTAACTGATGGCACCCAGAACATAGCCTTGTCTGTAACAATTGCTTTTGAAAGTATGGATACCAGTACTGATTTAATTATTGAAGCTAGTCCCTTTCTCTTTTTTGCTGTTGTTTTCTTTGCTCTTAAATTTGAGGCATTACTTCCAATAAATGCATTTGTTTTTATCAAGTGTACTTCCTCTAAATTACTATCGAAAGTGGTGTCAAAACCCAAAGAACTATCTGCATTTTCACAGGTAAATACGGTTACATCAAATCTGTCCTTATCCAAAAATTTCGCCAATGCATATGGGCGCTGTGCCGCAGGCGTATTTGAAGGAGGATAGGTATAAGATATAAGTAACACCTTTTTTTTCATTGTGTAGGAAATAAAGTAATAATAGGTTTGTTATTTTTTAATTTCGATTGGATAAAAATCTCCTCCAGTTTCATACTTTTTCCAAGTACGAGTCCATTTATCCTTCTTTAATATCTTCTTTAATGCTGGAACCAAATCTGCTTTCGGTTCTAATACATCATCATACCCAAGTTTTTTGCATACTTTTTGAAAATCATCATAGACAAAATTCTTTGCTTTACAGTGTGCTTCTGAAATTTTAATACTATCAAATGCAGTATAAATTTCATCTTGAATGCTAGGGTCAATTTTCTTAAATTTCCCCATAGAAGATGCAGAGATTTTACCGAAAGGACTATTGCTCCATGATTCAATATGCTTTTCTGTGCTTGCCGTATCTAATTTTAGTTCATCATTTTTAATGCCTATAAAATCGCAAAGCTTTTTAAATGTTGCATCGGTATCATAAACTAAATCCTCGTACTTCACTAAATAATAACGATCACTATCTGCCACCTGTAATGCAGCAGCATTATTATAAAGCCAGGTCCCTACTGCGTAAAAAACACGAGGATCTTTATTATACATTGACGCAGCGCTATCTAATGGATTTCTAGCAATATGAACTACTTTTCCCTCTGGATATTGATCTAAAAAGTGTTTAAAAGAGTAGCAATTGGAAGGAGTCTTTTCTATCCAAATAGACGCTCCTTTTTCTTTTAAGGGCCTATTAAAATATGCATCAGAAAACTCATTTATTGTTTTCGACTTTTTCAATAAAGTTTTTACTTCAGATTTTGTCCATGGATACTCATCACGAAACAAAGCACTTCTTCTATATACTTGCCATCCTTTTGTTGAAAAATATGGCAAATATGGAAGTATTTTCATTTTGTTTTTCTCCCAATTTTCAAATAACTGTTCTTTATTAAAGAAATTTATCTCATCACCACTAAAAACATTTGGGTGTGTACTCAATTTTCTTATGAGCATTGTAGAGCCAGAACTACCTGAGCCTCCAATAATTATTGACATATATTATGAATTAATTTTAATAACATATCTGTATATAGCTACAAAGATGGCATATTCTAAACTATATACAAAAGAATAAAGTAATAGGGTGTCATAAAACTCAAATTGAAAATAATATGCTACCCCAAAAACAGCAAACAAAGTAATCACTTGGGTTGCTTGAATAACAAGGGTTAAATCTTGTCTTTCATATACATGCAGTGTAGATGAAAGTGCACTAGCAACAAATCGAATTCCTGCAAGTGGAACAATAATTTTTGCATACTGTCCTGCCAAGACCCAAGTTTCACCAAAAACAAAAGTAAACACTGGCTCAGCAAGAAAGAATGCAATTGTAAAAATAGGAAAAGCCATTAAGACTAATCGTTTTAATGTTTTTGAAAAAACAGCAGAGACATCTTTATCATTATTCTTACGCTCTGCAATCTTTTGAAAATAAACTTGACCTATACTTCCTCCTAAAACTCTTGAAGGAAGTCCTAGCATTCTGCTTGCTAAAGAATAATGTCCTAAAATAAACGTTGAAAAAACAGTAGAGATAAAAAAGTTAACCCCATTTAAAGAAATAGAATTCATCAAGTTCGCTGGCAATGTTAGCTTCGGGAATCTCTTATACGCATACGCCATTTCACGTATCAATTTCTTATCAATGGTATCTTTAATAGAATGTTTTTCTCTTAACTTTTTTAGCAGTAAAAAATTTCCTGAAAAATAAGATACAATCTGGCCTATAATAAGTCCAGTAGCTCCAGTTTTCAGGAATCCAATAAGAACTTGAGCACTAGATTGCCCAACAGATTTTGACACCAAAGAAACAGATACCCCTTTGAAATTCTTTACACGAACATTGTAATAATTTAAAGCATTAAAGACACCAACCAAAAATACAGAGACAGGAGTAAAATAAAGCCAAAAACTAATCCTTGGCTCATCTAATAATGCAACAATTTGATTATTAAAAAACAACACAATTAAGAGTAATACTAATGCTGTACAAAAACTTAAAAAAACAGATAGGTATACTATATTTAAGGCCTCATCTTCCTTTTTTGGAAGCATAATAGCCATTTCATAACGCCAAGTAGCAATAATTCCCGTTATAGCAGTTATAGATAAAAACAAAGCAAGGACTCCAAAATCATCTGGAGTGTAAATTCTAGTTAATATTGGAGTTACTGCAAGAGGTATTGCCTGAGAAATTGTAGTACCAGTCATTAAAGTAGCAGCATTTACTGCAAACTCAGATTTAAATATTTTTTTAAAGTTCAAAACCTATTACTACAATTTAAACTCTAAACAAAAGAGTGATTATATATAATTCTGTTTGTGCTTTTAAGCAACACAGAGATTCCCTGCAGCTATTTTTTAATGCCACAAAAGTCTAATACAATTTTTCCTGTAGTATCAATAGATTTAAATTGATCATGAGCAACTAAAAAAGCAATAATATCTGCCTTTTTTGCAGCTTCTTCATAAGAAGTTAACTTAAAAACTTTATGATCTTCAATATTAGGCTCTACAATAAAATATGCACCATTATTATCACTTTGTAATACTTTTTGAGCGATGTATTTAGCAGGAGACTCTCTTAAATCATCAATATTCGGCTTAAAAGCAAGCCCCATTAAAGCTATTGTTGGTTTATACCCATTATTTAATTCAAATTTCAACTTTTCATTTTGAATTTTTTCTGCGCACCAAAAAGACTTATAATTATTAATCTCACGAGCCTTCCCAATAATTTGTGATTCTTTAGGGTAATCACTTACAATAAAATATGGATCTACTGCTATACAATGACCTCCTACACCACAACCTGGTTGTAAAATATTTACTCTAGGATGTTTGTTCGCCAAATTAATAAGCTCCCAAACATTAATATCTGCTTTATCACAAATTAAAGAAAGCTCATTAGCAAATGCAATTTGTACATCTCTAGATGAATTTTCTACAAGCTTACACATTTCAGCAGTACGCGCATTCGTTTTATGTAAGTCCCCTTTTACATACTTTTTATAAAAAGCAAGTGCAACTTCAGTAGCCTCTTCTGTAACACCACCAATAACACGGTCATTATACACCAGTTCATGCATCACATTTCCTGGCAATACACGCTCTGGGCAATACGCTATGTGAATTGCATCTTTTAATTCTGGGCGTTGTTCATAAATAAAAGCCTCCATTTTTTCGGTAGTACCTACTGGAGATGTAGACTCAATGATATATAAATCGCCTTTTTTTAATAAAGGTACTATTGCACTCGTAGCTGCTTGTACAAATGAAATATCTGGTTCATGATTTCCTTTGAATGGTGTTGGAACAACGATTATATAGGTATTTGCTTCAACGGCTGTTGTCGATGCTTTTAAATATCCATTTGCTACAGCAGATGCTACTGCTTCGTCTAATGATGGTTCAACAATATGAATTTTACCTGCGTTGATTGTATCTACAACCTTAGGGTTAATATCAACACCATGAACATGTGTTCCATTTTGAGCAATAAGTGCGGCAGTTGGTAAACCAATATACCCTAATCCAATCATTACTACCTCTGCATTATTTTTCATTCAATGTATTCTTTTATTTTAATAAATTTATAGAGATTAGTTTTTGTCAATAAAATCAACTACTCGCTCACATGCTTTCCCATCTCCATAAGGATTATGTAAAGCACTCATTTTTTCATACCAAGCTGGATTTGACAATAACTTTTCAGTTTCAGAAACAATTTTTTCAACATCGGTACCTACAAGAATTACAGTACCAGCATCTACAGCTTCAGGACGCTCTGTTGTATCTCTCATGACCAATACTGGCTTACCCAAACTTGGAGCTTCTTCTTGCACACCTCCACTATCAGTGATAATTAATTTTGATCTGTTCATTAACCATATAAAATCCTGATACGCCAATGGATCTATCAATTTTATATTCTTCACATCACCAAGAATTCTATATACAGGCTCTTGTACTTTTGGATTTAAATGAACAGGATATACTATATCCATCTCTGGATGATTAAGTCCTATTGTTTTTAAAGCTTCACAGATATTGATAAAACCATCACCATGATTTTCTCTTCTATGGCCCGTTACCAGTATCACTTCTCTATCATTCAATTGATTTGAAAGATTTTGTATAAGCTCACTCGGAGTTTCATTCACTTTCTTAACACTCTGTAAAAGGGCATCAATAACTGTATTACCCGTTACAACAATGCTATCTTCAGACACATTTTCTTTTAATAAATTTTCCTTAGAGGTTGTTGTTGGAGAAAAGTGATAATCGGCTATTCTACCAGTAACCTGTCTATTAATCTCTTCGGGAAAAGGAGACCATTTATTTTGAGTACGAAGCCCAGCTTCTATATGACATACTTTACTTTGGTTATAAAACCCAGCAATACTTGTAGCCATTGTAGTTGTAGTATCTCCATGAACAAAAACATAGTCTGGATTAAAGTCTTCCAAGACATCTTTCATTCCCTCAATAATGGTACCCGTTAATGAATATAGGTTTTGATTTGGTTTCATCACATTCAAATCATATGAGGGAGTGATTGAAAAAAAATCTAGTACTAAATCTAGCATTTCACGGTGTTGTGCTGTAACACATACTCTTGTGTCAAATTTTGTTTCATGCTTTTGAAACTCTTTGACTAGTGGAGCCATCTTTATAGCTTCTGGTCGTGTACCGAAAACAATTAATACTTTCTTCATTAGATTCATTAAAAAAATTAACCAAAAATGGTATTATAAAATCATTCCTGCTGCAACTGTTTCGTGTGTTGCATCATCTATTAAAACAAAACTACCTGTCACCCTATTATCTCTGTACTCATCAATCATTAAGGGTCTTGTTGTTTTTACGGTAACTCTTGCAATATCGTTCATTTCTAGAGTAGGATTATCCTCAATTCTAGAGTAGGTATTAATATCTACCTTGTAAATAACCTCTTTTAACATAGCCTTTTGCTCATTTGAAGTGTGCACAATAGTATACTTAGCTCTAGGCCTAGCAGGACTATTGTTAAACCAACATAACATGGCATCAAACTCTTGTTTTGGTTCAGGCTGATTGTTTTTCTTTACAATCATATCTCCTCTGCTAACATCGATATCATCTTCTAGCGTAACAGAAACAGACATAGGTGCGTATGCTTCTTCAAGTGCTCCCTTATCTGTATCAATAGACTTTACTTTTGAAGTAAACCCAGAAGGCATTACAACAACATCATCTCCAGGTCGTAAAATTCCACTAGCCATTCGCCCAGCATAACCACGATAATCAATAAAACCTTCTCTTTGAGGACGTAATACTGTTTGCACTGGGAAACGAGCGTCAATTTTATTTAAATCACTACTTATGTGCAATGTTTCTAGGGTATGTAAAAGAGGAGCTCCTTTAAACCAAGTCATATTTTCACCTCTATTTACTACATTATCACCATCTAATGCACTCATAGGTAAGAAACGAACATCCTTTACATATAATTTTGATGAAAACTCTTCAAATTGTGAAACGATATCATTATAAATAGTTTCAGAATAGTCTACCAAATCCATTTTGTTGATACAAACAATTACATGGGGTATTTGTAGCAAACTAGCAATAAAAGCGTGACGTTTTGTTTGCTCAATAACACCATGTCGTGCATCAACCAAAATCAAAGCCGCATTTGCTGTTGAAGCGCCAGTTACCATATTTCGGGTATACTGGATGTGCCCAGGTGTATCTGCAATAATGAACTTTCTTTTTGGAGTAGTAAAGTAACGATACGCTACATCAATTGTAATTCCTTGTTCACGCTCATCACGTAATCCATCTGTGAACAAAGCCAAATCAACACCTTCATGTCCTTTTCGCTTACTCGTAGTAGCTACTGCTTCTAACTGATCTTCAAAAATAGCTTTGCTATCATACAACAAACGACCAATAAGAGTACTTTTACCATCATCAACACTTCCTGCTGTTGTAAATCTTAATAATTGATTATTATCTATTGCCATGTTTTCTTCTGAAATTTTAAATATCGTATTTAGATTGGTCTACTAGAAATATCCTTGTCTTTTTCTATCCTCCATAGCACTTTCGCTACGCTTATCATCTGTTCTATTACCACGCTCTGTTTGCTTCATAGCACTTACCTCGGCTACAATCTTTTCTAAAGTATCAGCATCAGACTCCATACCTCCGGTAATTGTAATATCACCTAAGGTTCTAAAACGTACTTTTTTACGCTCAATCTTTTCTCCGTCTTCTAATTTTAAATATTCAGAAACTGGTATCCAACTATCACTTCTCCAAACTACATCACGCTCATGTGCAAGATATAATGATGGAATTGCAATATTTTCTCTTAAAATATAATTCCATACATCCATTTCTGTCCAATTACTAATCGGGAAAGCTCTAAAGTGCTCTCCTTCAAAGTGCTTCCCATTTAATATATTCCATAATTCAGGACGTTGATTCTTTGGATCCCATTGGCCAAAATCATCTCTATGTGAAAAGAAACGCTCTTTTGCTCTTGCTTTTTCTTCATCTCTACGACCACCACCAATAGCACAATCAACTTTATTGTTTTCTATGGCATCCAGTAACGTAGTTATCTGTAAAGCATTTCTTGTTGCGTTCTTTCCCTTTTCTTCTGCTACACGACCTTGATCAATAGATTCTTGAACAGAACCAACAATAAGTTGAGCACCTGTTTGCTTAATCAAGTCATCTCTAAACTGGATCGTCTCTGGGAAGTTGTGTCCTGTATCGACGTGCATTAGTGGAAAAGGAATCTTAGAAGGATAAAAAGCTTTTTTGGCTAAATGTGCTACTAAAATGGAATCTTTTCCTCCAGAAAAAAGAATTACTGGATTTTGAAACTGTGCCCATACTTCTCTTAAAATATATATAGCTTCAGATTCTAACTCGTCAAGATAATTTAAATAATACTTGCTCATTTATAGGGCTATTTTATTGGAAATTGATTTTAATATATATGCAACAGCCTCAGTTACTGAGGTGTCTATGGTATTAATTTGAATGTCTGGATTTTTAGGCGCCTCGTAAGGAGCGCTTATTCCAGTAAAATTTGGTATTTCGCCTGCTCTCGCTTTAGCATATAAGCCTTTCACATCTCTACGCTCACATTCTTCAACAGAGGTATGGACAAAAATTTCTACAAATTTATCTGCACCTACTGTTGCTTTAACTGCAGCTCTGTCAATAGCATATGGCGATACAAAAGAAGCCAAAACTACAAGACCTGCATCCACCATCAACTTAGATACTTCAGCAATACGGCGTATATTTTCGGTTCTATCTTCAGCAGAAAAAGAAAGATTATTATTTAATCCTCCACGAACATTATCACCATCCAAAGAATAGGTATGTATGCCTTTCTCAAACAATGCAGTTTCGACAGCATTTGCAATAGTAGATTTACCTGATCCAGAAAGCCCAGTGAACCACAATACAACTGGTGCATGATTTTTTAGTTCACTTCGATTCGATTGCGAAACATTAAAGGTATGTGGAATAATATTTTCTTGCATTTATTTCTTAAATATATTTAAAGCATAATTACGTATTCTACCTAAAGGCAATCGCAACCAAATTTTTTCATGTGCATAATAGAGTACAAATTTAGTAATTAACTCTGTTAATGCTATATAAATAGCAATTTCATCAAAACCATCGAGCACAGCACCAGAAATAACAAAAGTCATCGAAGTCGCTACCAATCGCCATGATATTGATTTGTAGACAAGCTGACGAGAACTTACTCCAACTTCTTTTCTATAATTTTGCCATATACGTTCATGAACATAATACACCAATAACTTTATTAAAAACTCAGCTGCTCCAATTTTCAGAGCATTTTCAATACTACATGTTCCAGTAATACAGGTAATTAAAAGAACTACAAAAATGGTATCTGTTGTTGCAACAATACGCCAAGAGATTCCTTTTAGAATACTTCTAATATGCGATTCTTTTTTGTAAGTACCCATTTAAATAGTTACTAAAAAATAAGGGTTCAGTAAATTCTCCTTATTATATTTTAATGGTTCTTGCGTAGTATTATCAATAACCTTTACTCCAGCTCCTTGGCAAATAGCCTGTCCTGCAGCAGTATCCCACTCCATAGTTGGCGCGTATCTTGGATACATATGTGCCTCACCTTCAGCAACCAAGCAAAACTTCAATGAACTCCCTTTTGAAACAATTTCAACTTCCTTTTCTTTTTTTACAGTTTCAACAAAGGCCTTCGTATCTTCATTTAAATGAGATCTACTTCCAACTATTTTTATTAAAGCTTCAGGAGAATCAGCTGGCTTGATACGAATAGATGCATCCAGTATTTGGTCAATTTGAATAGCATCATCAGACAGCAACATTGCTTTATAAGAAGACACGCCATCTGCTCCTGTATAGTAAAGTGTTTTTGATACAGGAACATAAATCACCCCCAAAATTGGATTTCCATTGTCAACTAAGGCTATGTTAACTGTAAATTCTCCATTTCGCTTTACAAACTCCTTGGTTCCATCAAGTGGATCTACTATCCAACACTGAGACCAATCTTTACGATCTACATAATCGGTTTGCTTATTTTCTTCACTTATGATAGGAATTTGAGTAGGTACCAAATACGTATTTATAATATCATTCGCATTCTTATCGGCCTGTGTTAATGGAGATTCATCATCTTTTGATATCACATCAAAATCTGTTGCGTAAATCTTTAAAATTTCTTTTCCACCTTTAATAGCTGCTTCTATTGCAATATGTAGTAATTTCTCCATGTAACGTGTATACGGTTAGCGGCGGCAAATATACAATTTTAAGGCTATTTAAAACCCTACTTTTTAACAATATTATAAGACTTGTAATAAACTTTGATAGCTCCTCACGAATTAACTCTAAAAATCAAAAAATAAACGCAATACAAATTGTATTTTTAACCCATAAAATAGGTCCATATGAATTACTTCTTAATCCTTTGTACACTACTAACAACACAAAGTTGCACTCAGGATTTTGGTATATTACAACTTGAAGCTTCATTACCTAAAACATTGAATGAAGTAAGTGGTATCGCTACCCATGCTGATGGGCTTTGGATGATCAACGATAGTAACAATCCAGCCACCTTGTATCACTATTATATTTCAGAAAATAAAATAGACAGCAGCTATTCAATAAAAAACGCAGAAAATAAAGATTGGGAAGACCTCACCACAGATGCTTTTGGTAATCTCTATATTGGTGATTTTGGTAACAACAAAAACAAACGTAAAGACTTAATAATCTACAAAACTAACACGCAAAATTTCAACAAAACCGAAAAAATTACTTTCAAATTAGAAGATCAACTAAAATTTCCGCCGAAAAAAAAAGATTTAAACTTTGATATAGAAGCATTCTTTTATTTTAAAGAGCATCTTTATTTATTTACGAGAAACCGAAGCCGTGACTTTGACGGAACCACCAAATTATATAAAATCCCAGCAATTCCAGGTGACTACCTTGCTAAAAAAATAGGAACATTTATTACCTGTGAAGATGCTCGCAATTGTCAAATTACAAGTGCCGATTTTAATGAGACCTCAGAAACTATTGCTCTTTTAAGCTATGACAAAGTTTGGTTACTGTCTAATTTTAATGAAGACCGCTTTTTTGAGGGTAACGTCAAAGAAATAAAACTAAAACATCGTTCTCAAAAAGAAGCAATTACTTTTAGAGATGAAAACACCCTATTCATTGCCGACGAACGTTCTGGAACCTCAGGAAGAAATCTGTACACCCTAGATATTTCAAAAATAAAACAGTAAAAAAAGTTATTTTGATGTTAATTTTATGAATCCAACCATAAAAGGCCTAGTTATTTTAACTATTTTGCCTTTATAATTTATAGGAAATGAGTGAACTTATAAAAGCCACAGAAAATTTTGTATTGCATCTATTTAAAGATAAACTAGATAGCACTTTTCTATACCATAACTACACACACACCAAACGTGTATACAAAAGTGTAAATGAAATTATAGCACATACAGAACTCACCGATGAAGACATCCTAGTACTAAGACTTTCTGCGCTTTTACATGATACAGGCTATACAGTTTCTACCGAAAACCACGAAGCCGAAAGTGTGAAAATCGCCACTCCTTTTCTAAACACTAAAGGAGTAGATGAAAAAATTATAGCAAAAGTCGCAGCCTGCATCATGGATACAAAATTTGACGAGCAACCCTCTAACACTTTAGGGGAAATTATTCGTGACGCAGACGCCTCTCATTTTGGAAAAAAGTACTTTCATGAAACAAGTGAATTTTTAAGACAGGAACTTAAATTACAAGGAAAAAACGATTATTCGGCAAGAGAATGGTTGAGTTTAAACACTAAAGTAATGATTGAAAAGCATCGTTATTACACTAATTATGCTATTGAAAATTGGCAACCAAGAAAAGAAAAAAATCTCGCAACTTTATTGCTAGATAAAAAGAAAAATAAAAAGAAAGAAAAGGACGAAAAAATAAAAGCAAAAATTAAACATGCTTCAAAAGGGGAAGATCCAGAACGCGGCATTCAAACATTCTATAGAGTTGCTTTACGAAATCATATCAAACTAAGTGATATTGCAGACACCAAAGCCAATATCTTGTTATCTGTAAATGCCATTATTATTTCTGTCGTGTTGGCCAACTTACTATCCAAACTAGACACAAATCCTTTTCTTGTAGCTCCCACAGGAGTTTTTGTACTTTCGTCTACCATCACTATGATTTTAGCCGTTTTTGCCACCAGACCCAATGTAACTAGAGGTGAGTTTACACGTGAAGATGTAGAGAACAAAGAAGTGAATCTTACCTTCTTCGGAAATTTTCACAAAATGAAACTTTCAGAATTTCAATGGGCCATTGATGAACTCTTAAAAGATAAAGATTATTTGTATTCCTCCATGACCAAAGATTTATACTTTCTAGGGAAAGTACTCGATAGAAAATACCGAATTTTAAGAATGACGTATACCATCTTTGTGATTGGTGTTATTATCTCTATTATTGCCTTTGCGCTTTCATTTTATCTAACTGAAATGCCCGCAACAGCTCAGATTATTATATAAATCACAAATTGCTTTGCACCCTAAAAAACTGCACCTTTTAGTACTTTCATGCCTGCTCATGAGTGTGCTTTAAATATTCGCACAAGAAGCGAAACCTATTTTAGACGCTCCTGAAGATTGGCGCCATGAGAGAATCACACTCCCATTCGATTTTGCTCCAGAACTTCCCTATACAGGTTTTGAAGAATTGAGATTTGCTCCTGGAATGTTTGACAGGAATTCTGAGAATTATTTCACCTACCTATTTGTAGCTTCTATAGAAAACGAAAAGAAACTTGGCAAAAGAGCAATCAAAAAATTCTTGACCCAATACTATCAAGGACTTAGAAAAGTAGTAGCGGGAGAGAACAAAAGCAATTTAGATTTCTCGAACATTAACATTTTCAGTAAAAAGAAATAGAACCTTAAAAGGCAAAAAAAACTATAGTGCAACCATATTGTATCTTGACACTTTTAACAAAGGTGAAGAAGTGTTGCTTCACATGGAACTAGAGGTTGTTTCAAATAAGAAAAAACCACACACCTACTTAAAAGTCATGGTTTCACCACAAGAAAAAGGCCATCCCATCTGGGATTTTATACGAGGTATACATAAAAAAGTGACACTTCCAAAAGCCACATCGTAACAAAAATTTAGAAGCTGCGACTCATAGAGTAAAGCTTTTCAAATTTCAGTTTCAAACCTCAATTTTTTTCACGAAATTGATACAATAATTTTTACGCAGTATAACCTTTTAAAATAGCCATACCTATGTCTGATGATTTTGACTTATTAGAAACCGAATCTTCTTCACAAAAACAAGAAAAAGTAGATGTTAATTGGGGGAAAGCCGTAGACCAAATGAAGTCTAAGCTAGCTCAAGAAGACGACCCAGAAGTACGTCAGAAAATATTAAATGCCACCCTTGATGATGTTGTAGGCATGGCAGAAAAAGATCGCTCTACCTTATTAGACGCCATCAAAGACCTTACAGACTACCAAGACGAGGTTGGAATTATCTTCGAAAAATTCTCTACACTTAATGCCGAAGAGCAAAAAGTAATAGATAGTGCACAAAAAGCACTAGAAAAAGCAAAACGAGAATTGGAAGAGGCCGAAGCAGTAAAAGACAGCTGGTGGAATAACCTCTGGGGACGTAAAGCAAAAATCAAGAAAAAAGAAGAAGCCTTAAAAATAGCTCAAAATGTAAGAGATGGTGCAGACATGAAAGCGAAAGCCATGTTCCAAGAACGTATTGAAAGTGCCGATGTACAAACCCTGCTAAATGAATTATCGTACAAATCTCAAGCTGCTGTTTCTAGATTGAAAAACCGTGAGGTTGAAATCAAAGAAGTAGAAGAAAAATTACAAGTTGCCATTGTGGAGGCGAGTAAGAACCATACCAAAGCGCTTGAAAAAAAGAAAGAGACAGAAGACAAGCTTGAAGAGCAATACGCTTTATTAAAACAAGCACGTCAAGCACTAGAAGAAGTTAGCGATAAGCAATCTGCTGCCTACTCTGAGGCCATTGGTAAAGTAACGACCATCGAACAAAAAGTAGAAGAATTAGAAGGACTTAAAAATGCTTATACAACGCTTGCTGCGAGTAAAGACAGTTTTGTACATAAACATAACTTAACTATTAAAGTACTTACGTCCTTACGTAGCAACTTACAAACACATCGTGCAAAACTTAAAAGTGATACCGATGAGCGTTTAAAGTACTATGATGGATATATTGTTGCCTTAAAAGCAAGAACAGATCAAGAATTTGCTGCCATTTTAGAGCATCTGGGTGTAAAGACAGACGAGCATATTGGACAAACATTAGCTGCTATGCATACGGCTAGTGCGAAAGCAAGACAAGACATGATGGACAACATTCCTGTGCACGAAAAAGTAATGCAAGGAGTCTATGGTAGTTATGCAGAAAGCTTACAGGAGATTCGCCAGAAGGATGGTGAAATTCAGAAGAATTTTGCAGACCGTTATGGAATTGACATGAAAGAAATTTTTGAAGAGTATTATGCTACAGATGGAGATGCACCAAGTGCACCAGTAGGTGGAGACGACACACCTCCTGCCCCAGCTCCAGATGCAGAAGATGATTTGTTAGGATAACAGACAATTGTCTGGTTGAGCGCAGTCGAAACCTATGTCAAATAACTAATACTATCCCCCTGTATGAAATCTTATTTTGTATACATACTAGAGTGTTCAGATGGATTATTATATACTGGATTTACAAACAACATTGGACGTAGGTTTGAAGAGTACCAATTAGGCAGAAACAAAAAAAGTTTTACTTATAAGCGCAGACCCGTTACCTTAATTTTTCATCAAGAATTTAATGATGTAGAACAAGCCATTTATTTTGAAAAGAAAATAAAAGGATGGACTGCAAAAAAGAAAAGAGCTTTAGCGCGTGAAGATTTTAATATGTTACAAATACTTTCAGAATGCAGAAATATGACTCATTATAGATTTCGTCCTTCATTTATTGAGGTTTCGACTGCGCTCAACCAGACAGAATAATAGAAAATGTCAATCAACCAAATACAAACCCCTCTAGACAGTGCCGTTCTTGAAACAAAAGAACAATACAAAGTCTATTTTAAAATTGTATCGCATGCCTTTACTTCTTTAGTAGAGCGCTTGGCTCAAAAACGCATTTGTGGAGAAAAAGAGGTGGTTTTTATAGAACAATACTGCGAACTACTTACCTATTCGTTAGAAGCATTTCGTATCAAGTATTTATTTGACGACGAAGAGAAAATGCGCATCGATTTAACCGAAAGCGGTTTTCCAAACTTTTTAGAGTTTCGATACTTGTACAATGACTTAGCGCTAAAACATGAGCATATCGATAGACTGCCAAAGGTGAACGATTTAAAGTCGCAGTTTCTTGAAACCTTGCTCAAAGACAAAAAAGAAGTAAGCGATTATACATTACATCAAGCGGCTTCTATTGTCTATTATACCTCAGTAGAACAGAAATATATTTTTAAAAAGTTTATACAAGGAAAAGCCATACGCAATGAAAAAGCTGGAAATCCAGTAAGTGATGCAGAGTTTATGGTGAGCTGGTCCTTTTATGATGTTACCTTAAACAGACCTTTTGTATGTTTTATGTACTTCGATTTGCATAAAATAACCTTACAAGAATATACGGCACAGATCTACGAGGTATTAGAACAGGTAGCTGACAGGAATATGTCTTTAGATATGATGGCTTATGCTATTGACAAAAAACTAACAAAACTATTACCTAAAAAGCTGCGTAAAATAGACCTAGGTCCTCTGCACAATGTTTTTGCTAAAGATGAATTAGAAGTAACGCATGTTATTCTAAAAGGAATTATTGACAAAGCCTTAGATATTTCTTCCTATGCTATTTCATTGCATTTAGAAGAAATAAAAAGCACAGGTACTTTTGAGGAAGGTAGTTTCTTTAACAAACAATATTTACAAGTTTGGGAACAACAAAAACCAGAACACTATGTGTTTACATCACATCGCGTTATCCAGGTTTTGCATGATAGCATACCAGAATTTTTAAACAGTTTAACGCAGGCAGCAATAGAAATACCTGAACTCAAAATATAATATGGAACACAACAGTACTTTTCCAATCAAATTAACAGAATTAGAAGCACTTCGTGAAGAAGCTAGTGGCTATCTAAAGGGAGTACAATGGGAACAAGGAAACAAAGCGCAACGTAGAGATAAAGATCAAAAAGACACCTCGATCCTACTCTATTTGAGTAAAGCCAATGGTGGCGGTGCTACCGATGTCACTTCGGTTTCTAAAACGATATTGGCGTTAAAAAAGCGATTATTGCCAGAGTCTGTTGCCATTCCTTTGAGCTTGAATAGATCTTTATTGGCCTTACAAGAAGGGCTTGCCATGGGTATTTGGCTAAAAGACAGCTATTATGACGCCTCTGGACTATCAAGTCTTAACGAACGTAAAAGTACCTTAGATCCTAGCCAACGTCGTGAGTATGATAGTAAAATGCATACGGCAACTGCCTTTATGTTGTTTGGTACTGCTACCCGAGTGTTGTATGATTTAAAACCTGTTGCCTCAGACGACCTATCGGTACTGAAAAACAAGTTTGCAGGCATTCCAGAACTTTCGTTTATGTCTCCCTTAAAAGGAATCTCTTGTTTGTTATACTATTTTGACAAGTACCTAGGGCATCCAGAGATGATTAACAATGATAAAGATGTGGTGGACTTTACTGTGGTGTATTTTGAAGCGATTATAGCTGAAATTTTACAACGCGTAAACTCGTTAGAATACACAGAAACCATTACAGATCGAACCTATAAGCTCGAAAAAAGTGACTATGCTGTCTCAGGCTGGGAAAATGTTTTTGAAGGCACTGCTGTGAGTGTAGAATTCAACAAAATTGAATTTGAAGAAATCGTAGGAAACCGTGATGCCAAGCACTTTGCAAGACGTTTAACCGAACGCATGCTGAGTTATGATTTTACGGCAAAGAAAAACCCGTTTCAAGAACTAGGAGGTTTTATGCCTGTATTTATGGGCTACGGTATTCCAGGAACGGGAAAGTCAATGCTTATTGCTGCCATAGCGACAAGACTTAAAAAGCATTGTGAAGAATTGGATATCCCCTTTCTATTTCACCCTATGCCAGATACTTTGATCTCTACCTTCCAAGGAGGAAGTGCAGAGAAAATGGTACAATGGATGAAACCACTTTCGGACCCAACAAAACTCATCTTTGCACCCATTGACGACGCAGAAAACAACCTACAAGAACGTACCGCACAGGGAGTTTCAGCAGGTGTAAAAGAAGTGATTGGTGTGTTTTTAAGATATACCGAAGGTGCCTATGCTATTAATTATGGAAACAGTTCTATTGGCTTATTCACCAACCTACCAGAAATGTTAGACAAAGCTGTGATCAATCGTGTGCAAGGACGCTTTAAAATAGATGGTGCGAGAAGCATTCCAGATTTTGTGGATCAAGATTATATCTGGTG
This sequence comes from Patiriisocius sp. 208BN25-11, assembly GCF_058147145.1. NCBI lineage: Bacteria > Pseudomonadati > Bacteroidota > Flavobacteriia > Flavobacteriales > Flavobacteriaceae > Patiriisocius > Patiriisocius sp. 208BN25-11. Next base: position 399,772 of record NZ_JBYVJY010000002.1, read on the forward strand.
GCGCAAGTTCGAAAAAACAATGCCCGATTTTGTAAACATGCAAAATCCAAAAGACTACGACTTTTTATCGGCGCAAAGTCTTGCTAAGAATTTAGGTGAAATATTAAATGTAAGTGATAAACCAACAGAAGCCAAAGTCTTAGAAATTTACGAACGCACCGAGAAGAGGTATAACACCAACGAACATTTGTTCTATGCAGAGTTATATAAAAACATCCAGGCACAGTTTCCGTTTTTCTCTTCGAGAGATATTAGAAACATTCAAAGTGCCATTTCATTAAGACTCACAGATTTTGATTTACCAGAAGATTGGTTTAACGACCCTATGCTGTATTTCAAAAAAGACTATGACACCAAATACAACATGTTGCAGGAGCTAATGAAGCAAAACATGAAAGGATTAAGCTTTAGTGATATTCGTAGACAAGAAGTGGTACGCTATTTAGACAATGTAGCCACCATAGCAGATACCGACTTTAAACGCAAAGTAGACGCAAGAGTACACGATATGAAAGTACAGTTGGAAGCTAGAAGAGAGTTTGAAGGATAGGTGGATGTTGGGTGACGGATGACAGGTGACGGGTCACGAATGATGAATGATGAATGAATTTAATTTGAAAATTAACTTAAGAATAAAAACTTTGCACCCTTTAGAGCTGGGGTAAACAAAGTTTGATTGATTAAATAAATGGCGGATTAAAAAGAAAATAGAGAATTGAATATGGACATAAAATATAATTTCAGTTTCGATTTCGATTTCTCAATGGGGCTAGGGGATGTTTTAGAGATTTAGTGATAGATGACGGATGACGGATGAAATTAATTTGAAAATGTGACAATTTGAAAATCAAATTAAAAATAAAAACTTTGATTCTTTGCCACTTTGAACCTTTGAACCTTTGAACCTTTGAACCTAAAAAATAACATAAACCTCTATTCTCCCTCTGGGAGAGTCAACTAATTGAAGCTTGCAAAGCGCACAATTAGTTGGTGAGGGATTTGACCCAGCAACATTTAAGAATATGCAAAAACTAAAAGACGCAGGATTATTTGGTAGTGGATTGGTACCACTCTCGGGATCGTTGGCAAAACGCTACAACGATTGTCTTGCTATGCTTGGAGTTTCGCCAACAAGTTTGGATCATTTTTCTATCGATGCCATGGGTTGGAGCCCAGAAATTGCCGAAGAGAAAGACGATAATTACTATTTAAACATAGGCGATGCCAATCCAAATGCAATTATCATTTCTCCCGCACAGCAAAACAAGCCTGTGTTTATGCCATCGCATAGTTTTGATAAAGATTTAATGATTGCCATTTTTACGGCCTATCAAAAACAAATACGTGATATTACTAAAGATGCCGCTATTTGTGTGCATTTAGATCAGCATATAGATTCATTTTACGAGCCTTTCGATTTATTGCGCTACAAGCATATTTCGGTGAGTTTTGAAATATTAAACAAACTAGAACAGCGTCAGAAAGAACAAAAAGAACTGATTGCCCATTTTAACGATGGCAATAATTTTATAGATCGAGATATACATCACAAACTATTGGCTTCTGCAAAGAAATATGGTGATTTACGATTTAGAAAATTAGCCCTTGCTCCCCTGTCTTTAGATGTTACGAGCTTTCATACAAGAGCTTTTGGAGGTGTGTTTGTATTGCGAGATTTTATTAAAGACATCCTAGTTTTTGAAGACGAAGCGGTTTTTAAAAAAGCCATTAAAGATACCCATCATGATGTGATGTTGTTTCACAAAAATCATGGAGAACTAATGGATACGCTCGTAGACCACATTATAGCAGAAGTGCACTTAAAAACTGCAGTAAAATCTGCTGCTTACGAACGTATTAAGATGCACACTTATGCGGCTAATCTAAAAGAAATTGAGCATCCAATTGCTGAAATTTTAGACAACCCATTTTTGTTTAAGAAGTACTTAAACGCGTTAGATCTTGAGACAAGAAAAAACATTATGGGGGTTGAGCTCTATTTAGAACGCCTAGAAGTGAGCAACCAAACCAAACGCGAGGATATTGTAAGTGATGATTATTACAATGCTTTGCACAAACCGCACTCTTCTCTTGAATTAGAACATCAAGAACTCATCTGGAAATTATTAAACACCATTGCTCCCGTGGACCCATTGCATTTGTACTGGTACAACAAAGAAGCCTTTTACAATGCCTATAAAACATGGGATGACAGCTACAAGGATTGGGTTATTAAAACTATTATGAACGCCATAAAACGATAAGCTATGACACTAGAAATCATTGTATTTATACTCTCCATTTTATTTGGAATTATACTGTATTGGCGTGAAGCTAAAAGCAATCGTTTGTACCGTTTATTCAATCATATTTCTCATAACAAGGAACTACAAATGAAGCCAGACAATCGTAAAGGGTTTATTCATCAGCAGCCTTTTTTGTTGAGACTTGTTTATGTAACACTGTTGTTTGTTATTGCAGGAGTCATTGTGAGTTTTGCAACCCCTGTAAATGCTTTTTATGTGCAATATTTTGTGTCTGCAATTGTAGGAACTCTTATAGGCACCTATATCGCTTCTATCTTCTTATTCGCAAAAGAAAAGACCACCACAGAGACCTTGAAAAAAGTATATGAACAAGGAAAAGAAACTGTTGAAGACTTTGTAGAAGAGGTAAAAGAGAAAATAGATACTGATACAGATACGACAACGAACACAGCTACAAAAGAGGATATTTCAGAAACCCCAAAGAAAAGCGCCAGAGATCGCTTTAAGGATAAGGGGATGATTAAATAGTAGTGAGTAGTGAAAATTTAAATTATAAGGTATGAAATCATATTGGAACAAAGGTGGAAAACAAAAACGCATTATAATTGCAGGTGTTATTCTATTGATTTTAGCATTATTCTTTTTAAGAGATGACTACCAACCAGCCTTATTATTTCTTCGGAAATATGCTTTCTTGGTACTCTTGAGTGTTCTCTTCTTAGGGTTTACACTCTCTAAGTTTAGGGCTGCCGTTGGTGCTGGAAAACGAATTTTAATTCTGGCAGGGATCCTTGCCTTTTTTGCAACAGGATGGTTCTTGGGCTGGAAAACAGGTTTGTATTCTTTTATGCAAACCTATAATGTCTACAACAATTTAAACCTAATAGAAATTAACGAATTGCCACTTACACGAAATGAACGCATACAACCTTATAACAATATTGTGACCATGGCCTACGAGTCTATAGGTGAAACGCAAGAAGTATCTCCACCACAGTTGGTGCGTGTAGATAGTGTAAATCAATGGACCATGGCGGTTCAGCCTGCCAAAGAGTATTCTTGGCAACGTATGCATGATAACACCGAAGAGATTTTTGCTGTTGCAAGTACCTCACCATTTCCAAGGTTTTCAGATAAAAACAGAATTCCGGTGACCTTTGCCATTGGCGAATCCTTGGCCTTCAGTAGAAATACATACAATGCAGTAGTGCAACGTTTTAACTTCTTTCAGTTGTTTACCTTAGAACCTAGTGAGGTGTTTTATATGAAAGACGATAGTGGTAATTGGGTGCAGGTAGTAAGTCTTATTAAATGGAAAGGGTTCTTCTTTCCGTATCCTACTTACGGCGGCGTGATGGTGATTGAACCAGGAGAACACGATGCAAGCGATTATCTAGAGCGTATTACCATAGGTAAGGGAACGTATATTTCGGCAGAAGAAACAAACAACTACCCCTTCTTAACAAGACAAAACACTTTGGCAGAAAGTGTCTCTAGATTACAAGCTCAATCTTTACAATTTCTGGGAGGTTTTACAGATCCGTTACCTTGGAATATGGAAACGGCTGTTAAGATTCCAGATCTAGCAGATGATGAAAATCAGCAGCCTTTTGTGACCGATTTCGATTTTGAAGGTATGACAATCGATGCCTTTGACGGGCTTTATCATTGGTTTGGTTTAGAGCCTATTGGTGAGGAGCGAACAAGTTTAACTTTTAGCGTATTAATCCCAGCCGATGGGACTGACAAACTTTACTATTATAATCACAGTGCAAAAAAAGAAGGATTAGCGGGTGTAAGTGCCATGCCTTTAAAAGTAGTAGAATCTAGAAAAGAATACGACTGGTCGGTTAACAAACCTGTAGAATTTAGACCTTTCATTAAAGAAGTAGGTGGTAGAAAACGTTTGTTTGTCATTAGCACAGTTGCAGCAAAAAGAGATGACAGCAAGAAGTTTGATGGTGCAGCCACACCAGATTTAGCTTTGATTGACACAGAGTATCGAGATGTTATTTGGGTAGATGCCAAACATCCATCGCAATGGGAACGTCAGATTTTAGACCAAATGGGAGAAACTTGGCAAACCAGTGAAAACTTAACAAAAGAACAACTGTACCCAGACATCAAGAAAATTGATATTCAACCCATTATTTCGCAAGATTCTTTAAAGGTGTTGAGCGTAAGAGATTCATTACGTGCAGCAGCACAAAGGGTATTGGATAGTTTAAATTAAGAAGCAACTATGGTCTGGTTGAGCGTCTTGAATCTTCAGTAGTATAAAACCTTTAACTATTTATCGCTCCACTTCAAAATTTTATGCTATAATTACGCCCTTCGACTCCCGAAGTTTCGGGATAGGGTGGCAGTTAATTTTCATAAAAATAGCTGCTTAAAAATTTTCAATCTTTGCCAGTCGAAGACCTTTGCATCTTTGCCCCTTTGCTCCTTTGAATCTTTACAACAAAAAAACTCCCTACTTAGAAAGCAAGGAGTTTTTTTATGTTTATGCAAAAATTATTTTGGCATTATTACATTTTCTATAACATGAATAACACCATTGCTTGCCATAACATCTGTGCTCATGATAATACTTTTTGCATTGTTACCATCTGTTAAGTAGATACCATCTTTTCCACTTGTTACCGAAAACTTGTTACCATTTAGAGCAGTGAGTTCTATGGTACCTCCATTTGCTTTTAACGCTTTCACAACATCTTTTGCAGTGTACTTTCCGCTTACTACATGGTAGGTAAGAATATTTGCTAATGCTTTTTTGTTTTCTGGCTTTAATAGATCTCCAAGAGTTTTAGAATCAATTTTTGCAAAAGAGTCGTTGGTAGGAGCAAATACTGTAAAAGGTCCATCACCTTGCAATGCTCCGACCAAATCTGCAGCTTTTAATGCGGTTACTAAAGTTGAAAAGTTTTCGTTGCCTACTGCCACATCTACAATGTCTTTTTGTGCTACTGTGTTTTGTGAAAATGAGAATACGATTGCTGTTGTTAGAATAAATACTAATTTTTTCATTGTTACTTTGTTTTAAATGATTAAAAAAAATGTTTAGCGCGCTTTCAATGGTATATACCCTACATTTCTAATTTTGGATGAGGAGGCTGCCTGATTTTTGCTTAACTTTAACAACTACTGTTAAAATGTCACAAAATAACAACTACATAAAAATGCTTCAAGATGGAGACAAAAGAGCGCTCTCTCAGCTCTATGATGATTATAGTGGTGCGCTGTATGGCGTCATTCTTAGAATTTGCAAAGATGAAATTGTAGCACAGGATCTTTTACAAGAAACTTTTTTAAAAATTTGGAAAAATGCGCATCAATATGATGAAACCAAAGGAAGATTTTATACCTGGACCTACAGAATTGCTAGAAACACTACATTAAATTTTATGAGAAGTTCAACAAACCTCATCCAAAATGAAGATTTAAGTGTATATAGTAATAAAGAAGAAGAACAAACCAATACCATCGATACCATAAAGCTTAATGGATCTCTAAAAAAACTGGAAGCGCATCATCAAAAGGCGCTAACACTTATTTATTTTGAAGGGCTTACTCATAGAGAGGCACATAAAGAAATGGAGGTGCCTCTAGGAACTTTTAAAAGTTATGTTCAACAAGCTTTAAAAAAATTAAAAGAAAGTTACACACCCTTATTTATAGGGCTTTTAATACGCGTACTGTATCTATGAAAAATGTAAATGACATCATAGCATCTGGAAAATTTGAATTTTTTCTAATAGGGGATCTTTCAGAAAAAGAAACTCATGAGATAGAGACTCTTTTGGCATCTAACGAGGAAGCTAGGGCCTATGTAAATGAGTTAGAAATCTCCCTTGAAAAAATGGCTCAAGAGAATGCGATACTCCCGCCATCTAACCTAAAAAATAAAATAAGTAATGCCTTAGCATTACAAGACAAACCCACTCAAGTTATTCCAATCTCAAAAAACAATACGGTATTTAGAAATATTGCAGCAACACTTGCAGTTTTATTAGGGGTTACCAGCTTTTGGTTATACAATCAAAAGAATGCGCTAAATGATGAAGTGCAACTCGTTACAGAACGCAATAATGCGTTAGAAGAAAAAGTTAACACGCTAGAAGCAAACTACACTTCAATCGCACAATGGTATCAAATGATTAATGATACCAATACTCAAAAATATATCTTAAAAGGAAATGCAAAAGCTCCAGGCGCCATTGCGCTGAGTTATGTAAATCATGCAGAGAAAAAGGTACTTGTAAATGCAGAAAAATTACCTACACTATCAGATGAACATGATTACCAATTATGGGCTGATGTAGATGGAGAAATGATTGACATGGGAATCATTCCTAAAAACAGTAAAATGATAGCCATGCAGTACATAGAAAACGCTAGCTCTTTAAACATCACCATTGAGCCAGCTGGCGGGAATGATCATGCTAGTGTAGATCAGTTAATTACCAATGTCTATTTAACTCCTTAGACTCCTAGAATTGAGAATGACGGGTGACGGGTGACGGGTGACGGGTGACGGGTGAATATAATTTAAAAGCAACCTTTTATAACTATACATCTTTGAACCTTTGTTACTAAAAAATTCTGCCACTTTATCCCTCTTTAACATTGTAACTCTATTTATAACTATCGCCCTTCGACTCCCGAAGCTTCGGGACAGGGTGACATTGAGATATTATTAAAAAATAAGGAAATTGTCAGTCTTTGCCTGTCGAAGACCTTTGCATCTTTGCCCCTTTGCAACTTTGAAACTTGTTTTACAAAAAGAAATCCCACACCAAACCAAATCGTATCAAGGCATCACGATAAGGAACTCCTGGCGCTGAGAAGTATTCATTTTTACTAGCAAACACCGAGTTAAAGTGCTCCCACTTAAAGAAGATACGGGTCTGACGTATTTTAGCATTGAAAAACAAATCGAATAAAGGAAACCCACCCAACTCTTGTTTATTTTGCACAAAGAACTCTGCCAATACTGGGTCATAGCCATCCATGTTATAACTTGTAAAGTATTTAAAATCTATTCCTGTTTGCAAGAACAAGGCATTCTTAAACCAATGATCTTGATAATATATAGATTGTCGTGTTACTAGCTGCGGTACATTAAATACCTCACTCCCACTCAACACATTTTGATACATGACGGTGTTATTTAAGGCAAATTGTCTCCAGGTAAATTCACGCTCAGCCTTAATTTTTAAGTAGTTAACCCGACCATCAAATTGCTGTGGTGTAGGTCTAAAGATATCATCTTCTGCAGCATTTTCTGTAGTGACGATAGCGAAATACGTATAATCATCTATCCCCGTATAACTTACCGATACATTGGCAATCTTTTTGGATTGTACATCAAAACGAAACTCTTGTGTCTTGATGTTATTAAACTCTGTTTTCCAGTTATAGCTTACGTAATCATTTTGATACAATTGGAAATTGAAGTTAGGTGCTGCACTATGTATTCTAAGCGAAGCATGTGCTTTGTTATCTTCATTTAATGCATATCCAGCCGATGCATTAATGTAATTTCCGTCAAGATCACCATTCACATTAATGGCACCTTCTCCTTTTAGTTGAAAGCCCTTGTATTCTTTTTCATAAGTACCTCCTACTGCTAAAATATTTCCTTTAATTCTATTTGGAATTCGTCCCGTTTCCAAATCTAAGACCGTATTATAGCCATAGTTGTAATCTGTATAGGTGGTAAATGCCTTAAAATTTCCGAAGAGCGCATTATCAAACTTCACATAGGCTTGTACATTAAAGTCTTCTAACTTGGTTTTGGTGTTTAAATTTGTAGCCTCATACGAAGTGCCATAGCCTTCAAAAGCAGCAGCCTGACGGTATTCAAAAAACTTGTCTTCATACCAGATACTGTTTCCTATGGTAAGTGCGGTAGTGCTCGTACTGTCTTGTTTTTGAACCAAAGCATATTCATGATCACCGTAAAAACGAAGTCCCTCAAGCTTGTTCTCTGCATCTTCAAAATTAACATCTAATCTGCCTCGGTCACTAAACTCATCGTCGTCATTGATAAAAAGTTCTAGAGAGTTCTCAGTAAGTCCGCCATTTTCTCTATTTAAAATGTCTTGGGCTGCTAAATGAAACCGTAGATTGTACTTATTGTTCTTTGTATGATAATTAGAGGTTACTAACAAATTACCTGTACTAGTTAAACTTTGCTGGTATTTCCCTAAGGATCTAACCCCTTTGTATGCCAATGAAAAATTAAACTGCTTGCTTGTGTTCACAGTAAAAAAAGCATCCAATTGTTGTCCCTGCTCGAAGGCAGTTTTAAAATACAATTCGGTTAAAGGTGTAGCAACATTATAATACCTTACATCTTCAATCTCCTTATAGTTGAAATGATGTGATTGTGCCGCAAACAAAGGTTTTAACCTATTGGTAGTTGTATTAATCGCTAAAGAATTATAGGTCTGCCCCACGTTGTTAAAAGGCAATAACTCAAAAGTATCACTACGTAAATAGTTGAATTTATAATTCTTCTGAATAGATAAGGTAGTATCTACATAGGTTGTATCACGAGCATGCGATATAAATTTATAATACTCTAACGGCGGCTTCTCATTTTTAACAGTCTTTTTTCGAACAGGAGCGTCTGGAGTTTGTGCCATAGACATGTTGATACAACAACAGAGACACACAAATAAAAAAAGCTGTTTCATAGATACTACTAACGTATTTCACAAAGGTATATTTTTTTTGCTTCGGAAATTTGAACAAAGTAGAAAAGGCGTTAAAAAATTACAGGTCAGCTCTAAGAATAAGATCTAGTCCAAAAAAGGCACCACTCGCAAACTCAGAGTTGAGCCTATTACGGTCATCACCTCCTACCTGGAACGTAAGAACCTGCAAACCAATAGTATCTCCTTCATTATATAGACCATAATCTGTAGTATCCAAACCTACTTTTCCTCGTACAATTAGATTATTATCGAAAAAACCATAAGCTGCAAATAATGCAAAACGAATAGATTCCTCTTGTACATAAAAAAGCGAATTGGCTTCTGCAAGGTTATACGATTTTACAGATGTCAATAAATTGGCACCAAGACTGAAGTTTTGAGTAAGCGAATAATTTGCATCTGCACGAATAGGTAAGGTTGCATTCACATAAAACTTGCGGTTATTAGATTTATACCAAATTCCAACAAGCGGTGTTAATGTGGTTCCAAAATTCTCAGAAGAAAGGTAGGCACCAAATTTAAGTCCATACTTAGCAGAGTATTTTTTTTCTAGCAAGGCAAGTCCACCCATTTGAAAATCATCGCCACCCAAATCGTCAAAATCAGATGCCAACTTAGGCAATGCTACATAGGTACCACTCCAATTATTTCCATGCTTTAATTTAAGACCTAAATTAAGTCTTGTCATTATTAAATTTGATCTATCCTCAGTAAACCCTAATCCTAAACGTGTGTTTTCGTAAGTAAACCCAGCAATTACAACTGCTTTATCTGTAAGTGGAACAGGGAAATAAACTTCGGCATTGGTATTACTTACATCAGTTTCTGCGTCGGTATCTACATTGCCCAGCGTAGTTATATTATGAGATACTTTTACTAAATCTATGTAATCCTGAGCATGCATAATGCTTCCCGAAATAAATAATACTAAACAAATGAGTGCTTTCTTCATTTTAAAAAATTTTAGTGGTTTAAAAAAAAATGATAGCTATTTAATAGCTTCAATCTGCCAATCAATATAAAAACAAAGCTAGACAATAGCAGTATAAAATGTATCTTTTTTATAATCGTATGATTTCTAGTACTTCAGAATTCTTTTTTTTGTTGAAATTACACACAAACGATATATTTCCTAAAATTAAAGTACATTAGTAGACAAACTACATGTAAAAAAACATGACTAAGGAAATCAAAGCATAAAATATGGATATAGGAACCATCATTCTCGCAGTTGCATTAATCATCATTATGTTTGGGATGGGCTTATCGCTTGTCAAAGAAGACTTTACACGTTTATTAAAACAACCCAAAGCCATCTTAGTGGGTTTATTAAATCAAATCATCTTATTGCCCATCATCGCTTATGTCCTTATATCACTATTAGAAGTTAACACAGACATCGCCATTGGTGTGATGATTTTAGCCGCCTGTCCAGGGGGTCCAACCTCAAACCTTGTCACTTATTTAGCAAAAGGAGATGTTGGTTTATCTGTGTCCTTAACTACTGTCAATAGTTTACTCACCATTTTTACCATTCCATTTGTAGTGGACTTTGCCTTGGGGCAATTTCTAAATGCAAACGAAATGATTGAAATAGACAAACTACAAACGGTAATCCAAATTTTTGCCATTGTCATTATTCCAGTTTCAATTGGCATGTTCGTGAAAAAATCACGCCCAGAATTTGCAGACAAGATGAACAAGCCCGTAAAAATTATTTCTGCATTGGTATTGTTTTTAGTCATTATTGCCTTAGTACTAAAGAAAAAAGAAGATATCATTCCCTATTTACAACAAGCTGGGTTGGCAACGCTAGCCTTAAACCTTGCTACTATGGGTATTGGTTTTCTAACAGCAAAACTATTTAGATTAAACTTGGCGCAGTCACTCACAATTTCTATTGAGTCCGGAATTCAAAATGGAACTATGGCCATTGCCATCGCTTCTGGAATTTTAATGAATGAAAACTACGCCATTGCCCCTGCAGTGTATAGTCTTATTATGTTTCTTACAGGTGGTGTCATTATCGCTTTAGGGATGAAACTTGTAGCATCTAAGTAAACCAAAACGATGCGCTGTTCTATCATTTCACAAAATTCAACTACCTTGATGAACTTATACGTTATATCAAACCTTTCATAACCACGCCATTTCTAAGCCATTGCTAGAGAAATAAAACGTTGTAGGGCAAAAACCAAAAACTATGATTACAAAAATTATTGTCCTTGCACTCTATGTCTCTGTTCTTTTTTTAATTGGAATTCTTGCCTCTAAGAGAGTCAAAAGCATGAGTGATTACTATGTAGGAGGAAAAAAAATGGGTTTTTGGGCCGTTGCTTTTTCTGCTAGAGCCACGGGTGAATCTGGATGGTTATTAATTGGACTTACTGGAATGGGTGCCATGGCAGGTTATACCGCATATTGGGTTGTTCTTGGAGAATTACTCGGTGTTTTTATTTCCTGGCAATTCATGGCCAAACGATTTAAACAAAGATCAGACACCTATAAAGCCATCACGATACCAGATTATCTTCAAAGTCATTTTAAATCGGCTACAAACACGCTGCGTATTATTTCAGCATCAGTTTTAGTTGTCTTTGTTGTTATTTATGTGGCCTCACAAATGGATGTTACAGGAATTGCATTCGAATCCATGCTCAACATTGATTATCGCATAGGAGCGCTCATAGGCTTTGTCATTGTATTGGTCTATATTTTTGTCGGCGGCTTTGTTGCGGCAGTTTGGTCAGATATGTTCCAAGGGGTTTTAATGTTTTTTGGCTTGGTCTTACTCCCTATAGTGGTTTGGTTTTCTATGGATCATGGAACAGGAATCACCGAAGGCTTAAACGCTATAGACCCAACATTAACAAATCTCTTTGGAAGAAGTGATGATGGCCTCATGAATGTATTTACCATTCTAGGTTTCTCCATGATTGGATTGGGCTTTTTAGGATCTCCACAAGTATATGTACGTTTCATGTCAATAAAAAGCGACAAGGAGATTGATAAAGGAAAATGGGTAGCATTGTTTTTTACATTATTAACAGACGCTGCAGCAGTAACCATTGGTATTCTTGCTAGAGTCTATTTTACAAGTGAAGGACAAGACCCCGAAGCAATTTTAGGAAATGGTGGAGAAGATGTATTGAGCATGATTACTAACGAATTTTTACCTACCATATTAGTAGCTATCTTTATTGCTATTGTGCTTTCAGCAATTATGTCTACCATTGATTCGCTACTCATTCTTGCCTCTAGTGCAATTACCCGTGACTTTTATCAAGAAATATTTAGACCCGATTTAAAAGATGAAGACTTAACAAGGTTTTCAAGAACAGTAACTGTTGCGATGGCATTGGTAGCATTAGGGATAGCCATACTTTTGTATAATTTATATCCAGATAGGCAGATTTTTTGGATTATGATATTTGGCTGGTCAGGTATTGCAGCCACCTTCTGCCCTGTTATTATTTTATCCTTATTTTGGAAAGGCTATTCCGAAAAAGGAGCCATTGCATCTATGATTACTGGCTTTCTATCTGTGATTCTCTTTAAATTCGTGGTATCCAACATGGAAGGAATAGGAGACTATTTTAAAGAACTAGATGTGCTAGCGCCTTCATTTGCTTTGGCAATGATCATTGGGTATATCGTTTCTAAAATAGCACCACCCAAGGAAATTTCAGAAACACCAAAAAAAGAAATTGAATGGGATTGATGTTATGTGAAATAATCTCTAGATATAGCGTATTAAGTTTCTTTTGAGTTGTTGATACTTAAGTGAAAATTAAAGCTTTTCTTAAAACTTTTCTTCGGAAATGTTAGTTTCATGCCTTAATTTTGTTCATTTCACGTCTATACGTGAATCTTAAATTCCTATTTTTTAAGAAATTTACAGAGTAATAAATATAAAATCTAAATAAATGAAAAAATACGGCATATTGGTATTGAAAATCATCGTTGCGGTTATCGTAATTCAAACACTTCGATTTAAACTAACTGCGCATCCAGATAGTGTATACATCTTTACAAAAGTTGGTCTAGAGCCTCACGGCAGAATAGGAATTGGAATTATTGAGTTAATTGCTGGTATTTTATTAGTTATCAAAAAAACATCTTGGCTAGGCGCTGGACTCATTGCTGGTGTCATTAGCGGTGCTGTTATGATGCATTTAACAACCCTAGGAATTGAAGTGAATGGAGATGGTGGTGTTTTATTTTATACCGCAGTGTTTATCTTACTTGCTTCGCTATTTATATTGTATACAGAAAGGAAATCAATACCCATTATTGGTGCAAAATTAAATAACTAAATCGTATGAAATCTTTAATGTTATGCATATTGTGTCTACTATTTTCAGGAAGTACTCTTGGACAAGACATTGATTATAATCTAGATGATGGCTATGTTGCAGAAGGATTTGATGTGGTAGCTTATTTCAGTAATAAAGCCCTTGAAGGAAAAGAAGCTTATACAGCAAGTTATGACGGAGTGAATTATAAATTTCACAACAAAGAGAATGCAAAAACTTTTAAAGCAAATCCAACAAAATACATTCCCCAGTATGGTGGTTGGTGTGCTTATGCCCTAGGAGCCAAAAACAAAAAGGTAACTATCAATCCTGAAACATTTGAAATTCGGGATGGAAAACTATATTTATTTTATAACTCTTGGGGTAACAATACACTCGAAAGCTGGTTAGAAGAAAACCCAAATGCATTAAAAAAACAAGCCGATGCAAACTGGGAAAAATCTAAATATAAAGGTTAGCAACACAGAATTCATTAATTTATTTTAAAAGACACTCAAATATCTATTGTATTTGGGTGTCTTTGTTTTTGATAATTTGTAATTTTAAAATACTTAAATACATATAGTTCAAACACAACATGCATAGTAAATACAATATGTTTTCAAACTTCTCTTCCATATGCTATCTATTGGCAGTATTACTTGTATATGCATGTAACGGGCAGGTTAAAGAACTTAAAAATATAGAAGCCCAAAACACTACAGAGATAGTATTACCAAAAAACACGAAACAGGATAACCCTTTCCTCCTATCGGGAAACAACACCACCTTTCCACAAATTCATACTAATCTAAATGGAATGGTTCGAGATTTTGTAAGAATCATGTATCAAGATACCAAAGGAAATTACTGGTTTGGAACCAATGGAGATGGTGTGATTCGGTATGATGGAAAAACACTTGAGCAGTTTACAAAAAAAGAAGGGTTTGGAGGTACTGCTGTAAGAAGTATTTTAGAAGATAGAAATGGTATTCTATGGTTTGGCACCTCTGGCGGACTCACAAAATACGATGGCACAACTTTTACGAATTATTCAGAGAAAGACGGCTTGATTCATGAAGAAATATGGAGTATTGCTTTAGACAAAAAAGGCCAACTATGGATAGGAACCGTAGAAGGGGTCAGTATTTTTGATGGTGAGATCTTTACCTCCTTTACAGTGCCAAAACCCAGGATTGAAAATCCACAACCCATGCTATCTCCCAATAGAATTGGCGCTATTTTAATAGATACAACAGAAACCATTTGGTTTGCAACAGATGGGTATGGAATTACTGTGTATGATGGAGAAAATTTCAGCCACTTTACACAAAAAAATGGTTTGAATGACAACAATGTAGCCGATCTTTTTGAAGACCAACAAGGCACTATTTGGATGGGTACCTTTTATGGGGGCGTGAGTAGTTATAATGGAACAAACTTCACCCATCATACAAAACAAGGTGCCATAGAAGGTGTTGAAGCCTACAATTTTATGGAAACCGCTTCTGGAGACCTCTGGTTTTCTGTAGAGCATGTTGGGGTATATCAATACCAAGGAGTTAAATTCACCAAACATACGGCAGCAGATGGACTCACCACCAATGGGGTCCAGAGCATCTTCGAAGACAGCAAAGGAAACATTTGGTTTGGTACCTGGAAAGGATTGTGTATTTATAAAAATGGTTCATTCTCTAATGCTTCAGAAATAGAACCTTGGACGACTACCTATTAAAAATATCACTCAAATAGTATACATAAGAAATTAAGAGTATTGAGTCAACTATTTACCATGACCAAAAATGGATACTTAGTATCCTGTAAGTTCCATTTCATTTTAATATTGTATTTTTAGACATAGAAACTTAACAATCAGACATTTATTTTTATCTCAACCTCCTCTACAGACATTGACCTCAAAGTATTTGCTTAAACACTTTTAAAAATAGGTTTAACACTATACTTCTGAATAATAAAGTTTCTTACAACTGTATTTCCACCTTTCAAAGAAAATCGTAATGACTAAAAAAAGAAAAAAAATCCCACAACCACCATATGGTAATCTTACATTTTCCATTCTTATTAACGGAAGTAAAACTTCTGAAGAACATCAAGTGAAAAGTATCACTGTTGAAAAAGAAGTAAACCAAATCCCATTTGCTCATATAGCGTTTTTCGATGGTGATACAGCTGCTCAAGACTTTAGTTTAAGTAATGATGATGTATTAATCCCTGGAAATGATATTGAAATAAAAGCTGGATATAATAGTGAAGAAGAAACCATTTTTAAAGGAATCATTATTAAGCATAGCATTAAAATTAGAGAAACGGGATCTTTATTAGTAGTTGAATGTCGAGATAAGGCTGTCAAGACTACCATAGGAAGAAAAAGCAAGTATTACTATGAAAGTAACGATAGCAATATTATAAGAGAAATAACTCAAAATTATGGATTGACAGCTCATGTGGAGACTACAAATAATGTCCATAAGGAACTCGTTCAATATCAAGCGTCAGATTGGGATTTTATGATAACGCGTGCCCAAGCAAATGGAAAAGTATGCATTGTAGATGATGGAAAATTAATTTTTGAAACACCCAGCCTTACAAAAGCTACTGTACAAACAATCGCATATGGAAACAACTTACTTTCTTTTGATGCAGAAATGGATGCTCGAAGCCAAATGAAAACTATAAGTAGTTTTGGTTGGAATCCTTCAGATCAAAAAATTATTGAAACTAAAGCCAAAGCTTTATCCCTAAATCTAAACGGAAATATTTCACCTTCACAATTAGCAGATGTACTTGAAATTGAAAACTTTGATCTAAAACATGGTGGAATAGACACCATAGAAATATTACAAGACTGGAGCGATGCAAAAGCACTATTTCAACAACTAGCAAAAACACGTGGAAGTGTTAAGTTTCAAGGTGCTTCAGAGGTGAAACCAGGGACGCTCATAAATTTAGAAGGGGTTGGAGATCGCTTTAATGGAACTGTTTTTATTAGCGCTGTAAAACATGTCATAGCAAAAGGTGATTGGAGTACGGTTGCCCAGTTTGGTTTAAACCCAACCTGGTTTAGTGAAACCTATGACATTAATGACTCCCAAGCTGCGGGTCTAGTGCCAGCAATCAATGGTTTACAAATAGGCATTGTTTCAAAATTAGAAAATGACCCAAATGGAGAAGATAGAATTCTAGTACAAATACCCATTATAACTAATGAAGAGCAAGGAATATGGGCTCGTATTGCCTCACTAGATGCGGGTGAAAATAGAGGTGCATTTTTTAGACCTGAGATAGGAGATGAAGTAATCATTGGTTTTGTAAATGATGACCCCAATCATGCAGTAATATTAGGTATGTTGAATAGTAGTGCAAAACCTGCTCCAATAGCAACTAAAGATGAAAATAACGAAAAAGGGTTTATTACCCGTAGTGATATGAAATTGATGTTTAATGATGAAAAAAAGTCTATTTCAATTGAAACCCCTGGAGGGAAAAAAATAACTATTGATGAAGATGCAGGGTCTATTGTAATTCAAGACGATAATAGCAATACAATTACATTAGACAACAATGGTATTCTGGCCGAAAGCGGAAGTGATTTCCTTATAAAAGCTCAAGGAGATGTTACGATAGAAGGAACTAACATATCACTAAATGCAAATGCAGAATTTAAGGCCGAAGGAGCTAGCGGTGCAGAGGTTTCAACAAGTGCTACAGCAGTTTTAAAAGGATCATTAGTACAAATAAATTAATATGGGAAAACCAGCAGCAAGAATAAACGATATGCATATTTGTCCATTAGTTACACCAGCAGGGCCACATATAGGTGGCCCAATAATACCCCCTGGAGAAAGCACTGTGCTTATAGGGGGCGCTCCAGCAGCACGTATGGGCGATGAGGCGATTTGTACTGGCCCACTAGACTCAATAGTTACAGGTTCATCTACTGTTACAATTGGTGGAATGCCAGCGGCAAGAATGGGTGATACCACGGCTCATGGTGGTACTCTATTAATGGGAGAAGCTACAGTTTTGATAGGATAAATCGTCTATTACCCAAACCAACCATCACGATCCAAGCTTCTGTATTGTATCGCTTCGGAAATATGATCGCCTGTAATGCGTTCTGAAGATGCTAAATCTGCAATGGTGCGCGCTACTTTTAATATACGATCATAGGCGCGAGCCGATAAATTTAGTTGCTCCATAGCTTTTTTGAGTAGGTCCATAGATGCCTCATCTAAAGCGCAATATTTTCTTATCTGCTTTACGCCCATTTGTGCATTGTAATGCGTTTTTTCATTCTTCTCAAACCGCCTGCTTTGTAACTGTCTCGCCTTGGTAACGCGTTCTCTAATAACCTTACTTGCCTCTCCTTTTCTAGTATCACTCAACTTTTCAAAAGGTACAGGAGTTACTTCTATATGTATGTCTATTCTATCTAACAAAGGACCAGAAATTTTACTCAAATACCGCTGCATTTCTTGTGGTGAAGATTGCACTGGCGCATCGGGATCGTTAAAATAACCGCCCGGACTAGGGTTCATACTCGCCACCAACATAAAACTTGCAGGATAGGTCACCGTAAATCTCGCACGCGAAATAGTTACATCTCTATCTTCTAAGGGTTGTCGCATTACTTCTAAAACACCTCGTTTAAATTCTGGCAATTCGTCTAAAAACAAAACGCCATTATGTGCCAAAGAGATTTCTCCGGGTTGTGGATATTGCCCACCACCGACAAGCGCGACATCAGAGATCGTATGGTGGGGACTCCTAAACGGTCTCGATGTCATGATGCCTGCCTTTTCTAGTGTTCTTCCTGCAACACTATGTATTTTGGTGGTCTCCAAACTTTCATGCAACGTCATTGGGGGAAGTATGCTGGGTAATCTTTTTGCCAACATGGTTTTACCAGAGCCCGGCGGACCAATTAAAATAATATTATGCCCTCCTGCTGCGGCAATTTCCATGCAGCGTTTGATAGATTCTTGTCCTTTTACATCAGCAAAATCGAATTCTGGGTTTTCGAGATGCTCATAGAACTCGGCTTCTAAGTCTACGATGGTTTGTTGCAAAGGAACATCCTGGTTAAAAAAATCAATCACTTCGGAAATATTAGTAACTCCATATACTTCTAAGCCTTCCACAATGGCAGCTTCTTTGGCATTTTGTTTCGGAAGAATAAAGCCTTTAAACCCTTCTTCTTTTGCTTTTATGGCAATGGGAAGGGCGCCACGTATGGGTTGCAAATTTCCGTCGAGAGACAACTCCCCCATGATGATATACTCTGATAATGGATGCTGTACTTGTATTTGAGCCGTTGCCGCCAAAATACCCATCGCTAAGGTGAGATCGTAGGCAGAACCCTCTTTACGGAGATCTGCAGGCGACATGTTTAAAATTAATTTCTTCCCCGGAATCTTGTAGCCGTTATTTAAAAGTGCAGCAGCAATTCTATAATTGCTTTCTTTAATGGCATTGTCTGGCAAGCCTACCAAATGGTAACCAATGCCAATATCTACATGTACTTCTACGGTGATGGTAGTAGCTTCAACGCCAAAGACGGCGCTTCCAAAAACTTTTGTGAGCATATTGTGTGTTACAAAATGCTACAACTGGGGTGTTAAGAGCTATCAAGATACTGAAATTTTAAGAGTTCTAAAACTGTTTTAGATTTCTAACATTTCAGAAATCTAAAAATATTTTATTCAGAGATATAATGACAGAAAAAAATTAATGTTTTAAATTGTTTAATAAACAATGTAATTATGATTGAAGAAAAAAGAGATATAGATTATAAATTTTGGATAGTTGTTGGTGTTGCGATTGTATTAATTCTTTGGTTAGCTTCTGCACTATTTCTTTATAATACACTTGATTCAAATGAAAGAGGTACGTTTGGTGATATGTTTGGCGCTATTAATGCATTGTTTTCTGGACTTGCACTTTTTGGTATAGTACTATCAATATTTCTTCAACAAAAAGATTTAGGATTACAAAAAGATGAATTAAAATTAACAAGAGAAGAATTCAAACATTCAAGGTTGACAAATCTTGTTTTCAAAAAAATAGAATCAATACATAAATCAATAGAATATCACATTGAAGAATATAATAAAACGATGTATGAAAATATTCCAAGTAAAATTAATCTAAAATACCTAGCCCAAGAATTGAATATTGAAAAGCATGATTTAATTAGTAACCTAATTCTAGAAACAAGAATGAGAGAAAACGATGGAATGATAATAAGGTATTCAAATTTATATGAATATATTGTAAACTTAATGTATGATGAGACCAATCTTATCTATACTGTATTTAAGCATACTAAAATATCTGGTGAAATAAAGAATGAATTATCTTATATTTTTCAACATTCTTTAGATAAAGACATAGTTAAAATTTTAAGTTTTTTTAATTCTTCCGAAAAAAGAATTTACAAATTTGTTCCGGATATCTTAAACGAAGGAGAAAAGCATAAACCCTATCCAGGAATTAGTATTATGAAAAATAAATCACATTCCATTTTAAAAAACTTCAATGATTTTTTTTCTTTGTAAAATTTTAATTAAGCTTTAAAAAAACCGCCACCCAAATGGGCAGCGGCTCCATTAAAAACAGGGTATATATTTACAAATCTAACGTAAACCCAGCGCGAACGTTACGACCGCGGGTTTGGAATCTGTAAATCTCTTCATAATCTTCGTTCAATAGATTGCTCACGTTTAAGAATACGCGGACACCTTCCATGAAATGTACTTTGGTTGAAGCTGTAAAATTAAGAGTTCCATAGCTTTCTAGTGTAATAGTATCTGTCATAAACGTATCACTATTAAAGAAAGAATCTTCACGTTCTCCTACAAACTGGTAGCTCACTCCTACATAGCCATTCTTAGAGGCATACGATAGGGTTGCATTTGCTTTGTGCTCTGGAATACGCAGTGCAAACTTCTCGTCTGGAGTGGTATTGGTATAGTTGGCATTAAAGCTAAAACGCTTAGCAAATTTCACGGCCGCTTCTACTTCAAAACCATTGGCTTTAAACTCGTCATTTACATTTTGGTACTGAGAGATAAAGTTATCTGGATCTACCGTTACAAAGTCGATAAAGTTGGTTTCTGTTCTATCAAAATATACAGCACTTAATCTAAACGCATTTCCTGCAGTAAACTCAATACCACCTTCTAAAGTGGTATTTTCTTCTGGTTGTAATTCTAAATTCCCAAAATTTGGAGCATGTAATTGGAATAATGAAGGCGTGATAAATGCCGTACTATAAGATCCTAATAATTTTAAATTGCTCTTTCCTAAGTTAAAATTATAAGACGGATTAATGTTATACACTAAATTACTTCCGTACTCACTATGAATATTTAAACGCGCTCCTGCATTTACATTTAATCCAAAAGAAGATATATAATTAAAGTTTACATAAGGGTCAAAGGTTGTAAACTCAGCCACACTATCGTCTAAGTCTTTTACCAATTCGGTCTCCCCAAAAGGAACGCTAAACGATTTAAAGCTGCTGCTGTTATGCCCTAATCCTACCAAAGCAGTAAGTCCGTCAATAACTTCATACGTAGCATAAGTATCTAAACCATAGGCCTTCGTGTCAAACTTAGACGGAAAGCTTGAGTCAAATTCGCGCTCTATCCATGTAAATGAATCATTAAAGACAAACATTCCTTTGTTGTACTTCCAGATAAACTGTCCGCCCGTTCGTAATTGATCCGTAATGTTTCTGTTCTCTGCATCTGTGAATGAAAAGCTATCAAAATCGGCTTTAAATTTTCCGAAGCTAAAAAACTGACTATATGAAATGTCTTTTGTAAAGTTATACCCCAACTTCGCACGACCTTCAAACTGGTTGTATGTGTCTGATTCAAAAGGCTCTGTAGCATCTTCTGGCGCTTCTACAGCCGATAAACCATTGGCATAACGATTGCTGAAATTTGCGTTGAAGAAGAAGTTTCCTAACGAACCACTCACCGCAATGGCATTGCTATTTTCTTGAATTTTATAATCGGTGTCAAAATCATCATCTTCTGCAGAACGGTTGGTACCTACCGAAGAAGTAATTCTTGCAGAAATCTTTTCTTTGCTTGCTGGTAAGGTAGTAATACTAATCACAGCAGTTGCTGCACCAGATCCATATAATACACTGGCAGCACCTTTAATTACTTCGATACGCTCAATCGTTTCGGCTGGAACCAAACGCAAATCGTAATCGTTTGCAATAGAAGAAGGGTCGTTTACAGGCACTCCATCTACTACTACAAGTACTTGTCTGTTTCTACCACCACGAACAAAATATCCTAAATTCTGACCATCATTACTGCGGCTTCCGTTGATTTCGAAACCAGCTACTTGGTTTAATACTTGCGCAACAGATTGTCCTTGTTGATTTTTAAGATCCTCTCTTGTAATAGTCGTAACTACTTTACCACTATTCTTTCTAGGAATGTTGATTTTTGTAGCAATCATGACAGAGTCTAATTGCTCTACTTTTTGTGTTTCTTGTGCCGACACCAAGCTAGTTGCGCAAAGGGCTGCGGCGAATACTAATTTTTTCATAAAAATGTTTTGTTTCGGAATGCACCGAACGTTATCGTTTTAAAATAAATTAGGAAAAATAAGGTATAGCAAAACCATAGTGGTTGCACCATACAATCCTTTATCCCGAAGGTTTGTAATCGTGAATATGGCAGGTCTCCTGGCTTGTCTTTGTGTCACCTTCCCGCCCGCTAAAGCGAACAGTGGTTCAAGAAAACACGATACCGAAATAGTTTCGGTATGACTTACAGTTGCGGGAACAGCTTTTGTTTTTCACAAAATTCCCTTTTAATGCTACGCAAAGCAGCAACCAAAATTCGCTGCGAAAATAAGTACTTTTTTTAGATTGAAACAAGAATGAGACTAAATTAATCTAATTGTTTCTTAACTGCTGTCTGGTTGAGCGCAGTCGAAACCTATATTTATGATAACTAAATAGTAGTTCTCGACTGCGCTCGAACAATCATCTAGAACAATTATAGGATACCAGATTACAGTAACGATGAAAAATTTAAATGTAGTTTGCTATTAGTTTCACTACTTTTACGCTTTCAATATTCATTATGAACCTATCTTCTTTTCTGAAATATTATTGGCTCCTACTCTTTTGCTGCCTCATCGCCATCTCGTGCAAAAATGAAACGACAAAACAAAAACCCGTCTTAGAAGTTAAAACCGTAAGCTATGCCGAAGGTTTTAATATTTCAGAAAAAGAAAACCATACAGAGATTCGTATTAGCAATCCTTGGCCCAATGCAGAAAAGGAATTTACCTATGCCTTTGTTCAAAAAGGACAGATCCTACAAAATCCTGAAGCCTATGATGCCGTTGTTTCAGTTCCAATAGAACATATTGTGGTTACTTCTACCACACATATTCCATCACTAGAAGCCTTAGGAGTTGAAAACACTCTGGTTGGTTTTCCTAACTTAGATTATATCTCATCCAAAAAAACACGCACTAACATTTCCGAAGGAAGCATTACAGAATTAGGTAAAAATGAATCGCTAAACACAGAAGTACTTATTGATTTGGCTCCAGAAGCCGTGGTAAGTTTTGCAGTAGATGGAGCTAATAAAACACTGCAAACCATTCAAAAAACTGGGATTCCGGTGCTTATCAATGCAGATTGGACAGAAACGCATCCGCTAGGAAAAGCTGAGTGGATTAAATTCTTTGGCGTTTTGTACAATAAAAGAGCGCTAGCAGATAGTCTTTTTACTAGCATTGAAACCAATTATAACGAAGCAAAAAAATTAGCGCAACAAGCCACAAACACGCCAACTGTAGTAAGCGGTGCCATGTACAAAGACATCTGGTACATGCCACAAGGAGATAGTTGGGCGGCACGTTTTATTGAAGATGCCAATGGCATCTACCTCTGGAAAGAAAGCCAAGGCACTGGAAGTATTTCTCTCAATGTAGAATCTGTGTTAGAAAAAGGACAACAAGCCGATTTTTGGATAGGTCCAGGACAGTTTACCAGTAAACAACAACTGCTAGATGCCAATACCGTATATGGCCAATTTGATGCTTTTAGAAACAACAAGGTCTTTTCTTTTACAAATATAAAAGGTGCTACAGGTGGTGTTTTGTATTATGAGTTAGCACCCAACAGACCTGATTTAGTCTTAAAAGACATCATTAAAATACTGCACCCTAGTTTACTTCCAGAATACCAACCTTATTTCTTTAAGATCGTAGAATGATTGTAGAAAAAACACATACACGTTTTTTTGTGATCCTTTGCATGTTTTTGGCATTCTTATTTTGTGTGAACATAAGTTTGGGCTCTGTACAGATACCCGTATCAGAAATAGGAAAAAGTCTACTCGGATCTGCAAGTAAATCGTCTTGGCAATATATTATCACCGACTATAGATTACCAAAAGCCATCACAGCTATGATTGCTGGTGGCGGATTGGCAGTATCGGGCTTACTAATGCAAACGCTTTTCAGAAATCCATTGGCGGGACCTTTTGTGTTAGGACTTAGTAGCGGTGCTAGTTTAGGGGTTGCTATTTTAATTTTAGGAGCTGGTGCTATTGGGGGCGTTTTAAGCACCCTATTACTTAGTTCTTGGAGTTTAGTTATTGCAAGTGCACTTGGAAGTTTTTTAGTGCTATTAGCTGTATTAGCAGTGACCCTAAAAATAAAAGATACCATGGCCATTCTTATCATTGGTCTTATGTTTGGAAGTCTTACGGGTGCTGTCGTAGCGGTACTCTCCTACTTTAGCAATGCAGAACAATTACAACAATTTGTATTCTGGTCCTTTGGAAGCTTGGGCAATCAATCTTGGCAAGGTGTTTATATCCTTATTGCTTGCTTTACTATTGGTGTTTTTTTAAGCATAGGAAGCGCCAAAGCCTTAAATGCCTTATTATTAGGTGAGAACTATGCCAAAAGTATGGGACTCAAAATAAAACGCAATATGCTACTTATCATTTTAGCCACGAGTATATTGGCAGGCGGTATTACAGCCTTTGTTGGACCCATCGCGTTTATTGGTCTAGCAGTACCGCATGTAACACGCCAGTTTGTAAAAACTTCCAATCACTTTGTATTAATTCCTGCGGTGTTGCTAAGTGGCGCCATACTCATGCTTATTTGCGACACCATTGCACAATTGCCTGGTACAGAATATACCTTACCTATTAATGCTATTACCTCGTTAATTGGGGCTCCAGTTGTTATTTGGTTATTACTAAGAAAACGTAAACTTATTTTTTAATGGCTGCTGAAATATTACATACCGTTATTACTGCTAAAGATCTCAGCATTGGTTATGCCCATAAAAAAAAGAAGACCGTCGTTGCGAGCGATATTAATTTTTCTATCAAACAAGGTACATTAGTCGCCATGGTTGGAAGCAACGGTATAGGAAAGTCTACCCTATTGAAGACGCTTACCACCATGTTGCCACCATTACAAGGAAGTATTCATATACAAGGAAAAGAAATTACTTCCTATACTTCATTAGCACTTGCCAATCAATTAAGTGTGGTGCTTACAGAAACCCTTGCTTCAAAGAATCTTACCGTACTAGAAATGGTGAGTTTAGGAAGACAGCCACACACCAATTGGATGGGTAAACTAACTGCAGATGATACACAAAGTATTCAAGAAGCCTTAGTAGCTACAGACATACAAGACTTATCGCATAGAAATTGTTTTGAGCTAAGTGATGGTCAGTTGCAACGCGCTTACATTGCTAGAGCTTTAGCACAAGATACACCGCTTATAATTTTGGATGAGCCCACCACGCATCTTGATTTGTATCACAGGGCTGCTATTGTAAAACTGCTCAAAAAACTTGCCGTAGAAAAGAATAAGACCATTTTATTCTCCACACACGAAATAGATCTCGCCATTCAAATCACCGACAAGATGCTAGTCTTGACACCAAACAACATGTCCTTTGACAGCCCATGCAAACTTATAGAACAAGGTGCCTTTGATGCATTGTTCCCAAATGGAATTGTAGTCTTTGACAAAAAGACTGGGCGTTTTTCTGTGACTTAATTTTTTTGTTGAAATAGGAACTATCG
This sequence comes from Patiriisocius sp. 208BN25-11, assembly GCF_058147145.1. NCBI lineage: Bacteria > Pseudomonadati > Bacteroidota > Flavobacteriia > Flavobacteriales > Flavobacteriaceae > Patiriisocius > Patiriisocius sp. 208BN25-11. The sequence continues at coordinate 425,178 of NZ_JBYVJY010000002.1, forward strand.
AAATTATTTCCTATAAAAAATAATATTATATCTCGCCAAATCTATAATTTAAATACATTTTTGGCGAATTATAAAAGTTATAACTCGCGTAAAATAGCTATATTTGAAAGATTCGGCGAAATATAATTTATGGAAATAATAGGTAGAAAGGCAGAAATTAAAATCATGGAGGGCTATACCCATGATACAAAATCACATTTACTAGCGGTTATTGGCAGACGTAGAGTGGGCAAAACTTTTTTAATTAGAAAAGTGTACAATACACGCAAAGTCTTTGAAATGACTGGGCTGAAAGATGCCGATTTACCTACTCAATTGCGTAACTTTTCATTACAAGTACAACAGTACTTCCCCAAACACAAACAGCTAGAGTCCATAGATAGTTGGTTGCTGGCCTTTAACACCCTTAGCCATTGTATTTCAGGCTATAAAGGCAAAAAGAAGCCTGTTATTTTTTTGGATGAGCTCCCATGGATTGCCAGCAAACGCTCAGGTTTTATGGAAGCCTTGGCGCATTGGTGGAATAATTGGGCTTCACAACAAAATATTATTGTAGTGGTATGCGGTTCTGCTGCATCATGGATGCTACAACATGTGGTCAACGCAAAAGGAGGCTTACACAACCGTATTACAAAACTTATTACATTACAACCTTTTACATTAGAAGAAACAAAAGCCTTTTTTGATGCAAAACACATTAAACTAAGTCCGTATCAAATCATCCAGCTCTACCTTTCTATTGGAGGGATTCCACATTACTTAGATCATGTGGAGAAAGGCAAAAGTGCAGCTCAAAATATTCAGGCATTATGTTTTGATAAAGACGGTGTACTAAAAAACGAATTCGACAACCTCTACCCTGCCTTGTTCGAAAACGCCAGCAAACACATAGCTATTATAAAAGCATTGGCCAGCAAGGCTACAGGGCTTGACCGACAAGAAATACTTGAAAAAACAGGGATGACTACTGGTGGTGGCTACTCTACTATTTTAAACGAATTAGAAGCCTCAGGTTTTATTAGCAGCTTTGAACCTTTAAAAAAGAAAAAGAAAGACATGCTGTATCGACTTACAGACGAATATTCCTTGTTTTATTTAACCTTTATGGAAGGAAGCAAAAACAGAAATCAGGCAAACTGGATGCAAATAAGCCAAGGACAGCCCTATAAAATTTGGTGTGGTTATGCGTTTGAAAATCTCTGTATTAAACATGTAGATTCCATCAAAAAAGCGTTGGGTATTAGTGGTGTACAGACTACTGTCAATAGTTTTTTACATAGAAAAAATGATCATTATGCAAAAGGATTTCAAATAGATATGCTCATCGACAGGCAAGACAATATTATTAACATCTGCGAAATGAAATTTTACGCAGACCAATATACCATTACTAAAAACTACGCTAGTTTTTTAAGAACCAAAAGAGAAGGATTAAAACAAGTGACAAAGACCAAGAAGATGATTCACACTACCTTTGTAACGACCTATGGTATTCTAGAAAACGATCACAAATTAGATACTGTAGACAATGATTTGACTATTGATATCTTTTTCAGGAATTAAACAAACCTGTCTCGCTTTCATTACAATACTTAGTATCTTTACTGTGTAGCATCTTGTAACATTTCAGAACAAAACAAAACATATATACTCTTGAACGAAACACTTTTACTTTTTATCATTGCTAGTATCGCCTTAGTGGGCGGTGGATTTCTAGGTCATTTTATTGCGCGCTTGCAAGCTAAAAATGATACCGGAAAATTAGAAGAACGCTTGCAACAAGCTACTTCACAGACAGAAAAATTAGAAGAACGCTTCGATAGTGTGCTGCAAGAGCGAGAAAACATTCGAAAAGAAAAAGATTTTTTAAATCTAGAACTCACAAAACGCACCAGCATTGTTGAAAATCTTGAGAGCAAGTTGAGAGAAGAACGCAATGAGGTAGAAAAACTACAAGAAAAGTTCACCAAAGAATTTGAAAATCTAGCCAATAAAATATTGGATTCTAAGTCAGAGAAATTTACCAAACAAAACAAAGAGAACATAGATACCATCTTAAAGCCTTTGCAAGAAAAAATTGAGAAGTTTGAAAAAAAGGTAGAATTCACCAACAAAGAAAGCATTGATCGCCATGCCATGCTTCGACAACAAATTATTGGTCTCAAAGAACTCAATGAACAAATGAGTAAAGAGGCTATCAATTTAACCAAAGCCCTAAAAGGAGATAGTAAAATTCAAGGAAATTGGGGAGAATTGGTGTTGGAGCGCGTACTAGAGAAAAGCGGACTAGAAAAAGATAGAGAATACTTTGTACAAACGAGCTTCACTACCGAAGAAGGAAAACGTGTATTGCCCGATGTGGTGATACATCTTCCAGACAGTAATAAAATGATTATTGACTCGAAGGTATCACTAGTAGCCTATGAGCGTTTTGTAAATGAAGAAGATGAGTTATTAAAAAAACAACATCTTAATGAACATGTAAACTCATTAAAGAAACATATTGAACAATTAAGTAGTAAGAATTACCATGACTTGTATACCATTGAGAGTCCAGATTTTGTATTACTCTTTGTACCTATAGAGCCCGCTTTTGCGTTGGCGATTAATACAGATGAAAATTTATATGCCTGGGCCTTTGAAAAAAACATAGTAATTGTAACACCATCTACCCTATTAGCAACGCTACGTACCATTGACACCATGTGGAATAATGAAAAGCAGCAGCAAAATGCATTAGAAATAGCAACCCAAGCGGGAAGACTTTACGATCAGTTTGTGAATCTAACAGACGATCTCATTAAGGTTGGTAACCAGCTAAACACCGTAAAAGGTAGTTATGAGGGCACCATGAAAAAGCTAACAGGACAAGGAAACTTGATCAAAAAAGTAGAAAATATTAAAAAACTAGGAATCAAACAGCGCAAACATCTAAATGAAAAACTAGTCAATAAAGCACTAGAAGAAAGTGATGATTGATACGCTCTATAAAATTTGGACAGCCATTCAAATGCTACTATATTTCGTCGTTGGTATTTCGCCCATAGCATTTGGAATTGGAGCCATATATAAATCACAGTATGATTTTTTTGCAAAAACATCATATCAATCGATGTACATGGGCATGGGAATTGTTTCAATACTTGTAGGTATATTAGTTGCTTATGCCTGTTTTGTTAGATTTATAGAAACCTATCGTAATTTTAATTCAGACACATGAAAAAAATATTATTTGTCATCTTAACTACTATTATAGCTGTATATGCCTTATATATTGCCTTTATTTTTTATGTTCCCTATAGCGAAGGAACTCGAGCAGGTGAACTTATTAAATTTAGTAATAAAGGTGTTATTGTAAAAACCTGGGAAGGTGAAATAAGTCAGGGAATTAGTGGCGCACAGATCTTTAAATTTTCTGTGTTAGATCAGGAAGAAGATGTGATTAAAAAACTACAAGAGTATCAAGGCCAATATGTAAAAGTGACCTATATAGAACGCTTCGGAACCTTTTTCTGGTGGGGAGACACCACCTATTTCATCAATGATATTTCATTAGAATCCTCGCCACATTTTAAAAACAACTAACATTTCAGCATAAAAAAAGCCCCTATTAATAAGGGACTTTTTTAATATATTTTAGCTACAACTACTCCTTAATAAAACGGGTTGTTAGGCTTCCACTGGCAGCATTTACTTTTACAATGTAAGTACCTTGTGTAAGAGCACTTACATCTAATATACTACTCTTGTGATCTAAAGGTTGTTCTAATACTAGAGCACCCAACGTAGAATATACAGAAACAGTAGCTCCATCAATATCAAAATTTTGAAGGTTTACTGTTAGTATATCATTTGCAGGTACTGGGAATAAAGAAATTACTTGTGCTTGTACTCCATCAACACCTAATGCAAATTGAACTGTGGTATTCCCTCTGTTTGCTTGTCCGTGGTTTTGAAAATTTGTTGTTGCTCCAACTGCCCATACAATATCTAAACTAGTAGCATTAGGATCAAACGTAAAATCTGTAGCATCACTTCCAGCAAGTGGTCTTGTAGCAGCGAGTGTTCTTACACCACCCGCAGTAGTATTAGATACTATGGTCCAATCTTGTGTATCTGTCACTGGAGGTACACCAACTCCCATAAAGGCTCTATCATTAAATCCTGTACTATCAAAGGTTACCACATCACCACCAGATGTCATGGTTGTAACTCCAAAACCAAGACCCATCCATCGATCTTCGTCTCCTTCCATACCAATAGTAACATTGGTATCATCAATATCAATTTGCACTGTATAACTTCCAGTAACGGCAATTTCTCCAGTACTCACTTGTGCTTGTGTAAAACAGCCTACGAGTAGTGCTGCTAATAAAGTAATTTTTTTCATTGGTACGTGTTTAAAAGTTTAATTAAAGTTTCATTTTGTTTCATTATTGCATAATCTAAAGCTTTGTTACCTCTAAAGTCCTTGCTATGAACATCGGCACCATGTTTTAAAAGTGCTTCGGCAATATCATTTCTCCCAAATAAGGCGGTAAATTGTAGTGCTGTACTTTTATTTTCATCTGAAATATTAGGGTCTGCACCTTCTTTTAGTAACAAATATACAGCTTCCTTATGCCCTTTTACGGTAGCAGCCATAAGTGCAGTTCCGTAAGCACTTACCGCATTAATATCTGCTTTTTTTGAAAGCAAATAAGATATCATATCAGTTTTGTTATAGTACGCCGCAAGCATCAATGGAGTATATCCGTCACTATTTTGACTATTAAACACAGCTACATCTTCAATTGCTAACCCCTCAATAGCTTGTACATCTCCTTTTTTTGCATAGTCGTAGATAGACTGAGAAAAAACAGTAGATATTGAGAGTATAAGAATGATGGTGTATTTATACATAATTATAACAAATATAATGTAAGTTGCAAAAAATAGTTCACCCTTACAGGTGAAAAAAGAAATTTATGTGAGTTTTGACACCCATATGATACTCAGTATGAGACTTTGTATGAGACTTTGTATGAGAAAATTCATTCTTTAATACCACCGAAAAAAAAACCTACGCAAATCATTAGATCTGCATAGGTTCTTAAGTTATGTGAAAACAATCTATTTACTCAAATACATTTTTCTTCTTGAATATAAATCGTAAAACTGATCGTCTTTTAAGCTGTCAATAAACAAGATACTTTCTCCTGTACTTTTCATTTCTGGTCCGAGTTGCTTGTTTACATTCGGAAATTTGTTGAAACTAAATACGGGTTGTTTGATGGCGTATCCTTCTAACTGCGGATTAAAATCAAAGTCTTTTACCTTTTTATCTCCTAGCATTACCTTGGTTGCGTAATTTACATAAGGCTCTCCATACGCTTTTGCAATAAAAGGAACCGTTCGTGAAGCTCTTGGATTAGCTTCAATGATATATACTTTATCATCTTTTATAGCAAATTGAATATTAATCAACCCAACCGTGTTTAAAGCCAAAGCAATTTTCTTGGTATGATCCTTAATTTGTTGCATTACAAACTCTCCTAAGTTAAAGGGTGGTAATGTAGCATTAGAATCTCCCGAGTGAATTCCGCACGGTTCTATATGTTCCATGATACCAATAATGTAAACATCTTCTCCATCGCAAATAGCATCAGCTTCTGCTTCGATGGCTCCATCTAGGTAGTGATCTAACAACAATTTGTTGTTAGGGATTTTCCGAAGTAAATCTACAACATGCTCTTCAAGTTCTTCTTTGTTTATAACAATCTTCATTCCTTGTCCACCAAGAACATAAGAAGGTCTAATTAATAATGGGAAGTCTAATTTATCTGCTAATTGTAAGGCTTCGTCTGTAGTTTCTGCTACACCAAATTCTGGATAAGGAATTCCTAACTCTTTAAGTATGGTAGAGAAACTTCCTCTATCTTCTGCCAAATCTAATGCCTGGAAGCTAGTCCCCAAGATTTTAACACCGTAGCGTTCTAATTTCTCGGCAAGCTTTAAAGCAGTTTGCCCTCCTAATTGTACGATAACCCCTTCTGGTTTTTCGTGACGTATGATATCATAAATATGTTCCCAAAAAACAGGTTCGAAATATAGTTTATCTGCAACATCAAAATCTGTAGAAACGGTTTCTGGATTACAGTTTATCATGATGGTTTCGTAGCCTACTTCAGAAGCAGCTAATACTCCATGCACACAGCAGTAATCAAATTCAATTCCTTGTCCGATACGGTTAGGTCCAGATCCTAGAACAATAATTTTCTTTTTGTCGGTAACAATACTGTCATTTTCAACATGGCTACTTCCATCCGGTAATTCGATACTATTTTCGAAGGTAGAATAATAGTATGGTGTTTGCGCCTGGAATTCTGCCGCACAGGTATCTACTAATTTGTAGACACGTTGAATATCGAGTTCTTCACGCTTTTTGTATACCTGGCTTTCTAGGCATTTCAGCATGTGTGCTATTTGTCTATCACCGTAACCTTTTTGTTTTGCTTCTAACAGCAATTCGCGTGGTAATGTTTCCAAAGTAAAACTAGAAATCTCTTTTTCTAGTAAATATAATTCTTCGTACTGCTTCAAGAACCACATGTCTATTTTTGTAATCTCATGAATACGGCTCAATGGAATTCCCATTTGTATGGCATCGTAAATTACAAACACACGATCCCAACTTGCATTTTTAAGCTTGTCTAGAATTTGTTCGTAGTTGGTATAACTTTTTCCATCTGCCCCTAAACCGTTACGTTTAATTTCTAGGGATTGTGTTGCTTTGTGCAATGCTTCTTGGAAACTACGTCCAATTCCCATTACTTCACCAACTGCCTTCATTTGTAAGCCTAGAGTTCTGTCACTTCCTTCAAATTTATCGAAGTTCCAACGAGGTATTTTAACAATTACATAGTCTAATGTTGGCTCGAATAGAGCTGAAGTTGATTTTGTAATTTGATTGTCAAGTTCATCTAAATGATAGCCAATCGCCAACTTAGAAGCAATTTTTGCAATAGGATATCCTGTTGCTTTAGATGCTAAGGCTGATGAACGTGATACACGTGGGTTGATTTCAATAGCAATAATATCTTCCTGATCATCTGGGCTTACAGCAAACTGTACATTACATCCTCCAGCGAAATCACCAATACTGCGCATCATGTGGATTGCCAAATCACGCATTTTTTGGTATGTTTTATCACTTAAGGTCATTGCTGGCGCCACTGTAATAGAATCTCCAGTGTGAATCCCCATTGGATCCATATTTTCAATCGCACATATAATGACAACATTATCGTTTCTATCACGAAGCAACTCTAATTCATATTCTTTCCAGCCCATCATGGCTTTATCGATCATCACCTCATGTATGGGTGATATCTCAAGACCGTGACGTAACTGTTCATCAAAATCTTCCTCTTTATATACAATCGAAGCTCCTGCTCCACCAAGTGTGTATGACGCTCTAATTACAAGAGGAAAACCAAATTTTTGAGCAATTTCTTTTCCTTCTAAATAAGACGTTGCTGTTTCTTGTGGTGCCATTTCAACACCAATTTTACCCATAAGCACTCTAAACTGCTCTCTATCTTCGGTAACATTAATTGCATCGATATCGACACCAATCATTTCTACTCCAAAATCTTTCCAAATGCCTTTTTCATCGGCCTCTATTGCTAGATTTAAAGCTGTTTGTCCTCCCATAGTAGGAAGCACTGCATCAATTTGCGGGTGGTCTTTTAAAACCTTAACGATTGATTTTGTTGTTAAGGGCAATAAGTAGACATGATCTGCCATCGAGGGATCAGTCATAATAGTTGCTGGATTCGAATTTATTAAAATGGTTTCAATACCATCTTCTCGAAGCGACCTTAGTGCTTGCGATCCAGAGTAATCAAATTCACAGGCTTGACCAATAATAATAGGTCCAGAACCAATAATTAAAATAGATTTAAGTGCAGTGTTTTTTGGCATGATAACAATCTTTTGTTTGCTGTTGTAAAATTACGATTCAATAGGGTATAAAAAAAAGGTGTTGCTTCTAAAAACAACACCTTTTATTTATGACTTATCAACATTTATTTTTTGTGACGAGTTTCTGAAGAAACAGAAATTTTCTTTCTTCCTTTGGCTCTACGAGCCGCCAATACTTTTCTACCGTTTACAGATGCCATACGCTCTCTAAAACCGTGCTTATTTCTTCTCTTTCTTTTTGATGGCTGAAATGTTCTTTTACTCATGGTATATTATATTAATCGTCTTGAAATCTTTTTTACTAAACTTAAAATCCCATACAAGAACATATACTTGTGTAGGCGGGTGCAAAGATACAATCTTTTTTTAAACGTCAAACACCAAAATGTGAAATATTTTTATTTGTTTTTAGTACCTTTGAAGCCCCTTAAAAAAAAGGCTTTATGTTCCACAAAAATTTAAAACTTATTATCGCAGCACTCCTTGTAGGTACTGCTGTTTGGCAATTTACTGAAACAAACATTGGCAATGGTATCATGTATATACTTCTTGCTGCCATCTTTGTTTTTCTGTACTTTAAAAATGAAATTATCTTATTAGCCTTTCTAAGATTGAGAAAACAAGATTTCCCAGGAGCAAAAAAATGGTTAGACAAAATTAAAAACCCAGAGGCTTCTTTGGTCACAAAACAACAAGGGTATTACAATTACCTAAACGGTTTGATGGTATCTCAAACCAATATGAATGAAGCTGAAAAGTATTTCAAAAAAGCTGTAAGCCTTGGTTTAAGCATGGACACAGATATGGCCATGGCAAAATTAAATTTGGCAGGAATTGCAATGTCTAAAAACAGAAAACGTGAAGCAGAAACCTTATTGGCAGATGCTAAAAAATTAGACAAGCATAATATGATGGGAGACCAAATAAAAATGATGAAACAACAAATGAAACGTGCTGGTCAACCCAAACAACAATACGGTGGTGGACGTCAAGTGCGTGGTGGAAGGCGTTAATTCCTAGTGATCTCATAGGCGCATTGTCTGTATTGTCTTACAAAAAACTGCTTTTCAACGAATATTTAATGCTATTCGTCTAAAAATCAATCACTCACACAATAAAGTTATCTAACTTTGCAGGAACCAACTATAACCTGCGTATGAGTAGAAAACTACTATTCCTATTTTTTATTCTTTCCTCTTCAGTATACGCACAAGACTTTGTGAGTGGAAACCTTTTATCCCAAAACATTGGAAATAATATAAAACAGTATCGAGAAAATTCACAACGCGCTTATGCTGATAAAGATTTTGAGCGCGCAGAACAACTATTTGATTCTTTAATCAATAATGTTGTAAACGGAAGTATCTTAGACAACTTCAAAGTTCGAAAACTTTCTGGCAGAACCATTGAGTTTCATGAATTTGAAAAACCCGTCTTTTTAATGACCTATGCTTCTTGGTGTACCCCTGGTGTTGGTGAAATACCTGCCCTAAATGAAATTGCGAATGAACATTATAAAGATGTAGATTTTGTAGTGTTATACTGGGACAGCAAAAAGAAAGTACGTAAGATTGCTAAGGAGTACAGTAGTAAGATCAAAGTTGTTTATGTAGACGAGTTAGAATACACAAATAACACTATTATAGAAACACTCAAGCATACTTTAGGCTTCCCAACATCATTCTTTGTTGATGCAAACAAAAAAATATTAGATGTTCGAAGAGGTGTCTTACATCCTTATAATGAAAAATATACTGTTTCGTATGAACTCAATTATACTTCTTTTCTAAATGGCATTTCGCTATTAAAAACAATTTCTAAAGAAGGAGAAGGATTTGTTGTTGAAAAACCATAAACTCAAATAAATACTTCATAAAAAAAGGTCTTTCGCTTGAAAGACCTTTTTTTATAGAATATTTTGAAATGTCTTTTATTTCGAGAAGAACATTTTAACTGCTGCTATTATTAAAATAACAGCAAAACTTTTCTTTAGAATATTTTGTGGAATGGACACAGCAAATTTAGAACCTATAAAACCACCCACAACAAAAAAAGCTGCGATAATAATTCCGTATTTCCAATTAAAGGCTTGCTCTCCTCCTACCGGATTAACATAATAGGTGTATGCCGCCAAAAATGTTACAGGTACTGCCAAAACAGCTAAACTTAACCCTTGTGCTTGATGCTGACTGTAGCCTAAAAACAAAATCATTAAAGGTACCATTACGACACCGCCGCCAACACCCATAAAGCCACTTAATATTCCTGCCAAAAGACCAATAAGTACTAACGAAAAAATAAGAGTAATATTCATATGTGTTTTTTATTCAGTAACGTAATATCCTGGCTCAGGTATTTCTATTGTATATTCTTTCCCAGATGCGTTTTTTAAATAGGTGTCTCGTAACCAAGGATTGTGAATTTTTAAAATTTTGTAGTTAATCCCCTGCTCTTTTGCAAACTTAGCTAAATCCTCGATAGGGGTATTCACTACCATTCCTCTAGTAGGAATAGGATGATACTTGTCTTTATGATCTACATAAAATCCGTATTTCTCTGGATTTGTTAAAATCTCTTTAAATGCCAAAATTCTAAATACATAACGACTTGTTTCACTATTGAGCAATAGGCTGTAGTACCCTTTAGCATCTTGTCGTTTAAGTTGTTTGTTAATACCCGCATTTCCAGCATTGTATGCTGCTGCCGCTGTAGTCCAGCTTCCAAATCGTTCTTTCGATTTTTTTAAATAAGATGCAGCTACTTTGGTTGCTAGTTCTAAATTATAACGCTCATCTACGTAGTCATTAATCTCTAAGCCGTATTCTTTTCCTGTGCCTTTCATAAACTGCCAAAACCCAGAAGCTCCAGCATGAGATCTTACATTATCCAAACCGCTTTCTGCAACGGCTAAATACTTAAAATCTTCTGGCAGACCATGCTTTTCTAATAAAGGTTCTATTTGAGGAAAAAAGCGATTTGCCTTCTTTATCATGAGCAGCATGTTAGACTGCCAATAGGTATTTACGTGAATCTCTCTGTCTAAACGCTCTCGTACGTCTGTATCTTGCAGTGGTACTTCTTCTCCAGCAAAAGTCATATAGCCAGGGATGGTCAATGCTTTAACTTTCATATCGTTTACAGCTGCAGGTGCAGCCGGCGTTGAAACTTGAACGCTCTCTTTTGCGGCATTGGGCGACTGTGTGGCTTGAATAAATAACCAGCAAATAGTAACCGCAATGCTAGCCAAGCCAATTTTTGAAAGTAGTCTCATATCTAAAAATTTCAATAAAGATAACCAATATCTACGGCAGAAATACAGGAAAATGAATTATTTATCTGCTATGATATCAACAAGCTTTTGAGTTATAAGAGACCCTTTATTTAACAACATAATGTGTGTGCCTCCCGCTATAACAATGGCATCTTTGATGTTTTCTATCGGAAATATTAAATCATCATCCCCATGAATATGAAACACATCTTGCGACGGGACATCGCGTTTCCAGCAGACCATATTTTTGATAGCCCAATCTAAATAGCGCTTGTCTCTTACATGCAAAAAGTCTTGATACAGCTTTAGTCTCTTTTTTGATTTCGGACCAATCGCAAATTTGGTGAGGTCTTTAGACTGGAGTAGCAAGCCCGTAGGAACCATTATATACGCTCTTGTTTTCCGAGCTACTTTTAAACGATTTGGCAACTCATGTTTCGATTTTACACTCGAAATAATAATCAATTTCTTCAAATCAAGAAATGCAGCCATCTCCTGTACCATAACACCTCCAAAAGAAACTCCCACCAATACTGCATCCTTTTCTGTAACAAAAGATGCCATTCGCGCTGCATATTGTGCTATAGACTCCCCTTTTTCAGGAATCAACCAGGATATCACATGCATGGTATACTCTGATTCTGGTAAACGAATGTTTTTGAAAATCTCTTTATCTGCTGCCAATCCGGGCACAAAATATATGTGAGTAGTCGTTTTATTCATGGGTTTAAGGCTACAATTAGTGGTAAACACGTAGCTTTTTTGTAAATTTACATAATATGCTACTGGATACTATTATTTGGTTTGATTTATTAGTGAAAAAGCAGTTAAGTAAAAACTATTAGTAGATTGTATATTTTAATGACTATTTCGACTCGGTCATGTACCACTTAAAACAAAAGTACAAACTCCTCCAATACATATAAACAACCAAAACATCAATATAGTTATGATAGAAGATGTAGAAATCACCGACAACGAATTTTTACGCCAATTTGAACTCGAAATTGGTGATACCATGGCTCGCATTGAATATGCGCTTCAAGACCGTAAAATTTTTCTAACCAAATACGAAATGCCCGAAGACTTAGAAGATCAGGGTTTTAGAGACATTTTTATTAGAGCCGTTTTTGACGAAGTACGAGAACGTGGCATTAGCGTGATGCCTACCAGTCCGGAAATAGTAGGATTTTTACGTAAAAACAGACGTAAGTATAGAGATTTATTACCTGTTGGAATTAATATTTAGTAGCGAGTTTATTAATTTGAAGATTTTTCAATGTGCCAATTTAAAAAATGTAATAATTAAAAAATATTACTTACTACAAGCGTAACGTTCTAACAACTACCACTTATTCCAAACGCGCTTTTCCCCTCCCGAAGCTTCGGGGCTAAAGGGTGAGCGCTTTTATGAAAGTCAAAATGTAAAAGTTTAAAATACGACCAAAGACAAACGAGAAATAACTACCACCTAAAAGCGAAGCGTCCTAAAACCTACCACCTTTTTTTACCAAAGACAAACGACTAAAGACCAAAGACTACCACCCACAAGCGAAGCGTCCTACCAACTACCACCTATTCCCCAACAAATTCAAACCGCACCAAGCCATCTTCATCAATCTTTGTTAGTGTCACCTCATGTAAGGTATTTACCAATGCTGGGTTCCAGGGATGTTTTACTTTCACGTAGTTTTGTGTAAAACCATGAATATAACCTTCTTTGTTTTCACCTTCAAATAAAACGGTACCGGTATTCCCTAACTGACTTTCATAAAAGGCGCGACGCTTTTTTGCAGATAAGCCGCGTAACATTTTACTTCGTTTTGCACGCACTTTTTTAGGCACAACGCCCTCCATAGTTGCCGCTGGCGTATTCTCTCTTTCTGAATATGTGAATACATGCAGGTAAGAAATATCGAGTTCATTTAGAAAATTATAGGTCTCCAAGAATAATGCATCCGTTTCTCCAGGAAAACCAACAATAACATCAACACCAATACAGGCGTCTGGCATGGTTTCTTTTATTCTGCTAACACGATCTATGTACAAATCGGTCATGTAGCGTCTACGCATTAACTTTAAGAGTACATCACTCCCACTTTGCAATGGTATATGAAAATGCGGCACAAAGGTCTTAGACTGCGCTACAAAATCGATGGTTTCATTTTTTAGTAAATTGGGTTCTATCGATGAAATCCTCAAACGATGTATCCCCTCAACATCATCTAAGGCCTGACATAATTCAAAAAAGGTATGTTCATGCTTTTTATTGCCAAACTCTCCTTTTCCATAATCGCCAATGTTAACCCCTGTGAGTACAATTTCCTTTATACCTTTGGCGGAAATTTCCGCAGCATTCTGCAACACATTTTCTAAGGTATCGCTTCTAGAAATGCCTCTTGCCAACGGAATGGTACAATAGGTACATTTATAATCACAGCCATCTTGCACCTTTAAAAATGCACGGGTACGATCGCCAATTGCATAAGAACCCACATAGAAATCTGCATCGTCAATTTCGCACGAATGAATCTCTGCGCCATCTGCAGCCCTACGTTCTGGGTTCGCCAACAAATCATTGATGTACGAAGTAATGTTAAACTTTTCTGTAGCGCCTAACACCAAATCTACCCCAGCTACGTCTGCTAGTTCTTCTGGCTTTAATTGTGCATAACAACCAATTGCAGCCACAAAAGCCTTCGGATTTACTTTCTGGGCTTGCTTTACGATGCTCTTAAAACGCTTGTCAGCATTTTCGGTAACACTACAGGTATTGATCACATAAATATCGGCCACCTCACTAAAGTCGACACGCTCAAAACCTTCTTTGGTAAAATCGCGCGCAATGGTAGAAGTTTCACTAAAATTTAACTTACAACCCAGGGTATAAAATGCGACTTTGTTTTGTGTATTCATGTGTAATAAATCTGGCTGCAAAGATACTAGATTTTTGCTCCTATAAAACCTAGTACTATTTTTAAAAAATCGATATTTTTCACTTCGGAAATTTTAAATTTATAAAAATATTTTTGGGCACCCATCGACAGCAAATGACCGACATCGCAACAATAATGGTCAATAGCAAGAAAATTGAATTGTAACATTTCCGAAGATACTTACGTATCATTACAAAATAACAGTGAGTAGTGAGCGGTGAATAGTGACTCGCTTTTACACTATTTTTAAGACCTAAAACTAATATATCCTGCCTATGAAATACACTGGAATTACAACCAAGAACGGAAAAACGTTTGTTCGCAATCGCGAGTCCATCATTGAAAACTATGATCCTAGAGAAAGTAAGTTCAAAGAATTTACCGATCACAAAGAAATGAAAACTTGGGAGTATGCAGAATTTCAAAAAGAGCAGTTCCAAGAAATAAAAAAACGCAAAAGAAGGTTTTGGAAATTGTTAATCATCTCTGTAGTACTTGCTATTATTATCATCTCACTCGTACCCACCATCACAGATTGGTTGTATAGATTTCAACAGTCTAGTTATGATTTGTATCGCTAAGGGTATTTAAAAAGGAGTTAAGAGATTGAATTATTGAGTTACTAAGGGACAAGAGGCAAAGGAGCAAAGTTGCAAAGGGTCAAAGTCTAATTAAAAATGACCGCTTTGCTGATAGAAGTGAGACCATTCGTTTCTCTCATTGAAAGAAGAAAGACTAAAATTTACAACAAAACGTCCTACCAACTACTAACGGCCAAAGACAAACGACTAAAGACTAATTAAAACCTACGCCACTCTTTGCTAATCTCAAAGACTTCGTTTAAAATGGCTTCTTCTTGCGCGTCAAATTCAATGCCGCGCCTTGCCATCACTACTTTGGCTACTTCAAATGCTTTCTTGGTATTGTACGTTTCCATGCCTGCAGCGCCACCCCAGGAGAAACTAGGAATGAAATTACGTGGATAGCCACCTCCAAAGATGTTTGCACTTACACCTATAACAGTTCCAGTATTAAACATGGTGTTAATACCGCATTTGCTATGATCTCCCATCATCAAGCCACAAAACTGAGTGCCCGTTTTTGAAAAGCGACCACTATCATAATCCCATAAGCGGACCTCAGCGTAGTTGTTTTTTAAATTTGATGTGTTGGTGTCTGCACCTAAATTACACCACTCTCCAAGCACCGAATTGCCCATATAGCCATCATGACCCTTATTTGAGTAACCCATCATTACAGAATTACCTACCTCACCTCCTACTTTGCAATGAGGACCAATAGTAGTACCACCATAGATTTTTGCTGCCATTTTCACGGTAGCATGCTCACATAAGGCAAAAGGTCCGCGAATCATAGAACCTTCCATGATTTCGGCATCTTTACCAATGTAAATAGGTCCGTCTTTGGCATTTAAAGAACATAAGGGAAGTTCAGCGCCCTCTTCTATAAAAATACGTTCTGGATAAAAGGCTACGGTTGTTTCTGGAATGGGTTGCGAATCTCTATCCTTTGTCAGGAGATCAAAATCTCTTTGAATTGCCTCGTGATTCTTTTGAAAAATATCCCAAGTATGTTCCACTCGCAATACATCATCGTAACTGTACTCGATTACATCAAAGCTATCGAAGTCGATTTCTTGCTCTTCTGTACTATAGAATGCTAAAGGTTCATCGCCATAAAAGATGGCTTGATTTTCAGTTAATCCCTTTATCAATTGCACTAAATTTTCCGACGGACAAAAAGAAGCATTGATCAACACATTGTGCTCCAGCTCTACCATTGGGTATTTGTCTGCTAGGTAATCTTCGGTCACTGTTGTGGTGGTAAACCCTAACAACTTTTCCCATTTTTCACGAATGGTTAAAATACCGATACGAATATCTGCTACCGGACGTGTAAACGTAAAAGGCAATAACTGGTTGCGCACGGCGCCGTCAAAAAGGATGTAGTTCATATCTCAGTGTTCAGTGTTCAGTGTTCAGTGTTCAGTGTTCAGTGTTCAAAAATAATAAGAAAATAAGGTATGGACGTAGTTTAGATGAATTAATCTAGAGTATGGAGCATGGAGTATGGAGTATGGAGTATGGAGTATGGAGTATGGAGTATGGAGTATGGAGTATGGAGTATGGAGTAAATTTAAAAAACTTAAATGAATATCAATTACTCATTAATTATTTTGACGAATCACGAATCACAATTCACAATTCACCATTCACCATTCACCATTCACTAAAAGAAATAAAAAAAGCCCTCGATTTCTCGAAGGCTTCTGTATGGTATATCAAAAAGATTACTCGCTATCCTTTGCAGGTGCAGCAGCTGGTTTTTTGAATTTTGCGTATTTGTTTTTGAACTTGTCAATACGTCCTGCAGTATCGATAAGTTTAGACTTACCAGTGTAGAACGGGTGCGATGTTCTTGAGATTTCCATTTTTACCACTGGATACTCAACACCATCAACTTCGATAGTTTCTTTTGTATTTGCAGTAGACTTTGTTAAAAATACATCGTCGTTTGACATGTCTTTAAATGCTACTAATCTATAATTCTCAGGGTGGATACCTTTTTTCATCTTAATTCACTTTATTTAATAGGCTTCCTGACCTTTCAGGAAATGCGTTTGCAAAAATAAATATATTTAAAGAATCTACAACACCTTTTTTAATTTTTTTTGAGTGTTTTTTAGCGCATTCATTCCCTCTATATTATAGACTTGAAAAAACGCTCTTATTCCTAATGATTTTCAGCAAAAAACTTAAACTGATCCATCCATTTCTGGCTCTGTGTTTTGAACTGTATATTCAAATTCGATTTCGATTTCAAAACCCTCACCCCCAGCCCCTCTCCCACTGAGAGGGGAGCTATTTGTTTTTGTTACATAAATAACTACTATTTTTTTACCCTTGATTTTCAGCAAAAAGCTTAAACTGATCCATCCATTTCTGGCTCTGCGCTTTAAACTTCTCTGGAAACAATTTGGCAAGTGCCTTCATCATGAGTCCATTAAATTGGGTGTACTCGACTTCAGAACTAAACTGGGTGGTATTTTCATCGATCGCAACAAAACGGGTGGTTTGCGTGTTGGTCATGTGTATGTGCTCATAGCGCGCTACTTTTTCATGAGGTAAATTGGCCACTAAAACGGTTTCTAACAATTCTAGTTTCTGTTTGCCGGTAAAGTAAATCTTTGCGGTGGCCCCCTGAGTATTGGGCGCACCCGATAGGTGCTCTACCTTATCGAAGCCGTCCTGCCACTCATGGAGAGTTGCTTCGTTTTCCCAAAGGGCTGCTGCTTTTTCAATAGGTAAGGCTATGTTGCAGGTGCAGGTATATTTCATGAAAATTCAATTTTAAAACTTAGTAGTAAAAGCTATATTTTAATAATTTTCTTTGTGTGTACCCTATTACCTATCGTAACTACAACAAAATAGATTCCGCTAGGAAGATCTCTGACCGCCATGCTTGATGACTTTGATTCTTTTAGTAGTTTTCCTTCTGAAGAATAAAGTAGCAAGCTAATCACTGGGGAACTTGAGCGTATGTGTATTACATCACTTGTTGGGTTTGGATAGATCTCAATAGTATTCAATGCATTTGATGCTATCCCTAAACTCGCACAGTCTTCACTGTATACAGCTGGTGTGTTTTCTAAGACCCAATCTGCCGCATTTGCCACGGCTACATCATCAACATCAATACACAACAATGATGGATTGTCCTGTATGTACATCACAAGGTTTTTATTATTTCCATTTTTTATCGACAAACTTGTTAATTGATTATCGGTACACACAAAATCATTGAGATTCACATTTTGAGATAGATCTAATTCGGTAAGTAGGTTCCCTCCCACAACAAGAATTTCCAAGGCTGGGTTTTGCGTAAGATCTAGGCTCGTAAAAGGGTTATTGTAGGTATAGAGAAATTTTAGGTTTGGGTTTTGAGTAACATCAAGATCCGTGATTTGATTTATAGTAGACGTTCCATTGTTGGCTCCTCCACAGGCTAGATCTTCAAGCAAAGGATTGTTAGTAACATCTAAGGTGGTAAACACATTTCCATAGCAATGAAACCCTTTTAAATTAGGATTTTGCGTAACATCTACAGAAGGTAGGTCGTTATTAAAACAGAAAAGTTCTTCTAAACTTTCCGAAGCAGGCACAACTAAATTTGTTAGAAATGCATTGTTGTATACATACAAACGAACAAGGTTGGTATTTTGAGAAACATCTAAGGTAGCAATCCCATTATTCACCACAAACAAAGTCTCTATGTTTGTAAAACTAGTGATACCCTCCATCGATGCAATATTGGCGGAGGAGTACAAAAATAAGTTAGACACCGCTTCGGCTTCACTAACTTGAATTTCTCCATCATTATTTAAATCAGCATCGATATCTCCAATATCATCACCATTGGTATCTATACAATTGGTGCTGGTGAGCGCAAACTTAAAATTTGCATCAGGTATGTCTACAATCTGCGAAAGCCCAAAATAAGAACTTCCAAGTAGTAGATAGAAGAGGTAGCATTTTTTCATAGTATTGTTTATGAGACTCCTACAAAAATAAACAAATACAATAGGATACTACTTACATTGCCTCACCAAAGGTAAGTAAGTTACTATCTGGATCTAGTAAAGCAAATTCTTTTTGCCCCCAAGGCTTGGTTTGTAAGGGTCCGTTGGGATGGATTTTAGTGTTGTTGTCTAGTAAAGATTGGTACAAAGCCTCTATAGCATTGGTTCTAATATACACCTGACCGTAATTTTCTTTAACATCTAATGCCTTGAACTCAAAAAAATGCAGTTGTATGTCATCGCGTTCCAGCATTAAATAGCCATGATAGTCTGTGGTACCTAGCATTTTAAAACCAAGTTGATCGATATAATAAGCCTTTGTGACCTCCTTGTCACGCATGGGCAGTTTTGGATGGATGGCTGTGAGCATTTGGCTTGAATGAGTCTTTGGTTGTTTTAAAGACTAATATAGTTGAAATTTTGTGACTTATTGGGTTGTTGAGTTTTTTTCAGAACAATAAATAAACTAAGTATTGGAAGGTTTACTTTGTTAGGCACAGTTATTATTTATTTTTTAAAATATGTACTATGGTTACTGGTTATGATTTCTTTTACGTTGTTGAAATCTGTGTATTCAGAAATGATTTTAATATTTTCGTTTATTCCATCTAATTCTCTTACAAGAAAAGGTAAAATATTCCTGTTCTTGCATATAATTATTATATTATCTCTATCCCTAATAGCATAACCTAATTCGACTAGTGCACTAGAGGCAACTCTTTCAGGATAATAAAATAAAAAGTTTTTACAATTTTCTATTGCTTTAAAGTCTTCTCTAGCGGCTACTTGTGGCGGCTGATAATCCTGTTCTGTTTCGAAATAATCGCTTGCATTAAAAATTGGATTATAACCTAGGTTTGATAATATTTCTTGAAGTTCCTTTACTTCATTTTGAGAGGTTATTCTTGAAGTTTTTGACTTACTTCCTGCTATGGCATATGATAGAAATATATTCCAACTGGTATTATTAGATTTAGCTCCATTTAACCAAAGGCTTTTGTTTTTAGTACCATCATATATATAATAGATAAATAACAATATTAATGACAAAATAAATGGTAATATTCTAAAATATTTAAGTTCATCAGAAAGAGCATATGTTGTTAGTACACCTTTATTTAAGCCAATTAACTTTCCGTAATAAATTCCTACAATAATTATTCCCACCGAAGCTGTTACATTAAAAAAATTAACCTTTAAATTTTTAATAGATTTAACTAGTAAAGTCGTAAGAATAGAAAATGTTATGAGCAAAAAACTTCCATTATTTATAAATTGTTTGAATGATAAATTTTCAAGAAAAAGCATATCACCATAAAAAATATTTACAAAAAATAAAGAGAACCAAATTCCAAAAGTAGTCCCTAGGATTACAACTAATGTTTTTCCAAATGATTTGAGAATTACTTTTCTATTTTTTTTCTTTAAAATAGTGTTTTCCATAATATTTTTTTGATTGTCCGTAATTTATCATAATCCTGTAATGCCTGCTATTACTATTCTATCGAACAAACGCTCTCCAAAATA